>JAFUOZ010000022.1 GCA_017481565.1 Oscillospiraceae bacterium | reverse complement strand
TGTAGGCTTCGATACCCTTGTCAACAAGCTCCTGCTTGATATCGTTGAATACGATCTTTGCGCCTGCGGAAGCGAGAGCCTCTGCAATGGCAAAGCCGATACCGTAGGAAGCACCTGTTACAAGTGCGATCTTGCCTTCAAGTGAAAACTGTGCGGAATAATCCATTGTATGATCCTCCTTACTTATCTTAAATCCTTCATTGCTACGTGGTCCATATCGTCAAATGCCTGATTTTCACCAACCATACCCCAGATAAATGTGTAAGCACGTGTACCTGAAGCACTGTGGATCGACCAGCTGGGTGAGATAACAGCCTCTTCGTTTCTCATAACGATATGGCGTGTTTCGTTGGGCTCGCCCATGTAGTGGAATACAACAGCATCGTCTGTTACCTCGAAATAGAGATAAACTTCCATTCTTCTGTCATGTGTATGACAGGGCATTGTGTTCCATACACTTCCGGGCTTAAGCTGTGTCATACCCATAACCAGCTGACAGCTCTCAACCTGACCGGGAAGAATATACTTATTGATAACTCTGTGGTTTGAATCCTCAAGTGAACCAAGCTCAACCTTGTTTTCGGGCTTGATATCATCAAGAGTGATACGAACTGTAGGATATGTCTTGTGAGCGGGAGCACTGTTGAAGTAGAACTTTGCAGGCTCGTTTGCGTCTGCGCTTTCAAAGGTGATATCCTTTGAGCCCATTCCGATGTACATACCGTCCTTGTAGCCAAGCTCATAAGCTGTGCCGTCTACGGTAACTGTACCCTTGCCGCCGATATTGATGATACCCATTTCTCTTCTCTGGAGGAAATATTCAGCTCTGATCTCCTCACCTGCTGTAAGAACAAGCTTTTCGCCTGCGGGTACTGCGGAGCCTATGATAATTCTGTCGATGTGGCTGTAAACTGTCTTGATCTCGTTCTTCTTGAAAAGATCTGAGATGAGAAACTCCTCACGGAGTCTTTCTGTATCGTAGTGCTTAACGTCCTTAGGGGACGCTGCTGTTCTGAGTTCCATGGTAAAAATCTCCTTATCCGATTATCTCTGTACTCTTCCTGAGCCGTCGCCGCCTGCAAGCTTCATAACCTCGTCAACGGATACCATATTGAAGTCGCCCTCGATGCTGTGCTACAGGCAGCTTGCAGCAACTGCGAATTCGATAGTCTTCTGGGAATCCATACCCTCGAGGCAAGCGTAGATAAGACCGCCGCCGAAGCTGTCGCCGCCGCCTACACGGTCAACGATGTGCATAAGATAGCTCTTGCTGAAGTAGTAATCATTTCCGTCATAAAGCATTGCTGCCCACTTGTTGTCGTTAGCGGAGATGGAGCTTCTGAGTGTGATAGCAACCTTCTTGAAGCCGAATCTGTCAGCAAGCTGCTTAGCAACTGACTTATAGCCCTCGTGGTTTACCTCACCTGCTGTAACGTCTGTACCCTCGGACTTGATACCGAATACATCGCCTGCGTCCTCTTCGTTTGCGATACATACATCAACGTACTTGCAAAGCTCGCCCATTACCTGACCTGCCTTCTCCTTGGACCAGAGCTTGTTGCGGTAGTTAAGGTCACAGCTGATCATAACGCCCTTTTCCTTGGCAGCCTTACACGCCTCAAGACAGATAGCAGCTACATCATCATTAAGAGCGGGAGTGATTCCTGTAAAGTGGAACCAGTCAGCACCCTCAAAGATCTCGTTCCAGTTGAAGTCGGAAGCGGAAGCTGTTGCGATAGAGGAGCCTGCTCTGTCGTAGTTAACCTTTGAAGGTCTCTGAGAAGCACCCTTTTCAAGATAGTAGATACCTACTCTGTCGCCGCCTCTTGCGATATATGATGTGTCAACGCCGAACTTTCTGAGAGAATTAACGGCAGCCTGACCGATCTCGTGCTTGGGAAGCTTTGTTACGAACTTAGCATCGTAACCGTAGTTAGCAAGAGAAACTGCAACGTTTGCCTCGCCGCCGCCGTAAGTAGCACCGTACTTTTCAGCCTGTACGAATCTGTAATATCCCTCGGGAGCAAGTCTGAGCATGATTTCGCCGAAGGTGATAACCTTTTTAGCCATGATAATCAATTCCTTTCATTATTTCTGAACGAGATGTACAGCGAAGCCGCCGATCTCACCCTTTATATAAATTGCCTTGAGCTTGCCCTTTGCGTCTCTCTTTTCTGTCTCTCTGTCAAACTCAACGCCTCTCTTTTCAAGATGATATACCGCTCTTTCGATATAGTTTGTACCGATAGCGATATGACCGTTTGCACCCAGGTACTTGGACTTCATTACCTCAACTGCGCTTCCTGCAAAGATTGAGCTGTTGCCTGCCTTCTTCTCAAAGCCGAACATCTTCTCGAAGGAGGACGCTGTAGCATCTGCCTGAGCCTCATCGTCCTGATTGATTCCGATGTGCTTAAGCTCAAAGCCGAGCATCTTCTCAACTGCTTCCTTGGTGAGCGCTGTGATCTTGTCAAACTCACCTGCGGAAACCATATCCTTTGAAACCATCCATGAACCGCCGCAGGCAACGATCTTGTCAAAGTTAAGGTAATCTATAAGATTCTTTGCATTGATTCCGCCTGTAGGCATAAATCTTACTGCTGTATAAGGAGCGCTCATTGCCTTGATCATGTTAAGACCGCCTGCTGCTTCTGCAGGAAAGAACTTTACTGTATCAAGACCAAGCTCGATAGCCTGCTCGATATCGCTGGGATTTGCACAGCCGGGAACAACGGGAATATCCTTTGATACACAATATGATACTACCTTGGGATTAAGACCGGGGCTTACGATGAACTTTGCACCTGCGCCCACTGCTCTGTCAACCTGCTCTGTTGTAAGAACTGTACCTGCACCAACCAGCATTTCAGGGAACTTTTCAGCCATGATCCTGATGCTTTCCTCAGCAGCCGCTGTTCTGAATGTAACCTCTGCACAGGGGAGACCGCCCTTTACAAGAGCTTCTGCAAGAGGAGCTGCGTCCTTTGCGTCGTCAAGTGCAATAACAGGTACTATACCGATTTTTGAGATTTCTTCAATTACCTTATTCACTATAGTGTTACTCCTTTTTTGAAAATTGCCATATCGCGATATCCGTAGATCTCACTGTTGATCTTCTTGCCCGAAGCAACCTCGAGAACAAGCTTCATTAAGAGCTCTGCCAGATCGTCAATGGTTTTATCCTCAGCAATAGGACCTGCGTTAAAGTCGATCCAGTTGGATTTCTTATCTGCAAGGGGCGTATTGCTTGCAATCTTTATTGTGGGAACAGGTGATGCAAAGGGTGTTCCTCTGCCTGTTGTAAAGAGGACTATCTGTGCGCCCGATGCAGCAAGTGCTGTGGAAGCCACCAGATCGTTTCCCGGTGCGGAAAGAAGATTAAGTCCCGTTTCGGTGACCTTCTCGCCATATTCAAGAACTCCGCATACCTCACTTGTACCCGATTTCTGAGTACAGCCCAGAGATTTGTCCTCCAGTGTGGAAATACCGCCCTCCTTGTTTCCGGGAGAGGGGTTTTCATATATAGGCTGACCTGCGCTTTCAAAATAGCATTTGAAGTTGTTTACCAGATCAACCGTCTTATTGAATACCTTTTCGTCCTTGGCTCTGTTCATGAGTATCGTTTCAGCTCCGAACATTTCGGGTACCTCTGTAAGAATAGTAGTACCGCCCTGCTCAACCAGCAGATCGGAAAATCTTCCGACTACAGGGTTTGCCGTAATGCCCGAAAGACCGTCTGAACCGCCACACTTAAGACCGACGATAAGCTTTCCTGCGTTTACCTTTGTACGCTTGAAATCCTTTGCATAGTCGATAAGCTCGGTGAGAAGCTTCATGCCCTCTTCGATCTCGTCCTCAACGTCCTGACATTTAAGGAACTTAACACGTCTTTCGTCGTATTCTCCGATATATTCCTTAAGCACCTCTATGCCGCTGTTTTCGCAGCCCAGACCGAGCACCAGAACTCCGCCTGCATTGGGGTGATTAACAAAATCGGAAAGGATCTTTCTTGTATTTTCCTGATCCTCCCCCAGCTGAGAACAGCCGTAAGGATGAGTAAACGCCGCAACAGCGTCAATGGAGCCTGCTATAAGAGCCGAAGCCTTCTTTTCGAGAACTCCTGCAATTCCGTTTACACAGCCTACTGTAGGGATGATCCAGATCTCGTTTCTTGTACCTACGCTTCCGTTTTCTCTGACGAAGCCGCTGTACTGAACAGGAACTACGTCGCTCTTCTTCTTTCTTGTTTCAATAGGCTCATAGCTATAATCAACAAGACCTGAAAGCGCAGTCTTAAGGTTATGGGTATGTACCCATTCGCCCTGCTTTATATCTGCCGATGCGGTTCCTATCGGATAACCGTATTTAATTACAGGCGACGCTGCCGAGATAGGGGCAACAGCTATCTTGTGACCTGCAGGGATTCTCTGCAGAACTTCGATATATCTGTCGCCGATATTCACCATAGTGCCCTTTTTTATCGGCTTTACAGCAACTGCAACATTATCGTTTTCGTTTATCCTAATGATTTCCACAATCTGACACTCCTTAATATAAGGTTAGATTTTCTTCATTGCTTCTCTCATTCCAAGCTCTCTGATGCTTCTCAGGTAACCGCTTACATTTTCAAGCGCACCGTTTACCTTTGTAAGATCTGTGCCCCAGAAGCTTTCGTTTGAAAGAACCTTTTCTGCGAGCCTGTCTGCATCAAGTGCTGAATTTTCTGCAAAGAATTCAAGAACAAAGGCATCGTCCTTGATAAGATATTCTTCGCCGTTTCTGTTTCCTATAAGTGCGCCCTCTCTGATCTCCGAACCGCTGTAGAATGCGATAAGTGCCGCAAGTGAGAACGCAAGATGTGCGGGAACTGTTCCCTTTCTGTTTATGTATTCAAGGAAGCTGGGCATACATCTTGCTCTCCACTTGGAAACGCTGTTTAATGAGATAGCAAGAAGTGCGTGCTTTATAAAGGGATTTCTGAATCTGTCTATAACCGCATCGGCAAAATCTGTAAGATCCTTTTCGGGAAGATCAAGTGTAGGAATGACCTCATCGAAAATAGTGGACTTCATAAAGCCGAATACTGTTTCGTCGTCCATTGACTGACCGACATAATCATTTCCCGCAAGATAGGAAGCAAGTACAAAGGAAGTATGCGCTCCGTTCAGGATACGTACCTTTCTCTGCTTGTAAGGCTTGTGGTTGTCGGTGAAGATAACGGGAAGTCCTGCCTTTTCAAAGGGAAGCTCCTTGCTGATATCCTTATCCGATTCGATGACCCACAGTGCAAAAGGCTCGCCTGTAACAAGAAGATTATCCTGGTATCCGAATTCCTCAAAGATCTGAGTATCTTCATCTCTGGGATATCCTGTTACAATTCTGTCAACCAGTGTGCTTGCGAATATACAAGCCTCATCCAGCCATGCCGCAAAGCCGCTTTCAAGGCCCCACATTTCAGCCAGTGCCTTAACGCACTTTTCAAGCTCCTTACCGTTGTTGTCGATAAGCTCAACGGGAAGCATCACAAGACCCTTGCTTACATCACCCTTGAAGAACTTATATCTTTCATAGAGGAACTTTGTAAGCTTTCCGGGGTAGCTCTTGGGAGGATTGTATTCAAGCTTATCCTCCTTATCGAGAACGATTCCCGCCTCTGTTGTGTTTGAAACTATAAATCTTAATGTATCAAGCTCAGCATATGCCGAGTATTTGTCGTAATCCTCATAGGAAGCTACCGTATCCTTAACAGATGTAACAACTCTCTTAAGGACCTTTTCGCTGCCGTTTTCAAGACCTCTCAGATAAACTGTATAAAGGTTATCCTGCGCCCTGAAGCGTTCAACTGTGCCATGCTCTATAGGCTTAACGAGAACGATATCTCCGTTAAAATCTGTTTTCTCATTAATAATGTCTATCATATAGTCAACGAAAGCTCTTAAGAAGTTTCCTTCGCCGAACTGAAGCACCTTTACGGGACGCTCATTTTTTACAATGCCTGTTTCATTGATAAGTTTCACTTCGATACCCTCTCAAATCTTTAATTCATGTTTATTATAAATCGGTAAGCGCTTACACATTCATGTAAAGCTCTCTTTTTTTCACATTCATATGTTACATTGCTTTCATTTATGAAGATGTACCCTATGCGCAGCCCAACCGACGCCGCAAACACATCGGTCTATGCCCGGACTGCGCATCGTAACATCTTCTTGGATAAACCTTACATGAAAACACCAATGACACACTCATGAGACATTCACATTTATTTTGTAAATGCTTACATTTATGATTATAACGTCGATATATGCAAAAGTCAATAGATTTTGACCAAGTTTATTAGTTATTACAACAATTTATACTTTACCTTGTCTATTTTTAACAAACTTATAATTTTCCTCTTGATTTTATTAGACAAGGAATGTATAATTAATCTTAAGTAGTGTTGTAAGCTCTTACAGACTTATGATACACTAACCAAAAAATACATAAAACCCACGCTTTTCCGTACTTTTATGCTAAGATACCGCATTTGTGAACAAGGTGTTTTTCAGTTGTTTCTCATAATAAAACGACCTTACATTGTAACAGTTTACAAATGTAAGCACTTACGGAAAATGTAATCTCTTACATATTTATCTTACATTTATACCCTGCGCTGAAACAGCGTAAACGCCTAAGCAAGCGTAAAGTATTACAGAAAGGAGCCGCTGAGCTGAATTGAATATATATGATATCTCGGAAAAAACGGGCGTTTCGACCGCCACCGTTTCAAGAGTCCTGAACCGAAGTGCAAATGTTAGCGAAAAGACCCGTGCAAAGGTTCTCGCCGCTATTGAGGAATATGGCTATACTCCCAACGTTTTTGCCAGAGGACTTGGACTCAATACTATGAAAACAGTCGGAATAATGTGCGCGGACTCCTCTGACCCGTATCTTGCACGAGCAGTATACTATATAGAACAGGAGCTGAGAAAGAATAATTATGACGCTCTCCTGTCCTGCACAGGCTATAAGCTTGAAAACAAGGCAAAAAGTATGACCATGATGCTCTCCAAAAGAGTTGACGCAGTAATACTTGTAGGCTCGAATTATGTTGAAGCTACCGATGATAAGAATGACTATATAAAAAAGGCGGCGGCTACAGTTCCCGTAATGGTGGTAAACGGTATACTCCGTCACCCTAATATTTATTGTACGGTATGCGATGACAAAAGCGCTATCTATGAGGTGACCGATTCATTTATAAGATGCGGCAGAAAAAATCTGCTCTATCTTTATAATTCCACCTCCTTCAGTGCAAAAGCAAAGCTTGACGGCTTCCGCAGCGCTGTAAAGGATTCAGGTTCACTTATCGAAAATGAATATGCTCACTATATAAACAGTAATAATCTGACCGTTCACAAGGTTCAGGAAATTGTAGCGGAGCTTGCAGAAAAGGGCGTAAAGTTTGACGGAGTTATCACCTCTGATGATATTCTCGCGGTAGGCGTGGTAAAATATGCAAAATCAGCAGGAATAAAGATCCCCGATGAGCTTTATGTTGCAGGCTACAATAATTTTGACATATCCGAATGCTGCGACCCTGAGCTTACCACCGTGAACAACAAGCTTGAAAATCTTTGTAATCAATGTGTATCAACGCTTATGAAGGTATTTGCAGATGACAGATCCGTTCCAAAGGAAACAGTATTCTCTGCAGAGATCATTGAGCGTGATACCACCGAATTTAAAATCAAGAAAGGATCATGAACACAATGAAGAAGTTTATGGACAAGGATTTCCTCCTCTCCACCCCCACAGCAGTTACTCTTTTCCACGATTATGCGGCTAAGATGCCTATAATCGACTATCACTGTCACATCAATCCCCGTGAGATCGCCGAGGACAGAAAATTTGAAAATATCACACAGGTATGGCTTGGCGGCGACCATTACAAGTGGCGTCTCATGCGCTCCGCAGGCGTTGACGAAAAGTATATCACAGGCGACGCTTCCGACCGAGAGAAGTTTCAGAAATGGGCTGAGGTGCTTGGCAAGGCTATCGGCAATCCGCTCCTTCACTGGAGCCACCTTGAATTACAGCGTTTCTTCGGCTATGAAGGCGTTCTCAACGGTGATACAGCAGAAGAGGTATGGAACCTTTGCAACGAAAAGCTTGCATCTCCCGAAATGAGTGTAAGAGGACTTATCAGACAGTCCAATGTAAAGGTCATCTGCACAACAGACGATCCTATAGATTCTCTTGAATGGCACAAGCTTATCGCTGAGGATTCTACCTGCGATATCGAGGTTTATCCCGCATGGAGACCTGACAAGGCTATGAACATCGAAAAGCCTGATTTTGCTGATTATATGGCTAAGCTCTCCGCTGCCTCAGGCATGGAAATAAAGACCTATGCAGATCTTAAGGCTGCTCTCGTAAACAGAATGGATTTCTTCGGCAGCATGAACTGCAAGGTTTCAGACCACGCGCTCGAATACGTATACTACGCTCCTGCTGAGGAAAGTGAGCTTGAAGCTATCTTTGCAAAGAAGATGAACGGTGAGTCTCTTTCCGATATTGAGGTAAAGCGTTTCAAGACTATGTTTATGGTATTCTGCGGCGGCGAATATCATAAGAGAGGCTGGGTAATGCAGCTCCATTACGGTGCAAAGCGTGACAACAACACACGTATGTTTGAAAAGCTCGGTCCCGATACAGGCTATGACTGCATAAATAACTATGCTCCCTCCTCCGAAACAGCTGATTTCCTCAATGCTCTTGAGATAAACGACAAGCTCCCCAAGACTATCATCTACAGCCTTAACCCCAACGACAATCAGGCTATTGATACGATCCTCGGCTGCTTCCAGAGCAGTGAAGCTGTTTCCAAGATTCAGCACGGCTCAGCATGGTGGTTCAACGATAACAAGACAGGCATGAGAGATCAGATCATCTCTCTCGGAAACTTAGGCTATCTTGCAGGCTTTGTAGGTATGCTTACAGACTCCAGAAGCTTCCTTTCCTATCCCCGTCACGAATATTTCAGACGCATTCTCTGCGATGTTCTCGGTGAGCTTACTGAAAACGGCGAGTTCCCCGACGATATCAAGACACTTGGCGAGATCGTAAGCGATATCTCCTACAACAATACAAAGAATTATTTCGGATTCTGATTTAATCATGTAATACAGCGCCGCACTATAATTACAATTATGTGCGGCGTGATTTTTTGAGGATATATACTATGTCGGAAATCAAAACAAAGCTTTCCTCCAAGGACGAAAAATTCCGTGAATTTGCCCTGAACGGCAATATGTGGCACGTAGTACTGTATGTTTCCATACCGCTTATGGCATATCAGGGACTTATGCATATACTTAAAATTCTCGATACCATAATGGCGGCGCATATCAGCTCGGGTGCTGTTTCCTCCATTGCATATATGTCGCAGATAAGCTTTCTTATCTCGGCGGTAGGCACGGGAATAGCCATAGGCGGAGGCATGAAGATAAGCGAGGCTTACGGCGCAGGTGATTATACACTTGTAAAAAGGCGTGTAAGCACGGTATATGCAATATGCGCCGCTTTCGGTGCATTGGTACTGTGCATAATCCCCTTTTCCGAGGAATTTTTAAGGCTCAACGGCACTACCGAAAGCATGATAGAAATAGGCAAGCAGTATTTTGCTGTGGAGCTGCCCTCTCTTGTACTGAACTTTTTCAATTCGGTATATATAGCGGTAGAGCGTGCAAGAGGAAATTCAAAGCTTATTTTAAAGCTGAATACCATGGTCCTTTTGATCAAACTGGGACTTACAGCCTTTTTCATCTATGGACTGAATGGCGGAATCATAACAATAGCCGCTGCCACACTTATCTCACAGGCGATACTTCTGCTGTTTGCCTTAAGAAATATCTGCGACAGGGAAAGCCCCTTCGGATTTTCTGTCAAGGCGATATCCTTCAGGGGCAATACAGCCGCTCCCATAATAAAGACTGCACTTCCCGTAATTGCCGAGCGTGCCGCCTTTGCATACGGAAAGCTTACGGTAAATTCCATGTGTACTCTTTACGGAGATGACACTGTAGGCGCTCTGGGCGTATCAAACAATATCAGCGGACTTCCCACCTCTATGCAGAACGGATTTCAGGAGGGCGGTGCGTCCGTTATAAGTCAGAACATCGGCGCGGGAGATCACAAACGTGCCCTCGATGCATTCAAAAAGACATTTATTATATGTATCATAACAGGTGCTGTATTTCTTGTGCTGATAATGCTGTTTCTTGACCCTATCTGCGGACTTTTCGCAGGCGGAGACGAGACCTTCCGCAAGCTTATAAAGGACGTTACCCAATATGAATTCTTAGGAATAATCACTCTCGGCATGAATGCCGCCGTAATGGCGCTTCTGTACGGCTACGGATATACAAAGCTTACACTTGTATTAAACGGCGCAAGGATATTTGTATTCCGCATACCTGTACTGTGGTATTTACAGAATTTTACAGACCACGGCAGCGAAAGTGCAGGAATAGTAATGCTTGTCAGCAATATTTCGGTAGGTGTACTGTCTCTTATCGTTGCATGGATAGTTACGGGGCAGATAAAGAAAAAATATATTAATAAGGTGAGCGATAAAAAATGATAACAGTTTCCAAAAACGGCGGCGGAGAATATACCTCAATAGCAGAGGCACTGAAAAACGCTTCCGAAAATGATACAACATTCATAAAAAAGGGCATATATCACGAACAGGCAGAGCTTATCGTAAACGGAGTGACCATTATAGGCGAGGATATGCATGAAACAGTCATCGAATATGACCTGTATGCAAAAATGCCTGCTCCCGATGCGGATAAGCTTGGCACCTTCCGTTCCTATACCCTGCTTTTAAACGCAGATCATGTGACCCTAAAAAATATCACTGTAAAAAATACCGCAGGCTTCGGCAGCGATGTGGGACAGGCAGTTGCACTATATGCCGAGGGAGATAATATCACTGTTGAGGACTGTATCTTAGAGGGTCATCAGGATACCCTGTTCACAGGACCGCTCCCCTATAAAGAGGTTGAAAAGGGCGGCTTTAAAGGACCTACCGAATTTGCGGAAAGACGTTTCTGCCGTCAGTATTACCGCCGCTGCTTTATTTCGGGTGAGGTGGATTTCATCTTCGGAAGTGCGGCTGTTATCTTTGATGACTGCGAGCTTTATTCAATAGACTGCGGCAAGGAGATAAACGGCTATGTGACCGCTTCATCAGCTTACGAGGGACAGCCCTACGGCTATATTTTCAGAAACTGCCGCTTTACGGGAAATTGTCCCGACGAAACGGTATATATTGGCAGACCATGGCGTGAGTATGCACAGACAGTTCTCATAAACTGCGAGCTGGGATCGCATATCCACCGTGATATATTCCACGACTGGAATAAGCCAAACGCACATAAAACCGCATTTTACGGCTTATACAACTGCTATGGCGACGGTATCGGAACAGATAAGCCTGCGGATTTTGTACATATCCTTTCCCATGAGGATATGGCACAGGTGAATGTAAATATAAATATGTCTGCGGTATATGATCATACCATTGAAGAGCTTGAAAATTTTCATGCAGAAAAGCCCGAGCTTGACTCTTATGTATGCTCAACATGGTATAATGCAGTAAAAAAGCCTGTTTCACAGCTTACTGCCGAGGAGATACGTCTGCTTATCGGACAGAAAACAGGAATAAAGCATATTCTTCCCGGAGCAATTTCAATACTGAAAAACGATCCTGTCATTGAGGTGACATTTTTTGAGGGAGATCTTCTTAAACAGCTTCTTGACCTTAACGAAAACGAATGGTCTGACAGTAAAAATGAGCTTATGGTTCTTGCTGCTATAATAAGAAATGATCTTGATCGTATTTTAAGCTGCAACGAAATTTCCGAAAACAGCGTGAACAAGCTGCTGCGCCTTACGGAAATATAAAGTCATACCTTATATTTCAACAATATCTGAAAATTCATCATAAAAAAGCCGTTTCCGACTGCTGCACGGAAACGGCTTTTTTAATGAACCGCTGATTAAATCATTTCAAGACCCACTCAGTCAATTTTGCCGCTGCGGCAAAGGCATTTTCGTGGGGCATTAATCAGCGGTTCCTTAATATTATTCGGTTATCCAAGCTCCGAAAAGACCTTGTGGATATCGGGATATTCCTTATTTATCCGCACAGGCTTCATATCGGTATCAACAAAGCAGTGTGAGGTTCTGCCCTCTGCCTTTACCGTACCGTTCTCACCTGTTACAGTATAGGATATCTCCAGACGAAAACCGTTGTATTTTTCGATTTTCGGAGTTATATATACCGTTTCATCAAATACAACATGGTTTTTATAGCTGCATTCCGCCGAAAGCACAGGAAGCATTACTCCCATTTCCTCCATTTTCACATAGGGAAATCCCGCTTCGGAAAGATAATATACCCTTGCCTCTTCAAACCAGCGGATATAATTTGAATGATGAACCACACCCATTCGGTCTGTTTCATAATACATTGCCGTTCTCTTGTATGGCTTTATTTCCTGCATGATAAACCTCCTTAGCTGACTGCAAACTGACTGTTGTAAAGCTCCGCATAGAAACCGTTCTGTTTAAGCAGAGTATCATGATCGCCTTTTTCGATGATATTTCCGTTTTTCATTACAAGTATAACATCTGCTTCTCTTATTGTAGAAAGACGATGAGCTACGATAAAGCTTGTCCTGCCCTCCATAAGACGTTCAAATGCCTTTTGTATCTTTATTTCTGTACGTGTATCTATTGACGATGTGGCTTCGTCAAGGATAAGCATGGGGGGACGGCAGAGCATTACTCTTGTGATACACAGCAGCTGCTTCTGTCCCTGTGAAAGACTTCCTCCGTCCTCACCTATAACGGTATCAAGTCCCTCGGGAAGTCGGCGGATAAAGCCGTATGCGTGAGCCTCTTTAGCGGCTGCGATTATCTCCTCATCGGTGGCATCAGGCTTTCCCATTGTTATATTATCCCGTATAGTACCCGATTTCAGCCATGTTTCCTGAAGTACCATTCCTATATTGCTTCTGAGACTTTTTCTTGTCATGCTCCTGATATCCGTTCCGTCAATGGATATACTTCCCGAACGCACATCGTAAAAACGCATTATCAGATTTATAAGAGTAGTCTTTCCGCAGCCTGTAGGACCTACTACAGCTATTCTGCTGCCCTGCTTCACATCAAGTGTAAAGCCTTCGATAAGCTTTTTATCGGATACATAGGAAAAGCTTACATTATCAAAGCTTACGTTGCCCTTTGCATCATCAAGCACTCTTGCATCATCTGCATCGGGAATACGGGGCTTTTCCTCTATAAGCTCGAAAACACGTGCAGCACAGGCAAGTGCATTCTGCAGCTCGGTGATAACTCCCGATATTTCATTAAAGGGCTTTGTATACTGATTTGCATAGCTTAAGAAGCAGGAAAGCTGACCTACAGTAAAGGGTACTGCAGTGCCTGCCGTGGATATAGCTGCAAATGCACCTGCAAGACCTACAGCAGCATATACCAGGTTATTGATAAAGCGTGTGCAGGGATTTGTAAGAGAGGAGTAAAATATCGCCTTGAGTGAGCATTTTTCAAGCCGCTCGTTTATCTCGCCGAATACCTCTGCCGCCTCGTCCTCATGAGAATATGCCTGAACCACCTTCAGATTACCTATCATTTCATCTGTAAAGGCGGTCTGTTCGCCCTTTGTCTCCGACTGAAGACGGAACATGGAATAGGTATGCTCCGCTATAAACTTGGCAACGAACAGTGAAAGGGGTGTAAGCACGATAACAAGCAATGCTATCTTATAGTTTATTGTAAGCATAAATACCAGTGTACCGATGATCGTTACAATTCCCGTGAAAAGCTGAGTAAAGCCCATTAAAAGACCGTCTGCAAACTGATCTGCATCGGATATGACACGGCTTACGATATCGCCTGTAGGGTGACTGTCAAGATATCCCACAGGGAGACGGCTTATCTTGTCAAAGGCTTCACTGCGAACATCTCTTACTACATTATATGTTATTTTGTTATTGATGATATTCATTATCCACTGTCCTGCGGCTGTAATAAGCACAACAATACCTATTTTTGTAAGTATCCTGCCCATTTCCGCAAAATCCACCTGTCCCGCACCGACTATACAGTCTACTGCATTTCCTGCAAGAATAGGCACATAAAGGCTGAGCGCCGCTGTCAATACAGAAAGAGCGATTGAAAAGAACAGCAGAACACGATAGCTTTTTACATAGCTAAGCACCTTTTTAAGTGCTGAAACAGAGGCTTTTTTGTCCTTCTTCATTATCAGCCCACCTCCTTTTTGAACTGTGAGGAATATATCTCCTTATATACCGCACATTCCTCAAGCAGTCTGTCATGAGTCCCCAGTCCCACGATTTTTCCGTCATCCAGAACGATTATTTTATCAGCATACTGTACCGAAGATGTACGCTGTGACACGATAAACACGGTAGGGTCATAATCAAGCTCACGTATTGCCTTTCTGAGTCTTGCGTCTGTGGCAAAGTCAAGAGCAGAGGCGCTGTCGTCCAGAATGAGTATTTCGGGTCTTCTTACAAGTGCTCTTGCAATGGTAAGACGCTGTCTTTGTCCTCCGGAAAGATTTCTTCCGCCCTGCTCGATGATATGATCAAGTCCTCCGTCCTTTCCGTCGATTATCTCCTTAGCCTGTGCCGCTTCCGAAGCGGACATTATTTCATCGTCGGAGGCATCGGGCTTGCCCCAGCGGATATTTTCTCTTATACTGCCCTTGAAAAGCACAGCCTTCTGTAACACGATACCAACTCTTTCACGGAGTATTTCGGCAGGATATTTTTTAACGTCAATACCGTTTACATATACCGTACCGCTTTCGGTATCATAAAAACGGGGTATCATATTAACAAGCGAGGATTTTCCCGAGCCTGTTGAACCGATGATTCCAATAGTCTCGCCCTTTTTCGCTTCAAAGGATATTCCGCTGAGTGATGTATCGGCAGCACCCTGATATCTTAAGGATACATTATCAAAACGGACAGCCATATCCTTGTTTTCCTTTTCCGTAAGCTTATCAGGACAGGTTATAGATGGCTGCAGCTCAAAGACTGTTTCTATCCTCTTACCGCAGGCAACAGCCTTTGTTATTGTAATAATAAGATTTGCAAGCTTGATAAGCTCAACAAGTATCTGAGACATAAGATTATAAAGCGCAACCACATCACCCTGTGAAAGCTCAGCGGAATCAACACGAAGTCCGCCCGTATGGATAAGAACGATGACCGCAATATTGATTATAACATAGGTAACGGGATTCATAAGAGCGGATATCTTTCCTACGTGCTTCTGTATCTGCACCAGTCCGCTGTTTTCCTCTTCAAATGCCTGCTGCTCGCTTTCCTCCTTGCAGAATGCCCTGATAACTCTCACTCCTGTAAGATTTTCCCTTGTTCTGCATAAAACCCTGTCAAGACTCTGCTGTACCTTTTTATACAGAGGTATACAGGTAAGCATTATTCCGAATACCACCGCTGACAATACAGGAATAGCAACAGCAAATATCCATGCAGACGGAACATCAATGGTAAACGCCACTATCATAGCTCCGAACACTACAAAGGGAGAACGGAGCAGCAGTCTTATTGTAAGATTAACGCCGTTCTGTACCTGATTTACATCGTTTGTCATACGGTTTATCATAGCGGACGTACCCAGCCTGTCTATCTCCGCAAAGGATAGTGACTGTATATGCCCGAAAAGAGCATTTTTCAGCTTTTTTGCAAAGCCTACCGATGCCTTGGCCGCAAAAAACTGAGCCACAACAGCACATACAAGACCCACAAAGGCAAGCAGCACCAGCACAAGACATTTTTGGATAATATACGATCTGTCGGCATTTTTTATACCGATATCAATTATCTGTGCCACAACTATAGGCACAAAAAGCTCAAAGGAAGCCTCCAGCAGCTTAAAAAGCGGACCTAATATGCTTTCCTTTTTATAATCCTTCATAAAAGAAAGTACTTTTTTCAAATTTTTTCCTCCTATCCATAACGCATACATTTTTATTATATACAATTACAGACAGCTTTGTCAAGCTGATTTGCGATACTTTACATTGTGTACAGAATAAAATAAAAAATGCTTCCATGCAGCTTGTTGTGCATGGAAGAATTTTTATATAAAAGCATATAGAAAGAGCCTTATTGCTTGTATATCTCGTATATATTCTATTTGATCAGCAGTTCCTTAATTTTCAATTCATCAGCAATATCACCATATGAATCGTTTATTATACCACATATTTTACTCATAGTCAACATATTTCAAGCTCTGCTAAATAATGATACAGCCTTAAAAATCTGATTTTTCACATCTTCCCACAAGATAATCAATACTCACATTATAATAGTCTGCCAGTCTGACGATCAGATTAAGCGGTATTTCACGTTCTCCGCGTTCATATTTTGAATACAGAGACTGGTCACACATAAGATATTCCGCTATTTGTTTCTGTGTCAGGTCATTATCCTCACGCAAGTCACGTATTCTTAACCTCATCAATATCACCACACACATTATAACCCGAAATAATCTTAACTATTGACAAATAGGACAATTTGTCCTAAAATATAATTATTACCGATTTGAAAGGGTGATTTTTATGATATGTTCAATAATTTCAACAGGCTTTGAACGGACGCTTATAAATAAAAATGAATATGAAGAACCGTATCTGTCCATAAAAAAGCAGCTATTTGAAATAATAAGCAGTGCACAGACAGACGGCGCAGATTCATTTTACATAAACAGTGAATACGGCATACCCTTATGGACTGCCGAAATAATATGCACACTGAAAAAGCTCAATAACATAAGCCTGAATATTATCGTTCCCTATGAGGAACAGGCTGCACAATGGAGTGAAAACCTCCGTGACCGTTATTTTGCCGTACATGAAAAAGCCGATACCATCAGATTTGCTTCAACACAGTATTATAACGGATGCTATGCTACTGCCGATAAGCTTTTAGCTGAATATTCGGATATAGTATATATATTCGGCAGCCGAATAGAAACAGTACCTATGCTCAGATATATGCCTGCCGACAGAATACGGTGGGTACTTATGTAAAAAAGCCGCAGCCGTGTATTAAAACCCGGCTGCGGCTTTGAGCATTATTTACTTGATTCAGGAAACAAATTCCGCCGAGGCATAACCTACAATACCATTATATCCCACAACATACCAATTTCCTGTTTTTCCGTAGACCGTCACCGCCGCACCGTCGGGAATAGTACCGATGACCTGTGCCGTCATAGCAGGAAAACGGCGTATATTCAGATTTGAACCGCCTGCATTCACTCTGCCCGTTCTCGGCTCGGATGCTTCTATAAAGGGTATGCCGAAATAATCGCAGAGGGACTGCACCAGCACCCTTGCCATATTTTCAATATTCGCCTTTATCCATTCTGCGTCCTGATAATTATCATGAAAGCCCAGCTCACATAACACCGATACCGAACGTGTCTGTGTCACCTCTCCCAGAGAGGTCGTAGCGATAGTTACAGCTTTTTCGGGCAGAGGATATATCGCCTTCATATTATTGGCGATTATCACAGCAAGCCGTCTGCTGAATTCGGAAAAGGGGGAATAGTATATCTCAATTCCTCTCGATACGCCTGCATACTGTCCGCCGCCTGCATTGCTGTGCAGCGCAAGATGTACATCATAGCTGCCTGCATTTGAATCGGCAATAGCTCCCGAAACATTTCTGTCAGGGTCGTTACGGCTGAAAACTATTCCCGATGACCGCAGATAAGGCTCCATAGCGTCGGCAACAAGATTCATATACTGCTGCTCATTTCCGCCGTTTACATACTTGTTCCACTCCTGTGTTGAGGGACTTAAAAACACTTTAGGCATAAAAAATACTCCTTATTTAATGGTTTCATTATCAATATATGCAGAGGAGCTGTTTGTGTTACTTTTTTCTGAAATATTGACTTACTTACATATGCGTGTTATATTTATATTATCATCTATATAATAAGGAGCAGAATAAAATGAGCAGAAAAATAAAGATCATACTTATAACGGTCCTCTGTATAACAGCAACAGCAGCAATAACGATAATGCTTCTTACAAGCAGCATATCCCTTACTCCCGATGCCGAGTTTCATTATGTGATGACCGATTATGAATATGAACGCACCAAAGCAGAAATACACTTAGCCTGCAAAGCCAATAAGGATAAGCTGATAAAGCGCATCACAGACGCATACGACCCCAATGACCTGACCGCTGCAAGCTTTGATATAGATTATATCAATAACATAAAATTTTCGGCACAGGAAATAACTGTTGATACCGAAAGCGAACACCCTGTTGTGATCATCACATATGATATAAAGAAAGCTGAATACAGCAGTATAGATAAGCTGTCAGCGGATATTCGTTATTGTAAGCTGCATTGCCAGCAGATAAAAACAGGTGCGCTTTACTGTGATGATACAGATACTCTTACCGAATACATAAACCGTTATTATATTACCGAACGGTATCAGGAAATGATGATAACCCCCATAGGCGACGGTCTTTACTATTTTATTTCATGGGATACGGATACTATGCCTGTAAATACTGTATCTGTAAAATAAATGTTTTCCTTTATATGCGTATTTTTACAGATTTGCTATTGAAAAATAACCGAATACGTGATATAATTAAAAGGTAATTCTGAAAAAAGGAGGTAAATTCCATTTGAAACAATTATATCTTCTCGCTCTTGCCGAAGAGACAGCGGAAACAGGTACAGACGTAACCACCTATATACGCCTGTTATGCGGAATAGTGGGCATACTTCTGCTGATATATGTTTTTGCGGAGCTTACCCCGAAGATAGCCGCTGTTGTGGATAAGCTTCTCGGCAGGGAAAACGATCCCGCTGCTATTCCCGAAAGGGTGCAGGCAGAGAATTACACAGTACGGGATATTTACGAGGGAGAACGTTCTCCCGATAATAATGATAATAATAAAACGGAGGATAAATAAATGGCTAAGGATAACAAAAAAATGGTTGCTGCGATAACCTCAATGGACGAGGATTTCGCACAATGGTACACCGATATCGTAAAGAAAGCCGAGCTTATCGAATACACAAGCGTCAAGGGCTGTATGGTAATTCGTCCCTACGGCTACGCTATCTGGGAAAATATCCAGAGAATACTTGACGGAATGTTCAAGGAAACAGGTCATGAAACTGTATGTATGCCTATGTTCATTCCCGAAAGCCTTTTACAGAAGGAAAAGGATCACGTTGAGGGCTTTGCTCCCGTGGTTGCATGGGTAACACACGGCGGCAGCGAAAAGCTGGAGGACAGACTTTGTGTCCGTCCCACATCTGAAACACTTTTCTGTGAGCACTATTCAAATATAATCCATTCCTACAGAGACCTTCCCAAGCTTTATAATCAGTGGGTATCTGTTGTACGCTGGGAAAAGACTACACGTCCCTTCCTCCGTTCAAGAGAATTTCTCTGGCAGGAAGGACATACTATCCACGAAACAGCAGAGGAAGCAGTTATCGAAACAGAGCGTATGCTCAATGTTTATGCCGAATTCTGCGAAAAGTATCTTGCAATGCCTGTTGTCAAGGGTATGAAGACCGAAAGCGACAAGTTTGCGGGTGCAGTATCCACTTATGCTATTGAAGCACTCATGCATGACGGAAAGGCACTGCAGGCAGGTACCTCCCATTATTTCGGAGACGGCTTTGCAAAGGCATTTGATATTCAGTATACAAGCAGAGAAAACAAGCTTGAATATCCTCATCAGACCTCATGGGGAGTTACGACCCGTCTTATCGGAGCTATCATCATGACTCACGGTGACAACAACGGACTTGTTCTTCCTCCTGCAGTAGCGCCTGTTCAGGTAGTTATCGTACCTGTTCAGCAGCATAAGGAAGGCGTCCTTGACGAAGCAAACAAGCTTTATGAAAAGCTTAAGTCCTGCGGAATAAGAGTAAAGGTAGACGACAGCGACAATTCTCCCGGCTGGAAGTTTGCAGAATATGAGATGAAGGGTGTTCCCGTTCGTATAGAGATCGGACCCAAGGACATCGAAAACAAGCAGTGTGTAGCAGTGACCCGTCACAACAGAGAAAAGCTGTTTATTTCTCTTGATGAAACACTTGACAGCTTTGCAGCAGCAGTTTCCGAAAGACTTGAAGCTGTAAGAGACGGAATTTATCAGTCTGCACTTGAAAACCGTGAAAAGAGAACCTATGCCTGCAAGACCATGGACGAGATCGTAAAGGCACTTGCCGATAACGGTGACGGCTTTGTCAAGGCTATGTGGTGCGGCGAGGAAGCCTGCGAAGATAAGGTCAAGGAAGAAACAGGCGTTGGTTCACGCTGTATCCCCTTCGATCAGGAGCAGCTTTCCGATGTATGTGTATGCTGCGGTAAGCCTGCAAAGAAGATGGTTTACTGGGGCAAGGCATATTAATGAACCGCTGATCAAATCATAAAAGTAACTGTGAATAGTGGGCATAAAAGCTCACTATTCATTTTTATATAATGAAAAAGCCTTTATTCTGAGTTATTTGTATTTTTTACTTATGTTTCGGAGGTGCTTATGTCAATCCTTACTGTAACTATCATAACTAAAAATGAATCGGAATATCTCCCACGATGTCTTTCCGCACTCTCCCCCTTGCTTTCAAAGCCATGGTGCTCCCTTGTTATCACCGATACAGGCTCAACCGACAATACTGTTTCTATTGCACGAAAATATACAAACAGTATACTCAATTTCAAATGGTGCGACGACTTCTCAGCCGCCAGAAATTTTGCCCTCGACAGAATAAGTTCAGAATGGATAATGTACATCGACCCCGATGAAATATTTTCCTCACTGAACGGGATCATCTCATTCTTTGAAAGCGGAGATTACAAAAAGTATAATTCAGCATCTTTTATACTGAAAAACCATGCCGATAAATCAGGGAAGGTTTTCACCTTTCAGACCGCAAAGCGCCTTTACAAGCTTACAAAGGAAACACGCTTTACAGGAAAGATACATGAGCATATCCCATTATCAGCTTTACCTGTGAAAAGACTTGACGATACTGCCGACCATTTCGGATATATCCGCTCAGGCAGCAACATGAAGCTGAAATCCAAAAGAAACTCTGAGCTTATAATATCCTCTCTGAAAACAGATCCCAAAAATATCATGCTATACTGTCAGGCAGCAGACGCTTTCGGCATGGGAGAGGATTATCAGCAAGCGGAAAAATATGCTCTTGCAGGTCTTGAAAAGGGTACATCGGAGCATATCACCCCAAGACTTTCTCTGCGCACAAAGCTTATGGCAGTACAATACGCCTCAGGCAAATATTACTCTGTGTATAACAGCTTCAATATATATCTTGATGAAAAAAAGGACAACTCTCCATCTCCCGATACTGAAGCGTATTATTACGGCGGAATGTCCCTTGCCGCATTAAAGGAATACACCGATGCCGAAAAGCTACTTTCCGAGTATTTTTCCATTCTGGATAAATACCGCAAGGACCCTTCCGCTTTTGCAAATGATTATTTTGAAGCAGGCTGCTGTGATGAACTTTCCGAAATACGTGCAGTAAATGCACTTGCCGAATGTTATATCGCCAATGAAAAATATACATCTGCGGAAAGCATACTGAAACGCACAAAAGCCGCAGACCGTGCAAAAAACCGTCAGATAACGGAAAACCGTCTTTCTATGGCGGTCAGACTTGCAGAAAACGGTCTTTATGATATTTTTGAAGAGACCGCTCCCACAGTATATAAAAATTCCCCTGTGATATTATATACCGCTGTAATGAACTCCCCCTGCCGTGAAAAGCTTTCGGAGTATATAAACGGCTTTTCCGATGCATTAAAAGGAATTTTCACCGCCGACACAGCCGCAGACCCCTGCTTTGGCTGTGAGGTACTTTATCAGGGTCTGAAAAACGGCGATATTTCCCCTGTCGGTACGAATATTTACAGCGAAGAAGCTATTTCCGCTATGCTTTCGGCTCACGATGATATATATACCGTTCTCGAGGACTATACCTACCGTTTCAATGACCACAGCATATATCAGCTGAAAAATCTCTATACCCTTTATGATATTGCTGTCAAAACGGGAGACTGCAACGAGGATATCCTCTGTACTCTATTTGAATTTGCTGCAGAATCAGGCTATGGCTTTTACAGCACCATATACACCGAAACCGCTTTAAACGGCGGATATATGTTGCTTCTCCCCGATGACGCAAAAGGTATATGCGCATTTTACAAAGCATTTTCCGCCGACAAACGCTCCCCCGACTTTATAAAGGGACTGCGTGAGGGAATAGCACTTATCCCCGGATATGCCGAAGCTGTCAGAGCATATACCAAATCAATTCAGAAGCCAAAGACCGAGCTTGAAGTCCTTTCGGAGATAATACTGAAAAGAGCGTTCACAGCCGTTTCAGAGGGGAAATATGCGGAAGCCGCAGCTATTCTGGATCAGTATCTTTCCATGCTGCCCAATGACAAAAAAGCTATGGGACTGCGCAAAAAAGCAGCTTCCATGATGTGATAATAAATATTAAGGAAGCGCTGATTAAAGCCGTAGGCATCGTTTCAGACCCACGAAAATGCCTTTGCCGCTGCGGCAAAATTGACTGAGGGGGTCGTGAAACGATTTAATCAGCGGTTCCTTAACAGACCGATCAACAGCTGCTTTTGCCGCCGCTGACTTGCACCCAACGATCTAAAAATAAAAACACCGTCCGAAGCTAAAATCCGTGACGGTGTTTTTGTTACATAACAAAAAAGAACACCCTAAAAGGTGTTCTTTACATAATGGGGTGGGAGACGGGATTCGAACCCGCGATCTTCGGGACCACAATCCGACGCTTTAACCAACTAAGCTACACCCACCATAAATGGCGCGCCACGCTGGATTCGAACCAGCGGCTTACTGCTTAGAAGGCAGTTACTCTATCCAGCTGAGTTAGTGGCGCACATGGAGCGAGTGATGGGAATCGAACCCACGTAACTAGCTTGGAAGGCTAGAATTCTACCATTGAACTACACTCGCATATATTCGGCTTTAAGGTTTACCGCTTGTTTTCATCATCCCCAAGCGACGTATTTTATTATAGCACTTCTTTTCCCATTTGTCAAGGGTTTTTCCAAAAAAATTTCCGTAAACACAAAAACGCCCTCAAACGTCGCATTTACGTGCTTTGACGGTCCTCAAAAACCCTCAAAAATCAGGTTCGGCACCACCTTTTTACAAAATTTGTACATCACGACAACAAACCGATAAAAAACAAAGCTTATTTTGTTGGATATGCATATCCCACTTGACAATCAAGGGACAAAATGCTATAATAAAGCATGTATCGTTTTTCGTAAATTAACAGCCGTATGATACGGCAGATCGGAGAAAATGATGAACCTCAGAAAAATCACAGCGGCGGTATTATCGCTAGGCATGCTGCTCACAATACCGTCAACATCTATCATACACGCAAGCGCCAAAAGCTTCAGCAGTATCATGGCAGACGAGTCAGATGCTATAGGACTTGCTCCCGAAGCAATGGATATGGGCGGAGCCGCTGCAATATCCTTTAACTATCAGGGACGTGAATATTCCCATAACGTATACTATAACAATAACGGAAAAATCATAAAGGTAAAGCCGCAGGCAAACGGCTTTGCTTATATTTCCGATATAGCCCCCGGCATTTATTCGGGATATGTTGAATGTACCAACGGCGTAAAAAAATATACTGCTCCCTTTAAAATGAATATCCATGAAAAATCAGCCCCCCTTGTGCAGCTCAAAAGCTACGATGATAACAAGCTCACTATTACATGGACAGATTTTGCAAGGGATCAGAGCTATCTTATTTATCGACTTACCGAGGACGAGACATGGAAAAAGATCGGTGAGACCTCCTCTACAACGGTAACCGACAAAAACCGCGAGCCCGGTATGCCCTATACCTATATGGTAACCGTTGACGGCAGAGTAGGCGCTATAAACATTGACGAAGCCGTTCTCACCGCGTATACCACTCTCCCCGCTTCCGAGGAAATAGAGATCGACGAAAAGAATAACGAGCTTGAATGGGATGACGTTGACCCTGCCGACGGATATATAATCTATAAGGCACAGGTAGGCAGATATGTTAAAATAGATACCGTCGAAGATATCACCTCATATGACATATCGGACGACCCTCAGGGCGTTTACGGCGTTTCAGCCTATATAACCAACTCAGACGGCAGTATCACCGAAGGCAAAATGGCATCAACAGGCATCGTATTTGAGGACGAGGGCACAGAATTGCCCGAAAAGCCGGTATCTCTCCCTCCCCGTCCCGAAAACCTCATTGCTGACAGAGGCGAGGACGAGGCATATCTCACATGGGACAAGGCGGCAGACAATGCAAAATACGCTGTCTATATGTCCGATATAAAGAACGGAAAATACGTACTTAAGGGCATGGTAAAGACCACACAGTGCACCGTATCAAATCTTGACCCCGACAAAACCTATTATTTCAAGGTAAAATATGCAACAGATGACTATGAAAGCGGCTTTTCTGATGTATTCACGATCATGGCATCAAGAACAAAGACAATAAAGAAGCAGACAACAATGGTCAGCGGAAGCGCATGGGCATCAGATAAGCTGTGTATGCTGAAAAAGGGTACAAGCGTAAAGATAACAGGAAGCACAGGCAATTTCTACAGAGTATCCTATAACGGCAGAAAGGGCTTTATCTATAACCTTGCAGTTGACGAAAAGACATATAATGTAAAATCCTCAAAGGTCACCGCCAAAAACTTCAATACATATCTTGACGATACCATATACAATGAAGGACTTGGCGCAAAAAATCTGTGGCTTCATATAAACAGCTTTGTATATAATGAGGAAAAAGCAGACAAGAATATAAACTCCCTTGATGACCTGATGAATAAGAGAACCACTCTTGCAGTAAATCTTGTCAGAAGCAAATCGGGAGTAAGCTATCATTATGCTGCTTATTCCGCCGCACTGCTTGACAGGGCAGGCTATTCTGTAAGACTTGTATATTGTCCTCTTGACAAGGGCGGCGTGCATTATTATAACATGGTAAGGATAGGTGACGACTGGAAAATATTTGACGGCTGCCGTCATGCAACAAACAACAATGTGGGATATCTCCCCACAAGAAGCACCTACTATACCAAGAGAAAGCTAAATCACTCAAAGGAAGAGATCTCTTCAATTCTGTAATAAATAACAAATACCGTATATGTCACATTATATATGTGATGTATACGGTATTTTTATATAATAATAATTGACAGTTCTCTTTATAATTTGGGTAACGTTTACAAAAAATGTACATTCGGCTTTTATTTTATTGATGAAATACCCCGCACACTATGATATTATGAATGTAACTGAATTATTATCATCAAAAGGGGTGCGATATCATGGCGGCACTTAATAAGGACAGAGTACAAAGAGTATACATATATGATAAACACGATGAATTCATAGCAGTTTCAAAGATAATATCCTATCCCAAGGAGCTTTTCAAAGCAGCAGGAAAGGTTGCAGTAAACATAAAAAGCAACGATTTCAGCGAGGTAAGCAAGGGTGATACGGTAAAGGTAGTCTTTGAATATACAGGCGGCAGCCGTCATCAGGCTATAGTAAGGGTAGATACAGCAAAGCATAACAGCATAGATATCCATGTTTCCGACCTTACCGAGCTGGAAGAACGCCGCCGCTCCTTCAAAATAACCACCAACGAGCCTGTTACCATATACAAGACCAAGGGCGAAAATGCCGAGGAATATGATGCGGTTA
>JAFUOZ010000021.1 GCA_017481565.1 Oscillospiraceae bacterium | reverse complement strand
CGGGAGCGGTATCCTCAATGGTAAGCGGAAGTATACTCTGGGTCACCATGGATCACATAAGAGAGGGCAGCTTTGAAACAGTCCTGCTTAAACCCTTGTCACCGCTGTTCTTCATTGCGGCGGCTAATTTTGACACAGGCAGTATCGGACTTTTCCTTGGCGGTCTTGTTATGATGATAATTTCCGCTTCACATACGGGAATATGCGGAGCAGAGGGCGTACTGCTTTTTCTGCTGATGTTCCTTGCAGGCATTGCGGTTATGGCAGGACTTGATCTTATAATGGCAGCCATAAGCTTTAAATGGGTAGGAAACTCCCGTATTCCCGAAATATTCGGCAGCATAAAGGAGTTCGGAAAATATCCTCTGGATATATTTCCGAAAAGCGTAAAAATACTTTCATCGGTTATTATTCCTGTGGCTGTTGTAGGATTTTTTCCTGCGTCTGCACTTCTCGGAAGGCTTGACTTAACAGCCGCAATAACTGTTATTCCCTGTGTGCTGTTCCTGATTTTCGGAATATGGCTTTACAATCGTATGATCAAAATTTACGAGGGTGTCGGAGGTTAAAATGACAGCGATAAAGGTTGAAAATTTAGTAAAATCTTATACCACATATAAAAGGGGCAGCGGCTTCAAAGAGACAGTGAAAAGCTTCTTCAAGCGTGAAAAGGTGGATATAAACGCAGTTGACGGAGTATCCTTTGAAATTGAAAAGGGCAGTATCTGCGGTATTCTCGGACCTAACGGAGCAGGCAAATCCACTGCTATAAAAATGCTTTGCGGAGCGTTGTATCCCACAAGCGGCAGTATTGATGTAATGGGATTTTCTCCTGCACGGGACAGGCTGAAATATGTTCAGAAGATCGGTGCTGTATTTGGTCAGCGTTCACAGCTTATATGGGATATCCCTCCTGTTGACAGCTTTGCTATGAACAAGGCTATTTACGGTATTCCCGATGAAGATTACAAAAAGCGTCTTGATGAAATGACGGAGCTTTTTGATGTGGGAGAGGTCATTCATAAGCCTACAAGGGTGCTTTCTTTAGGCGAGAGAATGAAGTGTGAGTTTATCATGTCAATGCTTCACGAGCCTGAGATCGTTTTTCTTGACGAGCCAACTATTGGACTTGATGTTATTGCCAAAAACAAGATACGCGAGGTAGTAATCGAGATGAACCGCAAGGGTACAACATTCATTCTGACTACTCACGACCTTGAAGATGTCGAACAGCTTGCGCATAATGTTATCATCATCAACCACGGCAAAAAAGTTTTTGACGATACCCTGTCAAGCTTAAAGAATACTTTGGGCAGCAAAAAAATATTCACCCTCACTCTTTCCCAACCCATTCGCCCAACGCTCGGTATTACAGCCGTGTCTCTGCGCGTATTCAAGTATCTTAAGATAATAAATAAGCGAACGTCGTGAGGTGTGATTTTGCAAAAGCGTACCGCCACCGAAGACTACAGTCCTCGCTCCGCGTATCTCCCTTGCCAACGCAAAAGGAAAGCTTCTGAGCACACACCTTAT
>JAFUOZ010000020.1 GCA_017481565.1 Oscillospiraceae bacterium | reverse complement strand
AGACATTTACGATGACGGCAGACCTTCATATGAAGAACTGATTGCCGAGGGAGAATATAAAAGCTGCAAGGAAGACATAATGAAAGGCTTTAAGGTATTTCAGAAAAAGTACGTTTATAAAACGGTTGCAGTTCAGATGATACTGGTGGTAATTGCAATAATTACTCAGCTTGTGAATGTATTTATGAATACAGATAACAGTGATGTATCATTTTCGTATATGCTGATAGTCATGTGCGTGGTGCTGGGCGGTTATCTTCTTATGCGCCCGAAAAATACCTATAAAAAGCTTGAAAACAGTCTTGGTGAGCTTGAGGGTGCAGTTTATAAAGCAGAATTTTATACTGATAAGATAAAAATTTCTACTTTATACGATCCGTATATTTCAGAAGAGGCAGAAAAAGAAGATATGGAACAGAAAGCACAGGAGCTTGAAGAGGGTAAGGAAACCGATCCCGAAGACGAGCTTCCCCCCGCTACTATTATTCATATCGACAACAGTGCTGTTGAAATTATTGAATGTCCCGATATGTTTTTGGTTTATATAAGAAAGCTGAATGTTTTTGTAATTCCGAAATCAGCTTTCAAGCCTTATGATGTAATGGAAATACAGAACAGACTTTCAAATATAATGGGAGTCAGATACAAGGAAAATTAATTATTGCGAATAGTGTTGAGAGCGTTGCTCCTCATTCCTCATTCCCAATTAACAAAGGGAGTTGTTAGATTTGTCAGATGAGAATTTCAGCTTAAATAATAACAGAGTTGTAAACCGTGATATTGAAAAGGAAATGCGTGAATCCTTCCTTGCCTATTCAATGTCGGTTATTGTTTCCCGTGCTCTTCCCGATGTAAGAGACGGTCTGAAGCCGGTTCACAGGCGTATTCTTTATACGATGTATGAAAATGGTCTTACACCCGAAAAGGAATACCGCAAGTGTGCCGATACCGTAGGTACCGTGCTTGGTAGATACCACCCTCACGGTGACGCATCGGTTTATGACGCTCTTGTAAGACTGGCACAGGATTTCTCGCTGAGATATCCGCTGGTTGACGGTCACGGAAACTTTGGTTCACTGGACGGAGACCCTCCTGCTGCTTACCGATATACAGAAGCACGAATGGACAGAATGTCCCTCGAAATGCTGACGGATATCAATAAGGAAACTATTGACTATATGCCAAACTATGACGACAGACTTAAAGAGCCTGTTGTTCTCCCCTCACGCTTCCCTAACCTGCTGGTAAACGGCTCGGTAGGTATTGCTGTAGGTATGGCTACAAATATTCCTCCTCACAATCTCAGAGAGGTTATCAGTGCAGTTCAGACAGTTATAAAAAATCCCGACTGTACGCTCGATGAGCTTATGGAGCATATAAAGGGTCCCGATTTCCCAACAGGCGGAATTATTATGGGACGCTCGGGCATTCGTGCGGCTTACGGTACGGGCAGAGGTAAAATCACTCTCAGAGGCCGTGCTGAAATAGAGGAGATCAAGAACAGAAACTGCATTATCATTAAGGAAATTCCTTACATGGTAAATAAGAAAAGACTTATCGAAAATATTGCAGAGCTTGCAAAGGATAAGCGTATTGACGGTATTTTCAATGT
>JAFUOZ010000019.1 GCA_017481565.1 Oscillospiraceae bacterium | reverse complement strand
GGTGGTCAGAGACAGCGTGTTGCTCTCGGTCGTGCTATCGTTCGTGAGCCTCAGGTATTCCTTCTTGACGAGCCTCTCTCCAACCTGGATGCTAAGCTCCGTGCTCAGATGAGAACCGAGATCTCCAAGCTCCACCAGAAGTTAGGTACTACATTCATCTACGTAACACATGACCAGACAGAGGCTATGACAATGGGTGACAGAATCGTTGTTATGAAGGACGGTTTCGTTCAGCAGGTTGACTCACCTCAGAACCTCTACTCCAGCCCTGTAAACCTCTTCGTTGCAGGCTTCATGGGTTCACCTCAGATGAACTTCGTAGACGCTGTTCTCAGAAAGATCGACGGCAAGTATGTTGTTGAATTCGGCTCTGAGGATACTAAGACATCCCGCGGTGTCAAGTACCATGTTGAAGTTCCCGAGGCTAAGGTTGACGACGCTGCTCTCGCTGATCTCGTTGATAAGGAGATCATCATGGGTGTTCGTCCCGAGAACATTCACGATGAGGAAATGTTCCTCTCTGCTGCTAAGACAGGCGTTATCGAGTGTGAAGTAGAAATCACAGAAATGATGGGTGCTGAGACTTATCTCTACCTGAACTGTGAAGGTATCTCACTCACAGCTCGTGTTGATCCTCGTTCAACAGCTCGTCCTCAGGATACAATCAAGGTTGCTATCGATCCTAACAAGATCCACATCTTTGATAAGGAAACTGAAAAGACAGTTATCAACTAATTTAATATCTTTAGTTATTACGGCGGACAGTCCCTTCGGGGATTGTCCGCTTTTTATAAATATGCAGATCATTGTAATTAAATTGTAATTATTTTTTTCTGATTTTTTTGAAAAAACCTATTGACAAACATGATTTTATATGATATACTATGTATCAGATGATAACAATTATCATTAAGGAATAAAAACTAATACAAAAATAAAAGTATGGAGGAAATTTATTATGGCTAAGTATATTTGTTCAATCTGCGGTTATGTTCACGAGGGAGATTCCGCTCCTGAGAAATGTCCTCAGTGCAAGGCAAGCTCAGAGAAGTTCACTGTTGCGGCAGAAGGCAGCATTGCATGGGCTTGTGAGCACACTGTAGGTCTTGCAAAGAACATTGATGACAAGGAGATCATTGAAGGTCTTAAGGAAAACTTCATGGGCGAGTGCACAGAGGTTGGTATGTATCTTGCAATGTCAAGAGTAGCTGACAGAGAGGGCTATCCTGAGATCGCTGAGGCATACAAGAGGATCGCTTACGAGGAAGCAGAGCACGCTGCAAAGTTCGCTGAGCTTCTCGGTGAGGTTGTATCAGATTCCACAAAGAAGAACCTTGAAATGCGTGTAATGGCTGAGGGCGGCGCTTGCGAGGGCAAGCTGAAGCTTGCTAAGAGAGCTAAGGAGCTTGATCTTGATGCTGTTCACGATACAGTACATGAAATGGCTAAGGACGAAGCAAGACACGGTGCTGCTTTCAACGGTCTTTTAAACAGATATTTCAAGTAATACGTATATAAATACAAATTCTGCACATAATACTAAAAAACAGAAAGGAAAATGTTTTATGAAAAAGTACATCTGCCCTTGTGGTTATATTTACGATCCTGAGATCGGTGATCCTGACAGCGGAATTGCTCCCGGCACAAAGTGGGAAGATATCCCCGATGATTGGGTATGTCCTGTCTGCGGACTTGGCAAGGACGATTTCTCTGAGGAATAATCAGCCGTAATAAAAATCTCCCGTGAAGAATCAGCTTCTTCATGGGAGATTTTTTTTGCTTATTGCGGATTATAATAATACATAAGCAGAAGATCAACCATTCTGCCGTAGCTTTCCTTTCCGTCTGTTACTCCGTTTGCCTTAAGTGTGATATCCATAGCCTTATCAGATACCTTTGAGGCTGTTTCCTTTTTAATGACCTTATCCTGCTCCAGAGAGGCTCTGTATTCGTCTGTGACGAACTTTTTATCCTCCATAACAAGATCGTTCATCATGTAATACACCTCTGCATATTCTTCCTGTGAGACGCAGGTATAAAGCTGATTGAGCGATCGGTTCATGGCATTGATATATCCGCTGTACATAAACAGAGGATCGCCCGATTCGACACAGGCTATGTATGCGATAAAGCTTGCCTCATCCTCCAATATAAAGCCCTTTGCATGAGTAAGCTCATGGCAGATAGTACAGGGTACCTTTGAGTGTTTCATATCGGCATTGTAGTTTGCCTCCATAGTGAAGGGAAAATAAATACCCTGAAGATCAAGCTTGCTCATTATACGTGAGAAGTGTATTTTTTTCGCTGAGGGATACCAGCCGTCAAGCCTTGAATATTTTCCTGAGATACTGCGCATATGCTCTATCGCACGGTCACCCACATCATCGGGAAGGATAATATTTCCTTCCTCATCACGTTCAAGCTGATAGGACAGCTCGTTTGCTTTGACGATAAAACCCTTGCACATATCGGTCAGCTGTTCAACGGTATAGCCGCTTTTGGGCAGGTCGGGGAAATATCTGTCCGAGAATACGGTACACTGATAATGTATAAAGCAGTTTACCGTTTCGGTCAGCAGTATATATACCAATACCCAGCCGAGAAAAAGCGCTGTATTACGTGATATCTGTTTTCTTTTACCCTTGCATTTTATCATAGCGGCGATGAACAGGGGTATACCGATCACTATCAGCATTATTCCGATAAATATAAGAAGCTCACCTACCGAAAAGGGAATAAGGGAGGTAAGGAAACCGAAAGGTATGCTTATATTTATGAAGATATTATCGGTAAAGAAATCAGCGAATGAGGTGCTGAACCTTGCGGCTATGTTCAGTATTATGCAGATGATTATCACTGTGCATATTATTTTCAGCTGCAATAATGCAGAAGAACGTTTTTCCATATTTCGATTCCCCAAAAAGCATCAAACGAACAAACTCCAAACAATAACTCAATACAAAGGTTTTTGTCCTTATCTTTTTATCTTTCCTCTAATGCTTTATATTCCTTATCCTTGACTACAGACTTATATGCAGGTCTGATTATCCTCTTGCCTGTGCATATCTCCTCAAATCTGTGCGCACACCAGCCTGCCATTCTCGATACGGCAAACAACGGCGTGAACAGATCCTCCGGTATGCCAAGCATACTATATACAAATCCACTGTACATATCAATATTCGCACACATTACCTTCTTGTCTCCCTTGATCTCCGCAAACAGTTCGGGTGTTATGCGCTCGATCGTCTCAAGCAGATGATACTCCTTCTCAAACTCTGTACCCTCCGCCATAGAACGTGCATAGTCCTTTAAAATGACCTCTCTGGGATCGGACAGCGTATATACAGCATGACCCATACCATATATAAGTCCGCTCCTGTCGCCTGCTTCCTTGCGGAGTATCTTCCTGAGGAAATCGGCAACCTCGCCTTCGTTATCCCAGTTCTTTACATTCTCCTTGATACACTTATGCATCTCGATCACCTTATGATTTGCACCGCCGTGACGGAAACCCTTAAGTGAGCCGATCGCACCTGCATATGCAGAATACGGGTCTGTTCCCGATGAGGTAAGCACACGGCAGGTAAATGTGGAATTGTTTCCGCCGCCGTGTTCCGCATGAAGCATAAGCATCAGATCGAGAAGCTTGGCTTCCTCACGGGTGAATTTTCTGTCGGGACGGAGTATTGAAAGAATATTTTCGGCTGTGGACTGTCCCTTGATAAGAGGGTGCATGAACATCGATTCGCCGTAATAATATCTGCGCTTTACCTGATATGCAGATGCCATGATAACAGGCAGCTTTGCAATAAGTGACACGGCTGTATCTATTTCATGCTCAGCGGTGATCTCCTCGGGGTTATCATCGTAGGAATAGAGCGCAAGTGTTGCTCTTGCAAGCTTGTTCATGATATCCTTTGAGGGTGCTTTGAGTATCATATCCTCAAAGAAGCCTTCGGGAAGCTGACGATTGTCATCAATAAGAGCTGTAAAGCCTGCAAGCTCTTCGGAATCGGGAAGCTTGCCTGTAAGAAGAAGATATGCGATCTCCTCAAAACCAAAACGATCCTCCGCAACTGCACGTCCGATAAGCTCACGGATATTATATCCCCTGAATATAAGCTCACCTTCACAGGGCTGCTTTTCACCTTCATTTACCACATAGCCGTGAACGTTGCATATATTTGTAACGCCTGCCATAACGCCTGTACCGTCAGGATTACGGAGACCTCTTTTTACATTATACTTATCGAAATAAGCAGGGTCGATAACATTATTTTCTCCGAATGCGGAGTAAAGTGAGGATTTTGAAAAATCTATCATTTTCAACAGAACCTTTCCATATTATTATATAGTACTCATATTTTATTTTATCAGTAAACGGGGATTATGTCAAGGTTTGTCGGAAAATTATAATGAAATCATAAAAAAATAATGTAAATTTACTCTTATTACATTACTCCCACAGGGGCAAATGGTCAAATTATCCCCATATTCATAAGGCGGTGTGATAATACTGTGAAAATATTCGGATATTTCCTGTTTCTTGTTGACATTTCTCTGTAAAATACGATATAATAATTATAGCTGATTTGAAAGGAATGTAAAAATTGTCCGATAATAAAAAAGAAAAGGTTTCCTTCCTTGATAAAGTCAAGGAAATAAATGAACGTGAACGCTTAGAAGCTGAAGCAGAGGAGGAGCGTCTCCGTGTTCAGCGTGAGGAGCGTGAAAAACAGCAGAGAAAAGCCTATCAGGATAAGCTCCGTCAGGAAAAAATCGAGCTTATGAAGCTTAAATCAGGCGTTATCTCTGAGGAGGATATCCCTAAAGAAGAGGTCATCGAAAAGCATTATACCATACCCCAGAAAATCGGAAATTTCTTTTATCATAACAAGGCATATATCATTTTCGGAGCACTTCTTGCTATGATAGTAGGTATGCTTGCATATGACTATCTTTCCAGAGAACGCCCCGATATGACTGTTCTTTATATCCACGGAGATTTCGAGGTGCAGTATCTTACAGACAAGGCAGGAGATATTTTTGAGCCTTACTGTGAGGACGTAAACGGCGACGGGGAAGTGCTTGTCAGCGTTTATTATATCCCTGTGGAATATGACGACGGAACAATCGTAGGTATGGAAACGGTTCAGGCAGACCGTACAAAGCTTATGGCGGAATTTCAGGCAGGCGAAGCAATAATGGTCATCGGCTCGGCTGAAAATTATGAGATGATGGGAATTACAGAGGCGGATATCCTGACAGATGTTTCGGCGCTTTATCCCGATGATGAAAATGCCGAAAAGCTTGGCTACAAGCTGTCCTCCACTACCTTTGAGGAGCAGCTGGGCACTGATATACCTGCGGAGGAGCTTTATATATCCTTCCGTAATCCACGAAAGCTTATGGGTACAAATTACGAGAATATGGAAGAAAATCACAAGCGCGCGCTTCAGGTATTTGACAGATATATTGCAGAAAACAAAAAGGCTGAATAATATAAAAAGCTCTCCATGAAATATCATGGGGAGCTTTTTATGTTGAATCCGGTTGAATCTGTTTTTACGCCTCTGCAAGCTGAGAAACCGCAAGCACTGTAATATTATCGGGACTGCCGTTTTTCATGGCAGTTTCGGTAAGCTTGGCAAGTCTCTTGGGAAGCTTTAAAGGAAGAGACAATATCTCTTCAAATTCGCCCTTTGTAATATAATCCGAAAGACCGTCGGAGCAGATAAGGATAAGATCTCCGTGTTCCATAGGCTCGATCGGTATGACCTGCGGATCGGGATCGGAGGAATTATTTCCTAAAACAGGGAAGATGATATTCCTGTTTTTATGATAAAGTCTTTCTTCATAAGATATCCTGCCGTCAGCATAGAGCATCTGTACCAATGACTGATCGGTAGAAAGCTGCTTTAAGCTGCCGTTTCTCATACGATAAAGACGGGAATCGCCTACATTGATAACAGAATGCGACCCCTTTTCATCAACAGCCAGAGCGCAGAGTGTGGTCTGCATATTTGATGAGCGGCGGTGCTTTTCTCCGTATTTACGGAGCTTACGGTGGATATCCATAATTTTCTTTTTAAAATCGGTACGTCTTGTAGGTCTGATGTCGGAAAGCATTTTCAGTGCCATTTTTGAAGCCACATCACCGTCTGCTTCGCCTGCAACTCCGTCAGCTACAGCAACGATAAAGGGGCCTTTCAGACTGCTTTCAAGATTATTATCGGACATAACGGTACGGTTTATCATAAAAGCGTCCTCGTTATGCTCTCTCACGCAGCCTGTGTCGGTTATTCCGCAGCAGTAATACATATTGAATTTTTCCTCCATGGTTTTGCTTTTGTTCGGGTTTTTATAATTTATATCTGATATCGCGTGCATATTTTTTTCTGTAAATGCATCATCAATATTCTTATTATACACTTGAACGGAATTTTTTTCAATCGTTAATCTTTACCGAAAATATGAAGTTATTTTGTCAGCATTAGACAAAGCGGCAAGGGATAATCGGAACTTCAATCCTGATGACATGCGGCATGTATCACTGCTGTGTCAGGCTGACCATTCGGATATATATCTGATTTGGTCTATTTGGTCATATTGACGAAATTACTTATTTCTATTGACAAATTCTTCTTTGTGTGTTATAACTGTATTACAGAACATAGTACACTTAATACGTGTCATACATCTGAAATGGAAAGGAGGCTTCCGACTATATGTATACTATCGACCTGCAAAGCCGTGTGCCGATATACGAACAAGTATATAACTGTATAAAAAATATGCTGCTTGACGGTGAGCTAAAAAAAGATGATAAGCTCCCCAGTGTACGTGAGCTTGCCAAACAGCTTGGCGTAAACCCAAATACAGTCACTAAGGCATTTCAGGCTCTTGAAAGAGATAAAATAATATATACAGTCCCCGGAAGAGGCAGCTATGCCAATAACATTATGACTGATGAGCTTAAACAAAAGGCTATGACAGAATTTGTGTCCGCAGCCAACAACGCTATCAGAGCAGGTGCAGAAAAACAAGAACTTATTGACAGGATAGGAGGTCTGTGATCTATGATAAAGCTTGAAAATGCACAGAAAAAATTCGGCAGCTTTACCGCACTGGAGGGAGCTGACCTTGAAATTCCCAGAGGTACTGCTTTCGGTCTTTTAGGCTCAAACGGTGCAGGTAAATCAACTATACTCAGAATGTTATCGGGTACTTATAAGCCTGACGGCGGCAGAGTCACAATAGACGGTGAGGATATCTACAACAACGTCAAGGCAAAGGAAAAGGTATTCTTTATAAACGATGAGACTGTTCAGTTCGGCGGTTTTACCCTTAACAAGCTTAAGGAGTATTACAAGGGCTTTTATCCTAACTTTTCAGAGGAGATATTCAATTCCCTCAATGCAGTGATAAAGCTCCCTGTTGACAAGAAAACAGATACCTTTTCAAAGGGTATGAAAAGGCAGGCTATCGTTATTATCGGTCTTTCCTGCCGTCCCGATTATCTTCTTCTGGATGAGGCATTTGACGGTCTTGACCCTACTATGAGGATAATCGTAAAGCGTATGCTGGTTGACGCTATGATAGACAGACAGATGACAGTTGTTATTTCCTCACATAACCTGAAGGAAATAAATGAAATATGCGATACGGTGGCGCTTCTTCATCATGGAAAGATACTGTTCTCCCGTGAGCTTGATTCTGTCAAGGGTGATATCCACAAGGTACAGGCGGCATTCAAGGAGGACCATTCCCGTGAGGAATTTGAATGTCCCCAGCTTCTTCATTATGAACGCAGCATGAGTATTCACTATCTTATCATGAGGGGCAGCGAAGAGGAAGTTCGCAAAAAGATATCCGCTTATAATCCTGCGGTATTTGACCTTATCCCTCTTACCTTAGAGGAAATATTTATTTACGAAATGGAGGTACTGGGCTATGACGCAAGCGGTATCAACTGATAAATCGGTTAAAAAGAAGGCATCGCCCTGTCTGCATAACGGACAGTTTTTCGTGAAAAATAATTTAAAGATGCTGATAATGAATTTTATATTCCATTTTCTCGCATTTCCGCTCATCATCATCATGCTTATGGTGAATATATCGGTTTACGGCGATGAGGGCGATATAGAAATGTATGTTGTAATTGCCGTGCTTACTACCATAGCAGGCGTTATAACAGGCGCAGTTACGGCAATGCAGAGCTTTAAGAGTATGTACAACAAGCAGTATGTGGATATGGAATTCTCGCTGCCTATGACATCGTTACAGAGATTTTTATCGAATTATCTTTCGGGACTTTTCGTTTATATCATGCCGTTTCTGGCGGCTCAACTGTTTTCGCTTATCCTGCTTGGAATAGGCTGCGGCTTTTTCGACGGAAAGACCTTTATTCCTTCAAATCACGTTTTTTCAGACCCTACAGTAGATGTTTCACAATATGCATGGGTATGTGATGCTTTCGGTCAGCTGTTCAATATTGCAAAATTTCTTATCCCCGGCGGACTTATGATAATGCTTATGTTCTATACTATGTGGGTATTTACAACGGTATGCTGCGGCAGCACCTTTGAGGCTATTGCATACAGCACAGGCATAAATGCACTTATCCCCGGTGTTCTCGGCGTTATTTTCATTACATTCTTTGAATCTGCCTACGGAATGGATTTTTCCGATACATTTGTTAAGATTATCGGCTGTACATCTCCCGGAGGAGCTGTTTTCGGTCTGGTAATGGCTATTGAAGATTGTATTGATAACAATATGGCATTTTCAATGCTGCCGTTTATGAAGTGGTTAGCTCCTACACTGCTTATAACCGCCGCTATCTTCGGCGGTGCGGCTTATCTGTATACAAGAAGAAAGGCTGAACAGACAGGAAGTCCTTTTGCATTCAAGGCGTTTTATCATGTGGTTGCAGCAGCTATCACTTATTGTATCTCATCACTTTTCTATTATTCGGACAGTACCTATGATTATTCGGGAAGTAATTTTGTTCCGATGATAATCATCAGTGCGGTAGTTTATCTTATACTTGACGTTATTGCAAACAGAGGCGTTAAGAAGATATGGAAGGGTATCGTACGCTATGCGGTCACATTGGGAGCGGTATCTGCGCTGTATCTTATAGTATCGGGTACGGAGCTTCTGGGAGCGGTTTACAAGGTGCCCTCGTCAGCTACAGTGGCTTCGGTAAAGCTTGAATATGAAGGCTATTTCGGTGACAACAACTATGACACAAGCTTTGAAAGCCTGACAATAAAGGACAAGGACAATATTCAGTGCATCATCAACGCTCATAAGAAGGAGCTGGATTATTACAAGGAAATAAAGAACGGCTACCGTGAATATAACGGTGACTATGCTGTTACAGATGATGTACGTATTGAATATCAGCTTATCGGCGGAGGTACTCTTGTAAGAGAATATTCTCTCCGTGCAGGCGCAAGAAAAGAGCTTATGAGCATTGATATTTCCGATGAATACAAGGCTCAGTATATCGAATATTTCACAAAGGAAATTACCGACAGAATCGTTAATTTTGAGCAGAATCTGACTGAATACAGAAAGACAAATCGTACTGACGATTATTACAGAGAGGCATTTTCACTGCGTTTCATCAATATGAGCCGACTTAAGAAGGATAACTATTATCTTGAGCTGTTCGATGGCACGGAGGAATTCGGAAACGAGCTTATCCGCTGTCTCACAGAGGACGTAAATGCCATGACCTATGATGATTATTACAAGTCGGATATTCCCGAAGCGGGATATCTCAGGCTTCCCGATATCTTTACAGAGCGCGGCTACTGGGATTCGGGCGATGAGATAATTATCTTAGGCTGTTATAAAAATACGATAGACCTTCTTCAGCGTTATGATATTGATATCACAGACAATTCTGAAGGTATAACCGCTTATACTGATATATCAATGTCATATTCAGATCACGAACGTCTTATGTCCGGTACACATAATACACAGCCGAAATATCTGAATAATTATGAATATGAAACCGATATGGATACACTTCTGGAAAATTGTGTTTACAGGTATATTCCCGACGGAAGTTATTATACTATAAATGTAAACGGAAGCGGAAGTGCTTATATCCCTACGGAATATAACCATATTGCCGCAAAGCTGTATGATGTCATGTCAGCATTGGGACATTATTCCTATTGATACTGATACAGCTTTCAATGGCAGACTGCTTTCGTTTACCGATTTAATAATATCGGGTTTGCATAAATTAAACATTGCAGGCGGATAAATGTTATAACGCCCTGCAAGGAAAGGCAGTTCTGACCTATGCAGAAAAGAAAAGCTATTGCTGCGGCGGTAACCTGTTCGCTTATGCTTGCGGGGCTTACCGCCTGCGGAAGCAGAAACGACAAGGACACAGCACAGAATAATACAGTCACTACAACAACTCCCTCAACTGCGGCAAACAACGGACGTTCGGTTGATCCTTCAAATCACATGGACGCTGATCCCGACGGTGACGGCAGAATGGAAAACGCCATTGATGATGCAGGCGATACCATCGGCGAAGTCGTTCGTGACGGTGCGGATATGGTAGAGGACGCTGTAACAGGTGCGGCAGATGCAGCTGAGGATATTATCAGCGGTGATAATGACAATAATGACAATAACAATAACAGCAATAATTCAAGGACAGACAAGAAGGACAACAAGTAAGACCTGAATTATCAATACAGATATAAAAATCGGAGGGATATTTATCAATATCTCTCCGTTTTTTTATCTAATCGTGATTCAGTAAATCGTGATCAGATATTTATATGGTTTCAGCCTGAGGATATACAGTTGTCGCTCGTATATATCTGCACAAATAATTTGTTTATCTTCAACAAAAACACATCACAAAAAGCAAAGCTTTTTATAAAAATAATTCGGTAATAAATTATATATTTACATGATGTCACGCTTGTGGTATAATATTATATGGCAAGTTATAACATTATATATTTTATTGCAGAAGGTATGGTTTTACATATGACAAAATACCGTCTTGTACGAATGAACAGGAAATCGATCTCATTATCGCTGGATAAGGACGGGGTCCCTGTTATCAAAGCGCCCTACAGCGCACCTGCCGAGATCATCGACAGATTTTATAACAATAAAAAAGACTGGGTAGAGGCTCAGATCGAAAAATATACTGCGAGAGAGGCCGAGCGCAGAAAGGTGCTTGACTCCGATGTGAAAATGCTCACTCTTTTCGGACGGGAATATCCTGTCACCCATGAAAACCGTCCCTACGGCTTCGACTGGATGACCTTCAATCTTCCCGATGAAAGCTTCGCCGAGCTCAAACCCTATATCATCAGCATATACCGCCGTATTGCACTGGCGGATATTCCTCAGAGAGTGCGGAAATATGCTCAGATGATCGGTGTGAGTCCTTCGGCAGTGAAGATAAATTCCGCATCTACAAGGTGGGGCAGCTGCTCCGCAAAGGCATCGCTGAATTTTTCATGGAAGCTTATCCTTGCTCCCGATGATGTTATCGATTATGTAGTAGTCCACGAGTTATGTCACATAAAGCATATGAACCACAGTCCCGAATTCTGGAGTGAGGTGGGAAAGATAGTTCCTGACTGGCGTGAAAAACGTGAAAGCCTGAAGGACGTTCAGAAGCTTCTGGGTGACAGCGCACTTGAATAAGGTTGGTGTTTGATTTGAAGCTGATGTTCGCTTCCGATATACACGGCAGTGCTTCCTGCTGTGAAAAAATGCTCAGTCGGTATAAGGCTGAAAATGCAGATAAGCTTATTCTGCTCGGAGACCTTCTTTATCATGGTCCGAGAAATGATATCCCCGAGGGCTATTCGCCCAAGGAAACAGCTGCCATGCTGAATGACTGTTCCTCGGAGCTTTTATGCGTAAGAGGTAACTGTGAGGCTGAGGTGGATCAGATGATGCTGCAGTTTCCCGTGCTGGCGGATTATGCGGTGTTATGGAATGAAACAGGCGGAATGATGTTCTGCACTCACGGTCATCTTTATGATATAAATAATATGCCTATGCTGAAAAATGGAGATATTACCGTTCAGGGTCATACTCATCTTTATGCGGCAGAAAAAATCAACGGCATTTATTACATAAACACAGGCTCTGTAACGCTTCCCAAGGGCGGCAGAGTGAAAAGCTATGCTGTATATGAAAACGGCAGCTTTTTTATCAAGGATATGAACGGCGGCGTTTTATCAGAAATCAACGTCCGCAAATAAATACAGAATAAAGGAATAGGTGATCTTTATGTCAATTTTTGGTAAACAGAAATACTGTCCATCCTGTATGTCGCCTGTTAAATCGGCAACTGCAGTATGTAAGAGCTGCGGATATAATCCTTCGCAGACTCCGTCTTCCGCAAGATATTTAAAGCCGGGTACTGTTATCAATGAACGCTATCTGGCAGGCTGTGTTCTCAGCGAGAATTCCTTCTCGGTCACATATATGGGTATGGATCTGGCTGAGAAGAAAAAGAAGGTCATCAAGGAATACTGCCCATTCTCATGCGTTTCAAGAATAAACAATGAGTTTGAGGAGATCACCTTCAAGATCAATGCAGGTAAGGAAAATATTTATAAAAAGGGTCTGGAGGACTATACCGCCGCATTTAAAAAGCTCCGTGATATTGAAAATGAAGAAAACGGTCTTGACGGTGTTATCAGAATAACAAATATAGTTGAGTCATTCGGTACTTGCTATGTTGTATCCGATTTTGCTGAGGGTACTACTCTGAAAAAGCTTCTTAAGGGCAAGGATAAAATGCCCTCCGATGAGGTTTTCGCTCTTATGAAGCCTGTTATCAGCTCACTTATAACACTGCATAAGAATGATATTATCCACGGAAATATTTCTCCCTATAATATTATAGTAAGTCCCGACAGGAAAAATGTTTATCTTACAGGCTTCGGCATATACGGCTATAACGAGGATGCCGAGGAATTCAGCATTATTCCCAAGCAGGGCTTTGCACCGCTGGAGCAGTATACCGCTTTCAGAGGCGCTGTCGGTCCATGGACTGATATATACAGCGTTTGCACCACTATTTATTCGGCGCTTACAGGTGTTGTTCCCGATGATGCTCCCGACCGTACAGTAAATGATGAGGTTGAGCGTATATCCGATCTGGGCGTGACTATCTCCGAGGTAAAGGAGGACGCTCTCATGCAGGGTATGGAGGTTTACGAGCGTGATCGTTTCAAGGCTATCCGTGCTCTGTACAATGCTATGTACAGCGAGGACGAGGAGATAGTATATACCGCTCCCGAGCCTGAGCCTGTTGCTGAAGAAGCTCCTGTTGTTGAGGAAGCTGCTCCTGAGGCAGCTGTTGAGGAAGCGCCTGCTCCTGAGGTTGTACCCGAAGCGGCACCCGTTTCCGTGCCTGATCCCGAGCCTGCACCACAGGCAGTACCCGAGCCTGTCAAGGAAATCCCTCTTTCAAAGGCTGAGTCTGCGCCTGCACCCGTGAATACATCATCTGACGGATATTCACAGGTAATTGTAAGACGACGCAACAAGGACCGCATTGAAATAGGCGGCGAGGTATATTCCGCAAAGCTTGAAACTCTCGATCTTTCGGGAAAGGGAATTACCGATGACGATACCGAAAATATGGAGTTGCTTGTAAATCTTGAATATCTTACATTAGATGATAACAAGATCGCAGATATTGAATTTCTTGATTCACTCCGCAAGCTTGTAAGCTTCTCCGCAAAGAATAATTATATTTCAGATATATCTGTTTTAGTAAATCTTTCTTACTTAAGAGAGCTTTATCTTGGCGGAAACAAGGAGCTTACAGATATTTCTGTTCTTGAAAACCTGAGAGGTATCAGAAAGCTTGATCTTTCGGGAACAGGTATTACAGATGTCAAGCCTCTTATCTATCTTGATCACCTTAAGACACTTAATCTTAAGAATACCGCTGTTACTCCGAAGCAGATAAAAATGCTCTATTCGGAAATGCCTAACTGCGAGATAAGATATGATGCAAAGTAATAATCCATAAATCATTTTACGCCTTTATTTGCAGCAAATGCCGCAGATAAAGGCGTTTTTTATGAGTACACGAAAAGCGGACAGTCTGCATAAGCGCAGTCTGTCCGCTTTTAAGCACATTATTATTCAGAGCTGTACAGTAGGCTTCATAGCCGCACGTATCTCCATAATTCCCGTTTCGCTATAGAAGAAAACAGTTCTTCCGAAGTTTGAGCCTGTCTGCTCGGCAATAATTGGTATACGATAGGTCTGCAGCACTTTTTTTACCGCTTCAACATTTCTTTCACCAATGTTGAAAATTGCGGAATTGGTCGTAAACATCTGTGCTCCGCCTGCTATCTTGGCAGTAAGTCTTGTGACTGATGTACCCTGAGCACACATTTTTGAAATAAGCTCATTTATTCCCGTATCCGCATAGCGACGCATATTATCAGACGGATTTGTAGCATCCTTGCTCCATGGGAGCATGATATGTGCAAGTCCTGCAAGCTTTCTGCCCTCATCATAGAGACAAATTCCCACACATGAGCCTAATGCGTATGTAGCCAGTACATCTGTATCCTTACCTACATTAAGATCGGAAATTCCCACATTGATTGTTGCCATTAAATATCGACTCCCAGCTTAGAAAATAGCACCGAAAGGGATTCCAGCTCCGGTACAAGGATCATATTGCTCTTGATTTCTCCGTCTGCAATAAGGAAGCTGTCATCAATAAACAGAACCTTGTCGCTTACCTTGGCAAATTCAACGGCCGGAACGCTTAAAATAGCGCCTACCATATCGACCGAAATGCTTGGAACAGAAATGTCTATAGTAAGATTTGTAAGTGAAGCTATTGCGTTTATATATGAGCCTGCAAGGATATTTCCGATCTCCTGAACAAAGGAAAAATCCATTTCGTCCAGATCGGTAAGCTCCTCTACCTGCTTGCCCATAACTGCCTGCAGCATATTATTGGCAAAGCTTTTCTGCAGAACATAAAGCATCATTCCGTTGATATCGCCGCTTAAACCGATAAGCATACCGATAGCAATATTTTCGGGACCGCCTAAAAATTCAACCGTTTCACCGAAATCAAGCAGTCTTACATCGGGGACTGCGATATCAATAGGCTTTCCCAGCATATTTGAAAGTGAGCTTGCGGCATTACCCTGTCCGATATTTCCAAGCTCCTTAAGAATATCAAAATGAGTAGCATTGAGCTGCTCCATATTATTAATAGCCAAGTGCATTACCTCCCGTCAGAAGCTGCGTTTTAGCTTCTGAGATTATTGATTTTCTCCTCAAGCTGATCATGTATCCTGAGAACACTTGAATTCAGCTGAAATGCTCTCTGATATTCGATAACATGGCTCATTTCGTTGGCAAGATTTGTAGATGAAAGCTCCACATAGCCCTGCTTCTTTTCAACGCCCTCATCAGCTACAGCTTCTCCGCTGCTTTCATTGGACACGTAATAATTAAGACCGTCCTGATCAAGTCCGTAGGGATTTTCAAATTTATAAACGCCTATCAGATTTTTAAGCTCGGTATAATTGATAAGGTCATTTTCAAAGGGAACATTAACGGGATTACCGTCATAATCAAGAACAAGTCCGCCGTTTGAATCACGGAGCAAACCATCGTTATTAGCATAGAATGCGCCGTCCTTGGTGTATCGTACATCGCCTTGATTTGTCTGAACAGCGAAAAATCCGTCGTCCATAGCGGCAAAGTCCAGCATTCTGCCTGTATTTCTCAGTGCACTCTGCTCATACATAACAGAGGTCTTGTCCACCTTTACGCCGTGACCTGTCTGCACTGTATTATCAACATTTCTTTCGGTATAAAGCAGATCCGCAAAGTCCGGACGTCCTGCCTTAAAGCCAACTGTATTGACGTTTGCGATATTATTTGCTGTAATATCCATTGCGTCCTGATAGCTAATTATTGCTGAAGCAGCTGTATGATAACCTATTCTGCTCATGCTCATTTTAATTCAGCCTGCCTTTCATGGAGGGATTACATACCCTTCTTCATAAGATCGTTGCAAGCGATCTGATTTATGCTGTTAAGTATCTTCATAGCCTGTGTATTCGCATTGAACACCTGATTTTCGTCCATGATGCGCACCATCTGATCCGCAACATTCACATTGGAACGCTCTATCCAGCCCTGTCTTAAGCGATAGCCGTAATCCTCGGGAATATTTCCCATAGCCTCGCCGTTATATGGACGGAAGAAATTATCTCCCACCTTTTCAACATCTGCCGTAGGATCGATATATGTAAGACCAAGCCTGAATTCACGTCCGTCAGCTGTAACGATAGTACCGTCCTCATACAGATCAAAATTCGAGGTGCCCACAGGGATATAGTTTCCGTTTTCATCAAGGACCCGTCCCGAATTTCCAAGCTCTAAGCAGCCCTCGTCATCAATATCGAACTGACCGTTCTTTGTAAGAAGTATCTCACCCGTAACATCATTTTCGATATTGAAATATACCGAACCGATTATAGCCATGTCAAGAGCCGAGTTTGTATTTTCCATAGTACCCTGCTCCAGAGATGTATATGTATCCTGAAGTGTACGGTAGCGTATTGTGCCTGTTTCGGAGGTTTCACCGTTGATAAGCAGCATACTTTCCGCAAAGGTAGTGGGAATGACCTCGTCTGCCTTATAGCCTGCTGTTTTAACATTGGCAATATTGTTTGAAAGCACGTTGAGTATTCTGTTTTCGTTGATTATAGCATTTGCCGAAGTATAAAATCCGCGGAGCATAATGCTCATTCCTTTCTTTATCTAAACTTACAGATAGTCCTTAAGATGCTTTTTCATCTTTATGACTGCCGCCGAATTAAGCTGGCAGACTCTTGATTCGGAAATATCCATTACCTGAGCGATTTCCGAATATTTAAGCTTTTCATAGTAATAAAGCGTCACCACAAGCCGTTCCTTTTCGGTAAGCTTATCTATAGCGGCGGCAAGATATTCCTTCATTTCGTCCTTGAGAAGATTTTTTTCAGGCTCCCAGCCTGCTGTAGGCGAGGTCACCGTACCATCGGGAAGGTCATAGCCGTTTTCAAAGACCATTTCTTCAAAGGAGAGTACCTGTGCCGATGCCGCCTTTACGGTATAGCTTTCAAGACGTTCAAGGGTTATCCCCATTTCATCAGCCATTTCCTGAGGAGTAGGCTCTCTGTCCAGCCTTGAATAGAGTATTCCGTATGCCTTGTCATATTCCTGTGCAAACTTGCGCACATTACGGGGGAGCATATCCTGTCGGCGTATAAAATCTATTACCGCACCTCTTACTCTGATAGACGCATATGTCTCAAACTTTGTATTTTTATCGGGATTATAGCTGTCCACCGCTTTCATAAGAGCAATGGTAGCCTCGTTTACGATATCCTCAGCCTCGGCGAACTTCTGATACATATTTCTTGTGGATATTGCCGCATAATTGACGATATTCATAAACCTGAGAACTATTTTATTGCGTATTTCCGCACTTCCCGAAATTCTGTAGGCTGCAAATAAGGATTCGGCGGATAATTCTTCCGTTTCCCTTACGGCTTCATGCATCAGCTTCACCTCCTGTCACAGTTGTATTGCTTTATATAGCAAATTGCTATATAGCAATATTTCCGACTGCCTGTATCTGTACCGAATTATCTATCTCATTAAAGCTTAAAACGGTAATGTTAGGCATAAACTGATCTATCATCTTCTTGAAGTAGATACGTACAATGGGCGATGTAAGCACGATCGGAGTCGGGATAACGTCCTTAACGATCTCGATCTGCTCATTGAGTGCGGCAATAAGACTCTGGATAGCCTGCGGCTCCATTGCAAGGTACGAGCCCTGCTCGGATTTTTTTACGGAAGCAACTATCTTGTTTTCCGTTTCGGCATCGAGAGTAAGAACTCTGATCTGTCCTGCGTCTGCAAAACGATGAGTTATAGTTCTCTTAAGCGCCTGACGCACATATTCATTGGTAATATCCATATCCTTCATATTGCCCTGATTATCCGCAAGGGTCTCCAGAATAGTCTGCAGATCCCTGATAGGAATATTTTCTCTGAGAAGCATACAAAGCTCCTTCTGCAGATATGCCACTGAAACGATATTGGGAACAGTATCCTCTACAATAGTAGGATTTGTTTCCTTGAGCTTTTCCAGCATGGTCTTTACATCCTGTCTGGAAAGCAGCTCATGGGCATGATTCTTGATTACCTCTGAAAGATGAGTTATCATTACAGATGTAGGGTCGATAAGTGTATATCCCGCAATTTCCGCAGCGATCTTGTTTTCGTTGGATATCCATTTTGCTGGGATCTGGAATGCCGGCTCGATAGTATCAATACCGTCTATCTCTCTGGTAACACTTCCGCTGTCAAGGGCAAGGTAATGGTCCATAAGGATCTCCGCCTGAGCGATGACCTCGCCTCTCATTTTGATTATATACTGGTTAGGGTTGATATGCTGATTATCCCTCATTCTGATAGATGGGAAAACCATACCCATTTCCAGTGCAAATTGTTTTCTGAAAATAACTACACGCTCGATAAGCGTTCCGCCTGCCGATTCGTCTGCCAGCGGAATAAGAGAATAACCGAATTCCATTTCAATAGGCTCAACATTCAGCAGCTTATATACATTGTCGATATTCTTGTAGTATTCCATTTCGGAAAGTGCTTCCTTGTTTTCCGCCATTTCCTTCTGCTGTTCTTCAACAGTGGTATCTGCGGTAGTGATCTTCTTCGCCATAAGATTACCAAGCGCAACAAGTGCAGCACCGATAACGATAAGCTGAAGCTTGGGGAAGCCGGGGATAAGCATCATTGCAATAATTACAACGCCGCCTATCTGAAGTGCCTTGGGCTGTGCGGTGAACTGTCCCGTAACATCGGCATTGAGGGATTCCTCGGAAGCCGCTCTTGTTACGATCATACCCATTGATACCGAAATACAAAGTGAAGGAACCTGTGAACAAAGACCGTCACCGACTGTCGCAATAGCGTATGTATTAAGGACAGTCATAAAATCCATGCCCTCAAATACAAGACCCATGACAGCACCGCCCAGAAGGTTTACACCTGCAGCAATAAGAGAGAATGTTGCGTCTCCCTTTACGAACTTGGCAGCACCGTCCATAGCTCCGAAGAAGTCTGCTTCACGCTGAATGTTGTTTCTGCGTCGCTTTGCTTCTGCATCATCGATCATTCCCTGATTAAGATCGGCATCAATAGCCATCTGCTTACCGGGCATAGCGTCCAGAGTAAATCTTGCGGTAACTTCCGCAACTCTTTCCGCACCCTTTGTAATAACGGTCATCTGAACGACTGTAATAAGTATGAATACTACAAATCCGACCAGGGCGTTACCCTGCATAACGAAGGTACCGAATGCCTCGATAATAGCACCCGCATCACCTGCGTTTGAAAGAATGGATCTTGTTGAAGAAATGTTAAGACCCAGTCGGAAAATGGTTGTGATAAGGAGCAGCGATGGGAATATGGAAAATTCCAGCGACTCCTTTATATTCATTGTAATAAGAAGTATCAGAATAGAAATTGCAATATTCAAAGCAAACATTGCATCAAGTATCCACACAGGAAGTGGGATAATGATAAGGAATACTGCAAGGATTACGAATACCGTAACGAAATTGTCAGTTAAAAATTTTTTCGGATTAAAATTCAAAACAGTTCCGTAACCTCCTTACCGGAATATCAGGCTCCTACCAGACATTCTTTTTCTGTCCGTTGGGACCAAGCTTTTTAAGGTCATAAACAAAGGCAAGCACCTCTGCCACCTCACGGTAAAACTCAAAGGGAATTTCATAATTCACCTCTGTTTTTTCATAAAGTGCCCTTGCAAGAGGACGGTTTTCAACAAGTGAAACGTTATTTTCTTCTGCAAGGTCTATAATTCTCAGTGCAGCACCGTCAATGCCCTTGGCAACAACAATAGGTGCACCGTTTTTTTCAGGCTCATATTTTATTGCAACTGCATAATGAGTAGGGTTTCTGATAACAACATCGGCGTTCTTTACGTTCTGCATCATCATATAATGCAGCTCGTACTGCTTCTGTCTGCGTTTGCTCTTGATCTTGGGGTCACCCTCAGTATTCTTGTATTCGTCCTTTACCTCCTGCTTGGTCATTTTCATGTCCTTATCGAAGGTAAATTTCTGATACATATAATCAACAGCAGCTACCGCAATGAAAATGATTCCCACCTTCATTGTTATATCATAAACTGTTTTTACCATATACAGCAGTGTTTTCTGCGGCTCCATATCCAGAATCTTTATAATATCGGGATATCTGCTTTTAAGCTCATTGACCACTACTGCACCGATTATAATAAATTTCAGCAGTGATTTTGCAAATTCAAAGACCGATCTTCCCGAAAAAAGCTTTTTTATTCCCGACAGGGGATTAAGCTTTTTTAAGTCAAATTTCAGATTTTTAGTAGTCCACAGCCATTTTGTCTGAACTCCCGTTGCAATAATTGTAAATCCCATTGCCGCAAGCATGGTAACTCCTGCCGCAACAATTACTGTGGTCACGATTTCGGTGAGCATTGTTTTATATATCGGGTCACCGTCTATAAGTCCGCCCTTCTGAAATCCCTTTCCGCATATTCCAAGCCAGAATTTAAGGTTATCCATAAGTGCGGTATAGGTGTACGGAGCATAAACTCTCATTATAGCGAAGGTTCCGATAACAAAACAAACCGAAACAACGTCCTGACTTTTAACCACCTGACCGTTTTTTCGTGCTTCCTTCAGACGTTTACCGGTAGGCTTTTCGGTTTTCGCTTCACCGTTTTCGTTCTCGTCCTTTGCCAATTCAACCACCACACTTTCACGGCGGACAACAGGTTATACATATATGTGCGAAACTATATTATACACACTTTCCATCATACCATTAACATATTTTTCGATATAATCTGCCATAGGTGCTGCTATCGCAAGAAGCGTTACCATACCCATAATGACCATCAGCTGAATGTTGATGACCATCAGCTGTATCTGCGGAACTGCCTTCATAAGAACGCCCATACAGAAGTGGATTATCATTTCAACCAGAATTATCGGCAGTGCAAGCTTCAGCATCATAATAAATATCTGACTGAAAAAGCTGACGATTATCCAGCCAAGCTCAGGATTCAGCGTACCCTGCCCCAGAGGAATTATATCAAAGGATGTTATGAATATGCTGATAAGTGTCAGATGACAATTTGACACAAAGAAGTACATATAAAGTATAAACAACATAAAGGTTGCATAAATGGACATCTGTATCCTTGTTGACGGGTCCATGATCTTAGCCATACCAAGACCTGACTGAGAGTCCATTATTTCACCTGCGATCTGTATCGACAGGATATGCATATCCATAATAAAGCCGATAACAAAGCCGATAAACAGCTCATGTATCACCGCAAGCACATATCCTCCCATTGTTCCGCCTGTGTCCACCTCTGTAACACCGAGAGTAAGACTGACGATATATGTTATCAGCAGACAAAGACCTGCCTTCATCATCATAGGGAAGTTCTGTCTTGAAAGGATAGGGGTAAAGGCAAATGCACCTGAAATACGTGCAAATACCAGCAGCTTAACGTCAAAGTTGCTTAAAAGAAGCTCCCAGAAGCCGTCATCCATAAAGTAACCTCCTGCTATTCAATTACTCCTGCCTGACTGCCTATCTGAGCTATAATATCAAAGATATAGTTTATAAATTCCTCCAGCACCTCTGTAAAGAATGATCCTAGAATAAACAGGATAACGACCATAGTAAGTGCTTTAGGTACAAATGTAAGAGTCTGCTCATGTACCTGAGTTGCCGCCTGAAGAATAGCGATAACCATACCCACAAGCATACTTATTATAAGAAGCGGTCCGGCAATCTTAAAGATAACAAAGATCGCTTCCTTTAAAATCTGCAATATTGTTTCTTCGGTCATGCGGTCCGTCTCCTTTCATCATCAGTTAAAGCCCGTAACAAGTGAACCGATAAGCAGCGACCAGCCGTCAGCCAGAACAAACAGCATCAGCTTGAATGGCATTGAGATAGTAACAGGCGGAAGCATCATCATACCCATTGACATAAGCACCGACGCAACTACAACGTCGATAACAAGGAAGGGTATGTAAAGCATAAATCCGATCTGAAAACCTATCTTAAGCTCACTGAGTATAAACGCAGGTACTACCGTAGTAAATGGCACCTTTTCAAGAAATTCAGCATCTGTTGCAGATTCCAGTTCCTCTGCGCTGTCCGTCAGATTGATAAAGAACGACATTGATTCGTTGCTTGTATTTTTCAGCATCCATTCCTTAAGGGGAACAGAGGCTGCCTTAACTGCCTCCATAGTGGTATATTCACCGTTTTTATACGGAACATAAGCTGTTTCGTTCATTTCGGTCAATACGGGATTCATGATAAAAAGTGTCATAAATAAAGCAAGTCCCACAAGCACCTGATTAGGGGGAGTTGTTGCGATACCCATAGCATTTCGCAGCAGCGAAAAGGAGATTATCAGTCGTGTGAAGCAGGTCATCATTACAAGTAATGACGGTGCTATTGAAATAATAGTGATAAGCAATACCAGATCAATAGTATTTGTACTGTTATTCACATCAAGATAGTCAAGAATTGACTGCTCTTCAGCAGTCAGCACGCCTTCCTCTTCCTGTTCCTCCACCTCATAGGGCAGCTCGGTGACCGCCTCTGTAACTGCAGCGGACGATTCCTCGGCATAAACGACATTTCCCGAAACAGGTGACACAAGCATAACCGCACCGCATAAAGCCGCACAGCATATACCCTTTAAAGCCTTTAATACACCCATTACTTACTACCGCCTTTTTTATTGCCGCCGAAGGTATTCTTCATATTTTCAGCCAAAATTTCAGCAAAGCTTCTGCCGTCGGGCTGTGCCTGTTCGGGAGGCATAAGCATTTCAATATCCTCATCGGAAAGCTCGGTAAGCACCTTTATTTCCGTTGCGGTTATGCCTAAAAGAAGCTTTTTTGTCCCTACACTGACTGCAGCTAAGGACTTATCCTGACCTATCCCCATACAGCTGATTATCTTCATGCCGCTTCCGAACTGATTCTGAAAATTGAATTTCTTCATCAGCTTTTTCAAGCCAAACATTGAAAGTACCATGATACCGATAACTGCTATAAGTGATATCAGAATAGTGATTATTTCCTGCATAAATATTATCCGTTCTGCCGTATTAACAGCGTTTACCGCCTGCCAAAGCAGGGGATAACCTGTAGGGAAGCCTTAAACAGAGTTATACATATATATGCATAACCACCCCATTAAAACTTCCCCTTAGATTATGTATATTAGCCGATTATCTTCTGAACAGTCTGAATGATTCTGTCAGGCTTAAAGGGCTTAACGATAAAGTCAAGCGCACCAAGCTTGATAGCCTCGACAACCATTGCTTCCTGACCCATAGCGGAGCACATTACTATCTTTGCACCGGGATCAGACTTCTTGATATCACGGAGTGCCTCGATACCTGTCTTATTGGGCATTGTGATATCCATAATAACCAGGTCGGGCTTTTCAGAGGCATAGGTATTGCAGGCAATTTCGCCGTCTGCCGCCTCAATAATGTTAGTATAGCCGTTCTTTGTGAGAGCGTCCTTGATCATCATTCTCATGAAAGCAGCGTCATCCACAAGTAAAATCTTCTTATCCATTGTCCATTACTCCTTACCTAAATTATCTAAAAATTTGGATCTGATTATTTCGGTTATTCTGACTGCAAAGTTATCGTCGATAACAACAACGTCGCCCTTTGCTATCAGATGACCGTTTACTATAACGTCAACAGGTGCGCCTGCCTGACGTTCAAGCTCAATGATCGTACCCTGAGTAAATTCAAGGATATCCTTGATCTTTCTCTTGGTCGAACCGATCTCTACGGTTACATCCAGAGGAACTCCCATAAGAAGCTTAAGGTTGTCATTCTGTTCCTCGCTGAGAGTCTTATTATTATATGTATCAAAGCTCTGAAGCTGTACCGCCTGTACATTTACGGGTGGTCTCTGAGGAGCCATTGCACCCTGAGGATAACCATACATACCCTGCATAGGCATACCGTAAGGCTGTCCGTTCATCATCGGCTGCTGCATAGGCATACCGTAGGGCTGTCCGTTCATCATCGGCTGCTGCATCATAGGCTGACCCTGAGGAGCCATACCCATCATAGCCTGTCCCTGAGCCATTGCCATATTGGGATCCGCCTGAGGAGCTGCTGCCATAGGAGCAGGAGCAGGTGCAGCTGCACCGCCGCCGTTAAGCAGAGCATTTATTTCGTCCTGGCTCATTGTTCCTCCCGAGGAAGGAGCAGGAGCTGCCGGCTGTTCGGGCATCATGCCTGAGCCTGCGCCGTTTAAAAGTGCTGCAATATCGTCCTGACTCATCATATCGCCGCCGCTTGCAGCAGGTGCGGGATCGGGCTCGGCTGCATTGTAGCCTGCCAGCATCTTTGAAGCCATTTCCTTTGCAAGTCCGATAGAAAGCACCGACATGAACTCGGAATTGATAACACCGTCAATAGTAAGGTTAAACTTTACCTGAACTACATATTCATCAGCGTCATCGGAATATATTGCACCTTCATCATCGCTGTTTCTTACTGTTGCCTGAGGAGTTGAAATATCAATGGGGGTATCAATAAGCTCGGAGAGAGCTGTTGCGGAAGCACCCATCATCTGATTCATTACCTCGCAGACAGCGGAGATGTTCATTTCATCGAATTCAAAATCATCTGTGACCTCAAGGGGAAGTCCCATAAGCTGATTAAGAATAAGCTGAACGTCATTCTGCTTGAGAATGAGAACATTCTGTCCCTCAACGCCCATTGTATATTCGATTTTTACTCTTATGGACGGCTCCAGCTCAGGATAGCTGAGGTCGCCTGATTTAACAACGCTGACCTGGGGAGTAGTGATCCAGACCTTTGCGCTGAGCATATTGGATACGGCAGTGGCTGCAGAACCCATGGTGATATTCATTACTTCACCAATGGCGTCCTTTTCCAGATCGCCGAATCCACTAAGCATAACGTTTTCGTCGCTCATTATCTACCTTACCTCAATTCCTTGTAAATATTATCTATTTTAATAGCCTTTTTACTGTTCATAACGCCAAGCTTACCGTCAAACCATTTATTATTACCGATCCTGACGGATATATTGTCTTCAATAGGCATATTAAGCGGTATAACATCATCAACCTGAAGAGTGAGAATGTCATACAGATCGACCTGTGTATCGCAGAGAACAGCCTTGATATCAAGGGTAGAATCCTTAAGATTTTCAAGAATTCCCTGTCTCCGTTCGTTTTCCCTTGCCTGATCCATACGCTTTGTGCTTCTGGACCATCTGTCACCGAATTTGTTCATCATAGATTCAAGGTTCATAGCAGGAATACATATTGACATAGTATTCTTGATATCCTTGATCTCAATTTCAAGCATGCCCAGAATAATAACTTCATCGGGGGGCATGGACTGCATAACTCGGGAATTTGTCTCAATTTTTGTAAGTGCAGGGTCAAGATCTATATACTGTCCCCAGGGTTCCTTGAAAAGGGACGCCATTTTGGTAAGTACATTGGTCATAAGACCGACTTCAATTTCTGTAAAGTCACGGTTGACTTCGGAATACAATCCGCCGCCGCCCATGAGTCTGTCCATAATCGTAAAGGTAATGGGATTGGAGATCTGTAAAATTCCAACCGTTTCGAGAATATCCTCATCGGAGATCCCCATATTGACCAGCGCCATTATAACATAATCGGGAAGAGCGTTATTGAATTCATAATACCGCTGCTCCTCGATCTGGAGCACCTCAACCTTGCAGTATATTCTCATAAGACCTGTAAGGTATGAGGAAAGCACTCGTGCATAGCTTTCAAAGATACTGTCAATGACCTTAAGCTTTTCCTTAGTGAATTTCTTAGGCATCTTAAAGTCATAATTCTTGATTTTTTTGTCGTTCTTTTCTTCTTCTATTTCCTCGAATGCTTTTGTGCCCTGTGCGCTGAAGCTGTTCAGCAGTTCATCGATCTGCTGCTGCGACAGTACGTCAGCCATATACGTTTCACCCTCATTTTATATAGTATAGTTTATATTGCTTTTATTCGGCGACGGGGTTTTCCTTAGCCTCGCGCATAGCCTCCTCCTTGGAGACATATTCTCTGTCGGGGTCAGAACGGGAAGGTGTTTCGGAAACGCTTTCCTTTTCCTCAGCGGCTTCCATTTGTTCGTTTACTTCGCCGTCCTCGTCAGAATACTGTACAAATGTGGAGCCGTATTCAGCTTCAATAAGCTCCTTTACAACGGCAGGGTCATTAAAATCAATGTCATTTCTTACGAAAAGAATTTCAACACGTCTGTTTATTTTTCTGTCCTCTTCCGTATCGTTACCGTTTACGGGTCTGTATTTGCCATAGCCGGCTGCCCAGAACTTTGCAGGCTCGGAGCAGTCAAGACTGAGCATAAACTTTACTACCGAATCGGCTCTTCCCGAAGAAAGATCCCATTCATTTGCGTCTGAGGTACCGCTTTCCGCAGTATGTCCGCTTACCTTTATGGACATTACGTGCTTATCAACAGCTCTCAGACCGTCGCATATAACTTCAAGTATATACTGTCCCTCTTCAAGAAGCTCTGCCGAGTCACCCTTGAAGAAAACGCTGTCTCTGAATTTCATATAAACGCCTGTCTGACTCATTTCGACGCTTACACTGTCTTCAAGTCCCTCGGAAGCAACAGCCTCCTTAAGATACATATAAAAGTCATCAAAATCTATTTCCTGATTTTCCTGCTGTACCTCTTCATCAACATAAACAGCCTTCGGGTCGTTTTCCTTATTGGGTTTTTCATCAACTACAACATTGATTATCTCACCCTTGCCTGCAGAAAACGCCTGTGCGATATACTGCCATTTGGTTATATCCATATTTGACATGGAATACAGAAGTACGAAAAAGCACAGGAGCAGTGTTACAAGGTCGCCGTAGGTGTCCATCCAGTTTGCACCGCCTTCACCGCCGCCGCCTTTTTTTCTGCGTGCCATTTGTTCATCACTCCCTTATAAAAGAGGATAAATTCAACCGTCTATATATTATACCATATAAAGATGAATAATTCTACCCTATTTAATAATTTATTTACAAATTTCTATATAAATATTTCTACTATTTATTTAGTACATTTGTACGTTTAGCTTATGATTTAGCCTCTGCCTTAGCCTTAGCCTTTGGCTTCTGGTTCATAGGCAGCATCATTCTCAGCTTTTCTTCAACATATCTGGGATTAGCACCCGAAATGATAGCGAGAGTACCCTCTTCAATGATCTGCATGCAGAGCATTTCTTTATTATGTACATAGCTGAGCTGATTTCCGATAGGAGTAAAGATACAGTGTGCAAGGAGACAGCCGTAGAATGTGGTAACCAGCGCCGTAGCCATAGCACCTCCGAGATTTGCGGCTGAATCGGGGTTTGTAGGGTCCATTTCCTTAAGCATACCGATAAGACCGCAGAGTGTACCGATCATACCGAATGCGGGAGCAACTCCTGATGCTCTTGAAAAGATCGCAGTATTTGCATCATGACGGTCGCACATAAAGTCGATCGAGTCATCAAGCATTGACTTTACCTTTTCAGAATCGTTTGCGTCTACAATAAGCATAAGTGCTGCCTTAAGGAAATTATCCGTACAAGCATTAGCCTGTTCTTCAAGTGCAAGGATACCCTTCTGTCTTGCAGTCTTACAATAATCTACCATCTGCTCGATATAATCCTCAGGGTCATACTTCGGCGACTTGAATGCAAGTCCCATAAGCTTGCCCATGTGCTTGAGCGTGCTTGCGGGGAAGTTGGCGATAACCGCACCTATAGTACCTCCCACAACGATTGCAACCGACGGTACGTCCCAGAACCAGCTGAGCTGACCGCCCGACATCATACCGAAGATAGTGAAGCCGAATGCAATAATCATACCTATGATCAGTGTTATATTCATATTAAGAGCATTCCTTTCCCTTGTTTATTTATTATATTACATAGTAATATTATATTTCAGCGTAAGCCATAAGGCTCATTCCGCATTTTTTTCCTTGATAAAAGCAATAGTCTTGCTATAGATCTCATCAACACCCTCAGCCACGAAATATCTGTGACCGTTCTGCATAGTAACAACAGTATCGGGTGTTTCCTCAGCTGTTTCAATAAAATTTTCATTAACGAGAATAACTGTTCCGTTAAGTCTTGTAAGCTTAATCATATTATTATCAATCCTATTAAAAGTATTATCATGCCCCTGCCCCCGAAAGAACAGGGGACACGATATAAATAAATTCAAAAATTATCTCTTGAGGTTTGTAAGCTCCTCAAGCATTGAGTCAGAAACCGTGATGATACGTGAGTTAGCCTGGAAGCCTCTCTGTGTGATGATCATATCGGAGAACTCACTTGCAAGGTTTACGTTGGACATTTCAAGCTTTGCGGACTGTACAGTACCTGCACCTGAAGCACCGGGAACCTTGATATTGGGAGTACCCGAAGCGGTAGATTCACCGAAGGTAGTTTCACCAAGCTGTGTAAGACCCTCGATATTATCAAAGGTAGCAAGCTCGATTCTTGCAAGAGCTTTGATCTCACTTGCGTATGTAGCTGTAAGAACACCGTCAGTACCTACTGTAAAGCCATTCAGGTCGCTGTACTTAAGTGCGCCGTCGGTCATCTGTGTGTAGGTTGTAACATTGTTTTCATCTGTATATTCATATGTCTTTTCGATGTTGTTATATGTAAATGTAAGACCGTTGTAGGGACCCTCGCTCTCGCAGGTGTATGTATAGATAGGATCGCCTGTTGTAGGATCCTGCTGGATCTCAAATGTATACTGATTACCGTCTTCATCAAGATAGTAGCCTGTATTTACATCATACTCAACGCCGTTTTCGTTTACATAGTTACCGTCAACATAGTAAAGGATATTGTCATCCTTGTCCATTAATACGGGCTTGCCTGTATCGGGGTCGTTCTCATCGGAAGCCTTTACATTGGGGTTTGCTGTTGTTCCGTCTGAGGAGAACTTTACAGTATCGGGAACCTCTTCCCAGTTTACCTTACACTCATTTCTGAATGCGTCCCATACAAGTGTGTTTACATTGATGATATCAAGCTCGTTGGGATTATCGGAGGGAACCTTCTGGTTCATGATAAGTGTGGAGAAATCTCCGTCATTCTCTGTACCGAGAACGAACTTATTCTGTGTATTTACAAGGTTACCGAAGGAGTCAACACCGAAGTTGCCGTAACGTGTATATGCAACATCAGCGATCATACCGATCTCATTAACGCCTGCTGTCATGAAGAAGCCGTCACCGCTGATAGCAAGGTCGAGAGTACGGTTTGTTGTCTGGAATGAGGAAGTTGACATATCCTTGTCGATCGAGCTTACCTCAACGCCGTAACCGATAGCGGATTCGTTGTTACCTGCAAATGCAGCACGTCCGCCTGTTGCGGATTTCTTTGTCTGATAGTAGATATCAGAAAATGTTGTTCTTGAAGCCTTGAAGCCGTATGTGTTTACATTCGCGATGTTGTTACCGATAACGTCCATTCTTGTCTGATGGGACGTAAGGCCTGCAACACCCGAATAGAGTGATCTCATCATAGCGCTTATTTCTCCTTTTTAATAGGTATAAGCAACAATTATATATAAGCATATCCCGTCCGTCAGGTCAGTCGGGACGGAAGCTCTCCCGTGAGGGTCCGAACCTTTTATAAGCCTACATAACGACTGTTGCATCGATATTTGTAAAAATGTTGCCCTGCATATCGCCTGCAGTAACAGTAGTAATAACCTTGTTGTTCTTGACGCTTACCAGAAAAGCGGTGGAGTCAATAAACACAAGAGCGTCGCTGGAGCCTTTTTCACCTGCAAGCTCCACAGCCCTGTTAAGCCTGTCAAGTCTTTCGTCGGAATAAAGATCTATCTGCCTTTCGTTTATCCTTTCGATAGCATGCTTTGAGAATTTCACTGCAGACTGCTCTTCAAGCTGTTCTGCGCTTACCTGCGGAAACTGCTTCGCCGAAGCTGCCGCAAGCTGTCTCTGAAGCTCTGCCGCAAAGGGTGAACCCTGTGCAGTGCCATTGTCTGTCCTCAGTTCAGGGGACTGACTTCTTTCCGATGAAACAGGGGTATTTACCGAAGAAGCGATATTCCGAAGCTGTAAATATTCGCTTATCAGCATTTCAATTCTCCATTCATCTGCTTAATTGCAGCGGTTATTCAGCCAGTCCGTATTTCTTGGCATGATCGATATACTGTGCCATATAATGATTCATAACAGCCTGCTGATCCTCTGTATATTCCTTTGCAGCTGCTCTTATAGCCTGCTCAAAGGGAGTAAGCTTGCCTGCAAGATCATAATTACTTGAAAAATCACATATCTGATCCAGAGAATACTTGCCTGTTGTAGTAAACCATGTTGAGCCGTTAGATCCGATGACCTCAACTCTCTGTGTACCGTCTGCCCATGTAACTACTTCGCCCAGCATACCCTTACCGCTGTAGCCTATATATGTGAATGCCTTACCTTCTCTTGTGAAGCCGATTATTTCGTCTGTATCGACCCTGCCTGTGATAGCACGGTTATCAATAAATCTGATATCAAACATTTTTGTGCCGTAGGTATTTGCCTTTTCAGCTTCATCCTTATAAACGCTGCCGAAAGCTCTTTCTGTGGGAAGCTCATCACCGTAATAGCTGTTGGTTCCGTAAACAAGTCCATCACTGCTTGAAGGGAACTTGAACATTTCGGTTTCCCATGTAGCTGCGGGATTTTCTGTGATATGAGCTGTACTTGTAGCCTCAGAAGCTTCAACACTGGCATTTTCAAAGGTTGCTCTTGTTATAACGCCTTCGTCCTCTTCCTCATTGTTGCCCTTGCCGCCGTTAGCCATAACTGCGCTTACCACTGCTGTTTCAAAACCGCTGTCAGCTTCCGCAACTGCAGTTGTGCCGCTTGTCTTTGAAACTGCGTCCATTTCGCTCATTATGGAATCAAGAATAGCATCTGAATCGGATTCTTCCGCAGGAGCAGGATTTACTACAGGACCTGTCTGATTTACTACAGCATCAGCTGTGCTTTCATCGGGATCAAGAGCCTGACTTGCAGCTATTGATTTGCTGTTGCTCAGATAATTTGTGATATTTGAAAGATCCTCAGTAAGCTCATCGTTAAGATACATACCTGATGAACCGTCATTGTAGTTGTAGCCGTAATAATACATATCCACATCTTCACCGTCATCGGGCATATATGCCTTTGCATCAGAGCCCTGAACACTTGCGGACTGTACATTTTCAGCTGCTTCCGTGTTTTCCTCAGTCACTTCATCAGCCGCAGTATCATTCTGCTTACCGATAGATGTGACCTCGGTTACCGAATAAAGCTGACCGTCAACAACAACGAAGCCGTTTCCGTCCTGAACGATAACATTTGAGATCTCGCCCTTTATCTCGCCTGCAACAGCGTCCTTGATAACACATTCCTGACCCACGAAGCTGTTGAGCTTAGCGAATACATCTGAATCAATAACATCTGTAACAGTGTCTGTGGTATACTTATCGCCGTTTACCAAAAGGAAGAATTTGTCATCCTCGATGATAACACTTTCAACAAAGCCTGTGTCAACCATAGAACCGTTGTTTACGGTAACAGCCTTGCCTACCAGTGAAGTAGCATAGGACACCTGTGACTGCTTGTTCATTGTGCCGATAGCTTCCATCATGGAATAGTTTGCCATCTGACCGAGGAACTCCGAGTCACTCATAGGATTATTGAAATCCTGATTTGACATCTGAGCCGAAAGAAGCTGGAGATAGCTGTCGAAGCTAAGGTAACTGCTTTTCTCCATATCAGCATCAGTGTCGATCTTAGTGGAGTAATATTTCAGCGTTGCGCCTGAATTGAGGGCGCTGTCGATACTTAAGCTGTTGTCCATAACATTGCCTCCTTAGCAATATAATCATCTGCTGCGGTCTCAATGCCGCTTATTTCAGCGATATTGTCTTCTTCACCCTCTGACGAAAGTGAGAAGCCGCCTCTTCTGCCGTTTCTCTGCTGTGTGCCGTTTGCAAAGAACATATTCTGTCCGCCGTTCATGTCAAAATCAAGATACTGACCTGCCTCAGCCGCATTGACTACATTCACACTTGTCACATTGCTGCCCTTATCGGTGAGCATTGATGAAAGTGAATCTGTATTCTTTGTAAGAAGCTCGGCAACCGAATCATTCTGTGCCGCAAGGGTAACAGATAAATTACCGTCCGTATCCTTTGTAAGCTTTACCGCGATCTGACCCAATCCCTCGGGATCAAGTCTGAACACAAGCTCCTTTGTACCGTTTTCATTGATCCTGCCCATAAGCTTATCCATGATCTGTTCTGTAGTCTGTCTGCAGATATTATCCGCTGCATTTTCCTCAGAACCGAACACTGTTACGGGATCTGTCTCAACAGGTACATTCTGCAGCTCTGCCGCTGCAGCATCAGCTGCATTTGCATCAACAGTCTGTGATGCGTTATCGGTTCCCAACGAAAGATCTATCTTCGGTACAGCCTTTTCTGTATCTGTCTGTCTGACAAATCTGCCGAAGCCGAACATATCCCTCAGATCATTTTCAGCTGTCTGACCCTCTGCATTTTCCGCACCGCTTTCCTTAACGGAAACCACCTGTACTTCGGAAGTATCGGGCATATCCGAAAGCTTATCCTGTGCATTTTCAAGCTCATTCATAAAGCTTCTGACTGTCTGAGCGTCCTCCTCGGGCATATCAGCCATAATAGCCTCAAGAGTATTCTTAAGATCCTCCGAAAGCTCTGTGATGACTGTTTCCTCGGCGTTTCTGATATCGGCAATAAGCTGCTCTGTTTCGGGGGAAAGTGTGAACTGCACATCACTTGTATCATTTGTAATGATGACCGACGAGAATGCCGCATACATAGACTTTACGGAATCGTTCTCTTCTTCAAGAGAAAGCTTGAAGCGTTCCATGTCGATGTTGGTAATAAGACCTGCAAGAACATCTCCTGCCGAATCCTTTTCATCATCGTTTTTGCTGCCGCCGAAAAGTGCCGTTTCCATTTCCATAGAGAATGAAGCCAGCTTTGTGATCTCGCCTGAGCCTAAGCTTCCGAAGCTTTCCGTAAGTCCTTCAAGGATCTGCTCGGCTGTCATTTCGGTACCGTCAGCATTAACGAAGCTGCCGTCCTTTTTAGCCGCAAGATACATACTTATGAAGTTCTTAAGAGCATTTTCCGTCTGCGGAGACATGATCATATCAGCCGCAGCTTCTTCCTCAGCTTTTTCGGGGATAGCCTGTGCCGTAACGACCTCAGCCGCCGATACATTCATCATTCCGCCTAAAATTCCGCCGAAGGATTCTCCGCCCTCTGCCGCAGTACCCTGAGCCGCCGTATTAACGGGAGCAGCCGCATTTCCTGCCGCCATAGCCTGCATATTGCTTATCATTGCGCTTAATGAAGCGTCCATTTTTATAACCTCCCTTCGTTATAGTATTATATCATAACGGAATTATCCGCAATGACCGTATTTTAAGTTCTTCGGAAAGCAACTCCCGAAACATATTCCTCAATAAACTGCTCTTCGCTTTTCTGCACCTTGAAATTATACTCTTCCAGCTGCTTATCGCGGAGCTTTTCGAGGGAATTTACGTCCTTGGATATCTGTACCACCACGCCTAACTGCTTTTCGATCTTCTTATCGAATTCGGCGATCTCCTTTTCCTTAAGACGTATCTGATCAATAAGTGCATTGTGAAAGCCCTTGAACACGGTGATTTCCATTATAGACATACCCCGTGAGGACTTTTCATTGAATTCCTGTCCCGATAATCTCAGTCTTTCCTCAAGCTCCTCCTTTTCGGAAAAAGCCTTCTGCTGACTGCTGCGAAGCTGTGCAAGTTCGTTTTTCTCCTTTGAAAGCACCTGATCCTTATAATCCTTGAGCTTATCAAGTGTAAATTTAAAACGCTTCAAGCAAAAATCTTCCTTTCATTCATCGGGGATATATTAAAATATCTTACCAAAAACATCGGTGCGTGATACACACGTGATACACACTTTCAGGTTAAAAAAAATAATCATTTAACAGCGTCCATCAGCATTTTCACCGTATCATCAAATGAAAACGCCTCATCTGTAGCCTGAGTAAGAAAACCGTTTATCTTGTCTATCTTTCTCAGTGCCTCGTCAAGCGCCTTGTTTGTACCCTTTTTATATGCACCGATAGATACAAGGTCATAGTTTGCATAGTAAGTAGACAGCAGATTACGCATCTTGGCTGCCGCCTGCTTATGCTCCTTTGGAGCGATCTCGGACATAAGACGGGATACACTGTCTCCTATCTCGATAGCAGGGTAGTGGTTTCTCGCCGCAACCTTTCTTGAAAGAATGATATGTCCGTCGATAATACCTCTTACGGTATCGGAAATAGGCTCGTTGGTATCGTCACCCTCAACCAGTACGGTGTATATTCCCGTAATCGAGCCGTTTTCAAAATTACCCGCTCTTTCAAGCAGCTTTGGCATCTGAGTATATATGGAAGGCGTATAACCTCTTGCAATAGGCGCTTCACCTACCGCAAGACCGATCTCACGCTGAGCCATTGCAAATCTTGTAAGTGAATCCATCATAAGAAGGACGTTCTTTCCTCTGTCCTTGAAATACTCGGCAATAGCCGTTGCAGTCAGAGGACATTTATTTCTCATCATGGCAGGCTGATCTGATGTAGCGACCACCAGCACCGATCTTGCCATTCCCACAGGACCCAGGTCTCTTTCGATGAACTCCAGAACCTCTCGGCCACGCTCGCCAACCAGTGCGATAACGTTGATATCAGCCTGTACCTCTCGTGCGATCATGCCCAGAAGTGTGGATTTTCCTACACCCGAGCCGGCAAAGATACCCATACGCTGACCTCGTCCGATAGTAAGAAGTCCGTCGATAGCCTTTACTCCGAAGGGGATTATATCCTTTATGGCAGGTCTTGTCAGGGGATTGACAGGCTCACCTGCGATAGAATATGTATCAATAGTTTTTACAGGGCCTTTTCCGTCAATAGGCTCGCCCACAGCGTTTATAACTCTGCCGATAAGACCCTCGCCTACACCTACATAAAGCTTGTCGCCCGTATTGTCAACGATAGAGCCGGGACCTATACCCTCAATATCGGTATATGGCATCAGCATGACCTTTCCGTGATTGAAGCCTACTACCTCGGCAAAGATGAACTGCTCCTTGCTGCCCTTTTTGTAAATACGGCACACATCGCCGATGTTACATAACGGACCGCTTGCCTCGATAGTCATACCGATGATCTTTTCAATTTTACCCTGATATCTGTAAAGATCGGTATGCTTGACAGCGTCTCTTACAGCAGCAAAATCCATAGCTGAACACCTTTTCCCTGAGTTTTGATATACTATAAACAGTGTATCCTTTTATTCCTCCGAGCCTCTCGTTCTTCTTAAAATTTCCTTCAGGAATTCAAGCTGAGTAGGAACGGAAGCGTCCACGATCTCGTGGTCATTGTCAAGAATAACAGTACCTTTCGGATATTCCTCCTTATCAAGATATTCAACCTCAATGTCAGGTATATTCATTACCAGACCCTTTACATAATCAGCGTCTGTCCTGAATTCCTTCGAGACCTCTCCGCCCATGACGGAGACCTTGATATAATCGGAATTTCTGAATGCCTTTGCGGCATTCCCCACGATCCTGTCTATCACCTTGTCGTCCTTGTCAAGCTGAGCAAGCACTATCTTTTCGGCAACCGTATAGACAGTCTCTCTCAGCTCATGCTCATTTGAAATAAAGTACGCTTCCTTTTTGGAGTTTATCTCTCCAAGGAATTGTCCTGCCGCTTCAAGATAGCTTTCGCATTTCTTTTTAGCCTCGGATTTACCCAGCTCAAAGCCTGCAGCATAGCCGTCCTTCTGAGCCTGCTCCTTTATTTTTTCGCCTTCTGCCGCCGCCTTATCAAGAACATTCTTTGCAGCTGCTCTTGTATCCTCGGTCAACTTCTGAGCCTGAGCGTTTGCATCGGCAAGGATCCTTTCCGCCTCCTTGTTTATTGCAGCCCGCTGAGCGGTGATAAATGAATTCACACGCTCTTCAACCGCATTGTTGAAACGGATCTTTTCCTCTTCCTTACGCTTTTCTTCGGCAATACGCTCCTTTTCCTCTTCGGATAATTCGTCCTCCGTTTCGGGAACGGGGATATTTATCTTATTATTGAGTTCAACGGGAGCGCCGCCGTAATTATATGTATATTGTCCGATTTTAAGCAATTATCTCATCATCTCCGCCCTTGCCGATAACAAGCTCGCCCTCTTCCTCAAGGTGACGAATGATACCGACAATTCTCTGCTGAGCTTCCTCAACATCACGCATACGAATGTTATGCATATATTCGATTTCCTGCTGAATGGACTCCTGCATACGCTGAGGCATATTCGCATAAAGCGTAGCCGCAACGTCCGAATTTGAACCCTTGATAGCGATAGCAAGATCCTTGATCTCGCACTCTCTGATAAATCTCTGGATAGCCATAGAATCCAGACTGAGAATATCCTCGAATACGAACATCTTTTTCTTGATCTCCTCTACGAGAGCAGGATCTCTTATAGTCAGCTCGTCGAAGATGAACTTCTCGGTAGCTCTGTCCACCTTGTTCAGAACGTCTGCAACGTAATTTACGCCGCCAACCTCTGTGGTATCCATAGAAACAACAGCGGAGAACTTTCTTTCCAGAGTTGTTTCGATAGCCTTGATGGTTTCGGGGGACGCAGCGTCCATTTTCGCCATTCTTTCAACAACGTCAACTCTCTTTTCCTTAGGCAGCTCCGAGAGCACAGCGGATGCCTGCTCTGCGGTAGCATAGGAAAGGATAAGTGCGATAGTCTGAGGATACTCGTTCTGTACGATAGCAAGCAGATTCTTGTAGTCGGACTTCCGCACGAATGCAAGGGACTTCTGCTGCATAGTATGGGATATCTTGTGCATAAGACGTTCTGCCGCTTCGATACCGAAAGCCTTTTCCAGAACAACTCTCGCATAATCCACACCGCCGTCGGTAATGACCTTCTGTGTAAGACAAAGCTCATAGAAATCATTAAGCACTGCTTCTACAGTAGTACCGTCCATATAAGGAAGGCTGGAAACCTCCAGGGTAAGTCTTTCCACCTCATCATCGTTAAGGTGCTTGAAAACGTCGGCGGCATTATCAGTGCCGATAGCGGTAATGACCACCGCCGCACGCTCCGATGAGGTAAGCTCTTTAATATCACTCACTTGACTTTCCCTCCTTCTTGGATTTCTTGGTCTTCTTTACATTGTCGTCCTCAAGCATCCATGAACGGAGAAGCTGAGCCACGATCTCAGGTCTCTGACGGGCAAATGTAGCAATTTCACGTCTGATAACAACTTCCTTGGACTCTTCGCCCTCTGTATCCAGAAGACTTGGAATATCGATTCTTTCTGCACCCGGCTCCTCGAAGGAGAAGAAATCCTGAACCAGAGGCTCGTCGGAATTTCCGCCGTTTGCCGCAAGAAGCTCTCTTTCGAACTTCTTTCTCTTCTGCTTTGTCTTGTTGGATACAACAACAAGTATAACGATAAGTATGATAAGCAGTGCAAGAAGGATAGCTCCGAGAATAACAAGCTGATTGAGAGTAAGACCGAAGATATAGGTAGGTGTTTCAACATCCTCGACCATATCGCCGAACTTGGGCAGACTTGTTACCGTAACAACGTCCTGAATGAACAGGGGATTGATAGAAGCCGCATTTCCTACAACAGAAACAAGCTCCTGCTTTGTAGCCTCGGGAAGATAATCCGTATAGATAATTACCGAAACGGAAAGATTATCTATAGTATAGCCTTCCTTTTCAACCTGCTCCTTGTAGGTGTTTACAAGATATGTATTGTCAACGGCAGACTCGCTCCATGAGCCGTCATTGCCTGTTGTACCTGTGGGATATGTATCATCAGCATTTACCTCAACGCCTACAACGCCGCCGTCTGCAACTGCATAGCCTGTTGCATTCTTGGACTGCGCGTGCTGGAGCATTCCTCTTTCGTCCTCGGTAGAGGGAGTATACTTAACGTCCTCATAAACCTTTGCGTCGAAGTTGAGCACCATATTTACCGCAACGGAAAGACCGTCCTCATTGTAAGCAGGCGCCAAAAGCTCAATGATCTTGTTCTTTATCTGATTTTCAAGATTTGTCTTGAACTGCAGCTTTCTTGTTTCCTGAGCTATAACATCAATATCGCTTTCATCTGCGATCTGAAGTATACCAAAGCTGTCAACAATAGAGATGTTTTCCTCTTCCAGACCCGCAACACTCTGCTGAACGATATGAGTAATACCCTTTATCTGCTTTGTGGAAAGGGAAGTACCGTCCTTAAGAGTTACCACAACAGATGCTCCGGGATCGTCTACATAAGCGGCGATAACGGTATTCTTCTGCTCGGGTATGGAAAGAGTTACCGTAGCGTCCTCAACATTGTCAAGTGAGCCGATAATAGCGGAGAGACGGCTTTCCAGCGCCATTCTCTGATATTCTCTCTTTTCCGACTCTGTAGAGAACATTCCGATATTTTCCGTATAAAGATTATATGTAAGGGTACTCTTGGGATAGCCCTGCTGGGCAAGCGTCATCGTAAGAGCATTTTCCGTACCCTTGGGAACGGTGATAGTACCTCCGTTCAGACTGTATTCATAGCCTGCGTCCTCAATGATAGCGACCATTTCGGCAGCCTCAGCTGTTTCAAGCCCCTCAAAGAGTACCACATAGTCCTTGCGGTTCACAGCCACTGCGATGATAACTGCAATAAGCACTGCCGCTACAAGACCGACTATGTACATTATTTTATTTTTCTTTTCCTGCCTTGACCAGAACTGCTTGAAGGAATCCAGAACCTTTGCAGACTGTTCCATAGGTGTAGCCATATTTTATATATGTCCCTTCCATAATTTATTTTTCTGTATAGTATAACAAATATATACTCATTATACTGTCATCTGCATTATTTCTCTGTAGCTCTGGAGTCCTGCGTCCCTGATAGCGACCATAGTCTGAAGGGATATCTCTGCCTTTGTTATGCTGTTATAGATCGAGTGAAGATCATCAATATCGCCCATGACCACCTGAGCAGCCTTAAGATCAAGGTCTGCCTGAGTTGCCTGTACCTCGCCGATAACTTCTGTAAAAACATCGGCAAAGGAGGGGTGGTCTGTATTCTGTGCCGCAGGCTGTATATTCTGCGACATTGTATCAAGAGGTGTTATTGATGAATTCAGCGGTACGATAAACATGCTCTCATTCTCCTTCTTTTAATTATCTTCCTTTTAATTCCTGAGCCTTTGTCAGCATAGCCTTGATAGCGGATGCGGCGGATGCGTTTGCCTCGTATGAACGCTGAGCCGCCAGCAGATCTATCTGCTCCTTTGTATTGTCAACATTTGTCTGATAGATATAACCCTCTTCATCTGCCAGAGGATTATCGGGATCGTAAACGGGAACGAAGGGTGCATCGTCCTCCACCACCTCTGCGACCTCAACGCCCGCAAAGCTGAATTTATTGTTGTTTCCCATGTAATAAACGCCTCTTGCGTGGGTAGATTCTCTGTCTGCTGTGTATCTGTCCATCACATCGGAGAATTTGAGCTTTGTTTCAAAGCTTACCATCTGTCTGCGGTATGGATCACCGTCGGCAGTGTTATAGGAATTCTGATTGGCGATATTCTGGGAGATTATATCCATTCTCAGTCTTTCGGCGGAAAGAGCCGAATAGCTGATATCAAGCGAATTTAAAAATGACATAAGCCTGCTCCTTTGATTACTTGCCGATAGCGGTCCTTATCATTGAATATCTGCTGTTAAGGTAATCGACCATTGTGCTGTACTGATACTGAGCGTCTACCAGTGCATTTGATTCCTTTTCGATATCCACATTATTTCCGTTCAGGGTCTGATCTGTATCGGTTTCGTAGGTTTCGGATATTCTCACGTTAAGCCTTCCGTTATCGCTGTTTCTTGCACCGATAGCCTTGTCCAGCACAAGACCGAAGGAAACGGTCCTTGCCTTATACTCGGGAGTATCCATATTTGCGATATTATTGCTGATAACTGTCTGCTGATACCATGAAGCGTCAAGACCCTGTTCGGTTATTTTAAAAGCTGCGCCGTCAAAAAGTCCCATAAAGGTCAATCCTTTCTTAAATTTTATATCTCATTAACATATTATTAATATTATTCGGTACATAGCATACCTATAATATTTTATAGTCTTAAATTAATTATACTACTTTTTATCAAAAAATACAAGAGTTTACGTCAATATTTATAAAAAACACCACCAAAATTTCACGCTGAAATATATTTATTTTCTATAAATTTTATAAAAAACAGCCGCTTATCCAATATTTTTCCGAAAAAATTATGACATTTTGTAACTTTTGCATGTGCTGTAACTCTTTTGTAATATTATACAAACATTTTATTTTACACCAAAATTATACTATCTGTATATTATTTGGTATACAAAAAATACTTTAATGTAAAACAATATAAAAACCTCCTTTAAAATATACAGACGGTAAATATATGCTAAACAAATTTCCTTTATTATCCATATGATATCCACTGCTCTTTCAGTCGACAATCAAGGAAATCGACCCTTGCTTTATACATATTTATTTTACATTATATAAATATTTATCAAATCAAAAAGCTCCCTGCCTTTCGGTTTATAACCTATCGGCAGAGAGCTTTTTAGTATATGATTTTTTTATTACTCAGCAGTCGTTTCTTCATCTTCACTGTCCGTCTGTTCCGATTCAGCTTCTGTTTCTTCTTCTTTTATGAAAACAGGCTCCTGTTCATCAAGAAGCATATCGGGATTCTGATCGTAAATAGTATGAGCAACAGCTATGCCGTTTTCGTCAAGCCAGCCCTTTTCTTCAAAATATTCCTCTAAGCAAAGTCCGCTTTCCTCGATATCCTTTGCATAATATACACCCACAAAGCGATAATGCCACGGCTCATATACTATACCCGTTATATCCTTCTTTCCCTTGGGATAACGGAGGATAAAGCCGTAATCGGAGGCATTTTCACTTAACCACCTGAAAGCCTCAGTATCCTCAAAGCCGTCATCCTCCATGCTGTTGTATTCATCGGAAAGTATGTCCACCGCAAGACCTGCATTATGCTCGCTGTGACCGGGGATCTGTACCTCGCCCAAGGTATCATTATAGGCTTCCTCATAGGACATACCCTTTTCCATGCGGTATTCCACACTTGTATCAAAATTGTTTTTCTGATAATCATAGGTGCGGTAGGTGGATACAACGGTAAGCTGTACGCCGTCCTCCTTGGCAGCCGCTAAAAGATCTATCATATATTCAGCCATACGGCTGTCCATATAATAATCTCTGTAGGTGGTATCATCTACAAGCTCGGTCTCGATAACATCATCGTAATTTTTCGGCAGGGGATTCATATCATTCACAAGGAACATCGCCCATGTATTATCCGCTTCCTCAGGGTCGGAAACAGGCTCTGATGAGGTCTCTGTGGTTTCCTGCGATGATACGGATGTATCAGACGTACCCGATGTACCCGACGTATCGGATGTCATAGATGTATCCGATATACTGTCGGCAGTTTCTGTGGGAGCCTCCGTTTCCTCGCTTACAGGCTCGGCACCGCATCTTGTCAGTCCGAAAACCGACATGATAAGCACTGCTGTCGCTGATATGAAATATTTTATTCCATTCAAAATTATTACCTTCCTTTATTGACTTTATTTGACAAATAATATATAATTAATACAGACAACAACTTTAAAAGGAGGATATTCTTATGCTGTGTCCATACTGTGGATTTGATGACTCAAAGGTTATTGATTCACGCCATTTTGACCTGAAAATACGCCGCAGACGAGAATGTACCAAATGCGAAAAAAGGTTTACCACCTTTGAATCCATAGAGACTGAAATGCCTGAGCTTTTAGTCAACAAAAAGGACAACACCTTTGAACGCTTCAACAGGGCAAAGCTTATTCAGAGTATGTCTATAGCCGTTAAAAAACGTCCTGTTTCAATTATGGATATCAACAGTATAGTTGATGAGATTGAAAGCTATTGCAGCGCAAATATGATGTCGCATATAACCTCTGCACAGATAGGTGAAATGGTCCTTGACTCGCTTAAAAAGCTTGACCCTGTGGCATATATACGGTTTGCTTCCGTTTATCATGATTTTTCTGATGCGGAAAGCTTTATCAGTCTTATAAATGAGCTTGATGTCTGATCCTTACGGCATGATCGGATAGTGCAGCAAGAAGTGCTTCACGGGTATTTTCAAACCGGTTGTCGATAACTCCCGAAAGAAGATATTCTAATGCCGAACCTATTTCCTTTCCCGAAAGACCTGCATTTTCGGCATCTGTACCGTTTACCGCAAGCTGCTTTAGGGAATAACATTCATTATTGTTTATTATCTCATAAACTCTTATTTTCATTGAATCGAGAACAGCCACTCTTTCAAGGCAGAAGCTTTGCTTTGCACGGCTGTCTCCCTTCATTACCTCAATAAGCTTACCCAGATTTTTCTCACCCAGCTTTGAAAGCAGACGCTTTACCACTACATGATCATCTACAGGCGTTACATAGTGATATTTTATTATTTCAGATACATTTCTGATAGTTTCGTTATCAAAGCGAAGTCTTTTCATAATATTTTCGGCAGTTTCCGCACCCTTTTTCTCATGGTTGGGGAAATGTCCGCAGCCTTCCTCGTCAAATCTGAAGCAGGAGGGCTTTTCTATATCATGAAGCAGCAGCGCAAGGCGTACATCACGTTCACTTTTTGAGTTTTCAACAGAATAAGCTGTATGCTCCCATACGTCATAGATATGATATCTGCTGTGCTGATCAAAGCCTACAGAACGTCTTATTTCGGGAATAATTATCTCAAAAACATCGGAAAATTCTATCATTATCTCGGCAGGAGATATTCCGCAGATAAGCTTTATCAGCTCATCACGTATTCTTTCGGCGGAAACATCACGGAGATTTCTTTTCATATCATGTACTGCAAGTGCAGTCAGACTTTCCATATTAAAGCCCAGCTGTGCGGCAAAGCGGATAGCACGGAGTATACGGAGAGCGTCCTCGTTGAAGCGCTCCTTCGGCTCGCCTACACATCTTATAAGGTGATTGAAAAGATCCTTTTGTCCTCCGAAACGGTCGATGATACCTGTTCTGTCGGAATATGCCATTGCATTTATGGTAAAATCACGGCGTGAAAGATCGGCGGTAAGGTCATCTGTAAAGGAAACGCTGTCGGGACGGCGTTTATCCTTATATTCACCGTCGATACGGTATGTGGTTATCTCAAAGTTTTCACCTTCATGAACTACTGTTACAGTACCATGCTGTATACCTGTTTCCACTACCGTTTTATCGTTAAAGCAATTCTTTGTCTGTTCGGGAAGAGCATTTGTAGCTATGTCATAATCATTGGGTTTTATTCCAAGCAGAGAATCTCTTACGCAGCCGCCTACAATATAGGCTTCATAGCCCCTGCTTTCAAGTCTGTTTATTATAAATTTAACCTTTTCGGGTATTGTTATATCCATAGCTTTTTCCTCCCGAGCCTATTATATCTTTTTATTATATCATATATTATGTGCTTTTTCAAGGGAATTTAGTTAATTTTTAGTGGGAACGATATAATATTACTTCGGCAATAATATAATTTGATTGCTCGGTGCTTGATTTTCAAAAATGTCGCAGATACGACAATTATTGTAATTTATAAATAGTTAATCAAACTGTTTAATTGCCGAAGTAATAATATCATTGTCAATAAAAGCCTGTCCGTTTATTCTGCAATATAGAATTTACCGAAACCTTTGTATATAAACCTTCCTCTTTTTTTCAAAAAAGGGAGACGCTTTTTTTGCGTCTCCCCATTTTTTATTCCTCTGTATTTTCTTCTGTGTCTTCTTCATTTTCGTCATCGGGAGCTTCATCTGTCACTACTTCTTCACTTTCTTCCTTAGCTGCCGCTTCCATCTCCCTCTGAGCTTCCTCATCGGTGAGTTGTTCAACCTCAGCTGTTTCCGCTCCCTCTTCATGCTCACTTCTTGTAAATGCAACGATCCTTACATCATCGGCAACTCTCATTACCTTTACGCCTGTAGCATATCTGCTCATCATTCTTACATCACTTACCCTGATGCGAATGATAACTCCGTCATTGGATATGATGATAAGGTCATCGTCCTCGTCAACTACCTTGATTCCGCACACATATCCCTTTTCATCATTTACCTTATAATTAAGCATACCGTATCCGCCGCGGCGCTGTACATTGTAGCTTTCAAGAGGCGCTCTTCTGCCAAGACCCTTATCGGTGACAGTAATTACGCTTGCACCCTCTCTTACTCTCGCCATGGATACTACATAGTCACTCTCACGGAGCTTTATCGCCTTGACACCATGTGCTGTTCTGCTCATGGGACGAAGCTCGTTCTCGTCAATACGTATCGCTCTGCCGTTTCTTGTGGCAACTATAAGCTGATTTGTTCCGTCGGTAAGACGTACTCCCGCAATTTCATCGCCTTCGTCAAGTCCTACCGCACGAAGTCCGTTCTTGCGCACATTCTTGTACATCTCCAGGGGTGTACGCTTTATCTTGCCGTTCTTTGTAACCATGATGATATACTTTCCGGCGTCAAAATTATCTGTCTTTATCATGGCTGCTATCTTCTCGTCCTCGGCAAGAGGAAGCATATTCACTATATTAATGCCCTTGAACTGCTTTGAACCCTCGGCTATCTCAAAGCATTTAAGCTTGTACATGATACCCTTATTTGTTATGAACATCACATGGTCATGTGTTGAAGCAACAAACATTTCACTTACGAAATCCTCTTCACGCTGCTTCATGCCCGATACACCTCTGCCGCCGCGGTTCTGTGTCTTATATACGCTTAAAAGCTGTCTCTTGATATATCCGTTATTGGTAAGAGTAACAACACATTCTTCAACGGGGATAAGGTCCTCGATATCCACCTCTCCGCTTACGGACTGTATCTCTGTTCTTCTTTCATCGCCGAATTTATTCTTGATAACCTCAAGCTCATCGGAGATTATCTGCATAACTCTTCCGTCATCGGAAAGTATCTCCTTGTATTCGGTTATCTTTATCTTAAGACCTTCAAGCTCATCGGTGATCTTGCTTCTTTCCATGTTGGAAAGCTGGAAAAGTCTCATCTGTGCAATAGCGTCAGCCTGTACCTCGGTAAGCTCGAAACGCTTCATGAGCCGTTCCCTGATCTCCTGAACATTGGCTGATGTACGGCATATATTTACTACCTCGTCAATATTATCCGCTGCAATTACCAAGCCCTCTAAAATATGAGCTCTTGCTTCCGCCTTGTTAAGATCATATTCCGTTCTTCTTCTGATAACTTCATTCTGGAATTTCAGATACTGCTCCAGCATCTGCTTGAGAGTAAGTATCTTAGGCTCGCCGTCAACAAGGGCAAGCATGATAACGCCTACGGTATCCTGAAGCTGTGTATAGCTGAAAAGACGATTCAATACTACCTGTGCATTTGCGTCACGCTTCAATTCGATAACGATCCTTACCGCATGGTCCTTGTCCGATTCATCGCGGATATAGTGTATTCCGTCGATCCTCTTATCCTTGACAAGCTCTGCCATATGCTCGATAAGGCGCTTTTTGTTGACCATATAGGGCAGCTCGTCTACAATAATAGCTGTTCTGCCTCTTATATCCTCGATCCTTGTTCTTGAACGGAGAGTTATCTTTCCACGTCCCGTTGCATAAGCGGCTCTTATTCCGCTTCTTCCCATGATGATACCGCCTGTAGGGAAATCAGGTCCCTTTACGTGATTCATCAGCTCTTCAACAGGTATATCGGGATTACCTATAAGTGCCTGTATAGCATTTATAGTCTCGGTAAGATTGTGAGGGGGAATATTTGTCGCCATACCTACAGCGATACCTGTTGATCCGTTTACCATAAGATTCGGAAAACGTGAGGGGAGTACAACAGGCTCCTGCAGACGATCGTCATAGTTAGGCGCATAGGGGATAGTGTCCTTATTGATATCGGTCAGCATTTCAAGAGAAATTTTCGACATCTTGGACTCTGTATATCGGTAAGCAGCGGCAGGGTCACCATCGATAGAACCGAAGTTTCCGTGACCGTCTACCAGAGGATATCTTAATGAGAAATTCTGTGCAAGACGTACAAGTGCATCGTAAACAGAGGCGTCACCGTGGGGGTGGTAACGTCCCAGCACCGCACCGACTGTATCGGCGCACTTACGGTACTCCTTATCGGGAGTAAGTCCGTTTTCGTGCATCGTATATAAAATTCTTCTGTGAACGGGTTTAAGACCGTCTCTTACATCAGGGAGCGCTCTTGAAACAATAACGGACATTGAATATTCCATAAAGGATTTTCTCATTTCCTGTTCAATATCCACATGAAGCAGCTTTTCAGTATCACTGGTCAAAATTTAACACTCCAATCCTTTAAAACGCACACCCATAATATTTGAAAGCTTTTCGTTGACCGCCTGTACCTCATAGGGCTTGAAGGCGTTCTTGGGTATGACGAATATGTTTACCTTCTTTACATAAACGATGTAAAGCTCATCTGTTTCGATAATTTCCGCAAGATGACTGTCCAGATGGATTATGGTTGCGGGAGGACCGTCATATTCCTCCTCATCGTCAGTATTGTCGATTCTTGCTTCCTCAACGGCTTCAAGACCCTTTTTATCCGATTCGGCAAGCTTTTCCGTATCCACCGTTTCACCGTTTTCCAGCGGTGCATCATAAACGGTAATTATCTTTATTTTGTCGTTGTATATTTCAGCTTCGTATATAGTCCCCGTAAGGTACTGAATACCCTTGCGGAGATTTTTCATTGTATTGAAGGGTCTTAAGGCAAGGTTCACTCCAAGAAATACACATACGATTATAAGCACAACAGGCATCATTATATCTCCCGTTGTATCGGATATGATAGCCAGCACCTGTGACGCTATTGCAAGTGCAACAAGCACCAGCTGAAAAACAACTCCCTTATAAACATATTTTTTCTGGAATACCTTAAACCCGTTAAGTATCTGCTCAGGGTCGCTTTCATACTGACCCTTTGCAAGCAGCTCTTCCGTATGATTTGATCTCCCGTCGTCGTATATATCCTCATCAAACATTTTATCAAGCATTTATTACAGTCTCCTTAAATGTCAAGATTCTGAACATATTTAGCATTCTTTTCGATAAATTCACGTCTCGGCTCAACCTTGTCACCCATAAGGATAGTGAATATTTCATCTGCCCTTGCAGCGTCCTCCAGTTCAACCTTTATCATTGTACGTCTGTCGGGATCGAGAGTAGTTTCCCAGAGCTGGTCCGGGTCCATCTCACCAAGACCCTTATATCTCTGAACGCCGGGCTTTACGGTACCGTCACCGCTCAGCTCCTTGATATAAAGATCTCTTTCCTCATCGGAAAATGCATATTTTGCAACTTCCTTCTTGCCCTTGCCCTTATACACCTTGTAAAGCGGAGGCTGTGCGATATAGATATTGCCGTTTGTGATAAGCGGACGCATATATCTGAAAAAGAATGTCAGAAGCAGCGTTCTGATATGTGAACCGTCAACATCGGCATCCGCCATGATTATTACTTTTCCGTAACGGAGCTTTTCAATATTGAAATCCTCGCCGATAGATGTACCGAGAGCGGCAACGACGGGCATAAGCTTTTCGTTTGTATATACCTTGTCGATACGTGCCTTTTCAACATTGAGCATCTTACCCCACAGAGGAAGTATCGCCTGATATCTGCTGTCTCTGCCAAGCTTTGCAGAACCGCCCGCAGAGTCACCCTCTACGATGTAAAGCTCGGTCTGCTCGATATCATGCTCATAGCAGTCGGTAAGCTTACCCGGGAGAGTTGCGCTGTCCATAGCGGATTTTCTTCTTGCAGTCTCTCTTGCCTTCTTGGCTGCTTCTCTTGCCTTCTGTGCATTTACCGATTTATTGAAGATAAGCTGTGCTGTTTCGGGATTTTCATCAAGGAAGTCCATAAACTTCTCCATGACAATTTCCTCGACCATAGGTCTGACCTCGGGATTACCAAGTCTTCCCTTTGTCTGACCCTCAAACTCACAGTTTGTCAGTTTGACGGAGATAACGGCTGTTATACCCTCTCTTACATCGTCGCCCAGTAGCTTATCCTGATTTTCCTTTATAAGATTGAATTTCTTACCGTATTCATTTATCACCTTGGTAAGAGCGTTTTTAAAGCCTGTTTCGTGGCTTCCGCCGTCGGTGGTATGGATATTGTTAGCAAATGAGCGGATATCCTCATTGTAGGAATCATTCCACATAAGCGCAATTTCCGCTGTTGAATCGCCCTTTGCTCCCGAAAGATATATGACCTTGTCGGAAAGAGGCGCAAGACCCTTTCTGTTATGGATATGCTCAACGAACTGTCTGATACCGCCCTCATAGTGCAGAGTTTCGGAAATGATATTTCCCTCGTCTCTCTTATCGGAGAAAACTATCTTTACGCCTGCATTTAAAAATGCCTGCTCACGAAGTCTCTTAAGAAGCACCTCGTATTCATAGACAGTTGTTTCGGTGAATATCTCCCCGTCCGCCTTGAACCTTACCATAGTACCTGTTTCGGCAGTATCACCGATGACCTTCATCTGTTCATCGTATTTTCCGCCGTTATGGAAGCGCTGAAAATGGATATGCTCGCCGTCCTTTACGGTCAGCTCCAGCCATTCCGAAAGCGCATTTACAACAGAGGCACCGACTCCATGCAGACCGCCCGCAACCTTATATCCGCCGCCGCCGAACTTACCGCCTGCGTGGAGAATGGTATAAACTACGGTCGCTGCCGAGATCTTCTCCTTGGGGTGAATACCTACGGGGATACCTCTGCCGTTGTCGGAGACTTCGATAATGTCTCCGGGAAGGATGTTTACATCTATCTGTGTGCAGTAGCCTGCAAGAGCCTCGTCAATAGCATTATCGACTATCTCATAAACAAGATGATGAAGTCCTCTCGGACCTGTTGATCCGATGTACATACCGGGTCTTTTGCGAACAGCTTCAAGACCTTCAAGCACCTGGATCTGATTTTCATCATAATTCTGTTCATTCAGTTTTTCAATATTTTCAGCCATCAAAAAACCTCCAAAAATAATATATACTGATTTTTTAGTTGACAGTGAATAACCAATAATCATCGGGATCACTTTCAACATTTTTCTTTCAAATCGTTGAAACTCCCTGACTATTAACTATTCACTGTCAGCTAATCACTTCTTTTGCGTATAGTCAGCGGTGATACCTGTGTGATATATACCTGCTGACGCTTGTTCCTCTCACATAGAACATAGGCTTTCGGCATTTCATAGCTTACGTTGATGATATCGCCGTTTTTTCCCGCTGCCGCAAGGAATTCCTTTGTCCTTTTGCTTACGGAGGTATTTTCTATATCGAAAACGCCTATTATTTCATTATCGGGTACGACAACATCGCCGCCCAAATGAATATACATAAAAATCACCGCCGAATATCAACCGCTTGTAATTTTTCCCTTTGACACACGGAAAATTTTCCCGTTTGAGCAATTTTTCTCGATAAAGCTTTCATCACAGCAGGTAATAAACACCTGAATATCCTTTATATTTCCTAAAATAAAGCTTTTCCGTGAATCATCAAGCTCGCTTAAAACATCATCAAGGAGCATAACGGGAGAGTCTCCTGTCTGGTCACGCAGCACCTGAGCCTGAGCTATCTTCATGGCAATAGCCACACTTCGCTGCTGCCCCTGTGACCCGAATTCCCTTGCATCAAGACCGTTTATCTTAGTGACCACATCATCACGATGCACACCCGACAGGGTATATCCCACACGGATATCGTCCTTACGGGAGCGGAGCAGCTTATTATAATAAATATCCGCAAGCTCGCCTGCATAATCGGTTTTGTTTTCAAGGCTATTGAAAACGGTTGACGAATAGTATAATTCTAATTCTTCATTACCGCCGGTAATTTCTGAATACAGCTTCTTTGTATAATCATTAAGATTATTACAATAAGTATAACGAATAACAGAAATATAAGCGCCTGTCTGGGCTAATTGTTTATCCCATACATCAAGATCATCGGGTACGGAAATACCGAAATTGATATTTTTAATAGCGGCATTTCTCTGAGCGATAAGATTATTATATTTATTAAGCGCAGACACAAAGGACGGCTTAAGCTGAGATGAGGATAAATCAACAAAGCTGCGTCTGTTTTCGGGAGAGCCCTTCAGCAGAGAAAGGTCATCGGGAGTAAAAACAACGCACTTAAGCTGACCGAAAAGCCTTGACATAAGAGGGACCTTTACTCCGTTAAGGGTGATATTTTTATCCTTTACGCTGCCTTTTTTAGCCTCAAAGCATATTTTCTGAGTACGGAAGCTGTTTTCAAACTCAACGGAAACAGCAGCTTTATCCTTATCAAAGCCTATAAAACTCCTGTCCCTTGCAAGACGGAAGGATTTACAGCCTGTACAAAGCCATACAGCCTCTATCAGATTTGTTTTTCCCTGAGCATTACTTCCGCAGATAACATTAAGTGAGCTGTCTGCGGATATATCCACACCGTCAAGATTTTTATATCCGTCTGCGCATATATGGGTTATATTCATGATTCAGCTTCGATAAGCACTGTTGTTCCCAATGCTGAAACGGTATCTCCGGGGCGTATCTTTTTTCCGCGCATTGTGCAGACCTCACCGTTTACGGTAACCTTTCCGTCTGCAACAATAGCCTTTGCCTCAGAACCTATAGCGCATATCCCTGCAAATTTCAGAAGCTGATCCAGCTTTATGAATTCTGTATGTATCGATATTTTTTCCATATTTTTTTCCTTTTAAGATCACGAATTGTAATTCAACATATTCACTTCGGAATGTTGAAATGATTATTTTTGTATGAGTAACAGAACTGTCCGCTTTGAAACAGTATCTGTTTTACTCTGTCTTAAGTCTTACGGGGAGAACCAAGAACGTATATGCATCGCCCTCTAAGGGTAATACCTTCATGGGAGCAAGTCCGCCGTTCAGATACAGCTTTACTTTATCGGATTCCGTTGCCTTCATCGCTTCAAGCAGATATCTGCAGTTGAATCCTATCTCAACCATATTTCCGCTGATCTCAACATCAAACTCATCGGATAATTTTCCCAGTGCGGTAGAACAGCTGATCTTTACCTGTCCCGCATCGAATAAGCACTTCACAGGGGCTTTCATCTTTTCATTGATGAGAAGTGAGCATCTTTCAAGACTGCTGATTATATCCTTCGTCTTTAATACTATTTCTGTAGTATGGTTCTGAGGTATAGAGGCTTTGTAATTGTGGAAATCACCCTCAAGCAGACGTGAGATCACCATATATCCGTTTACCTCAAAGATAACATGTCTCTTTGAAACATGGAGTATTACCTCATGCTTTTCCTCGCTCTTGTCATCGTCCTTTAAAAGCTTTGCGACCTCCTGCAGTGCCTTGCCCTTTACAACAAAATTATATCTGTTGTCGGTATCCAGCTTTTCGTGTCTTACTGCAAGGCGATATCCGTCAATAGCTACAAGATTGAAGCTTCCGTCCTGAATATCGAATAATTCACCCATCAAAACAGGCTTCTTGTCATCTACCGCAACTGCGAATATGGTCTGATTTATCATATTCTTTAAAAGAGACTGTGGCAGATTGAAGCTGTCGCCTGTATCATAATCGGGAAGCGCAGGATAATCATCTGCGGAAAGTGCAAGAATATTATACTCAGCTGTAGCTCCGCTTATAGTCATTTTTAATTTATCATCTATGGATATGGTTATGGTGTCGCTGTCCATTTTACGCACGATCTCTGTAAATAATTTTGCATTTACTATGACCTCGCCGTAATCATCGGAGCTGACTTCTATCTTTGTCTGTATTCCCAGTTCAAGATCATATCCTGTAAGCTCCAGAACGTTTTTGTCTATCATAAGCTTTATGCCTTCAAGGGCAGGTATTGTAGATTTCGGGGGAACTGCTCTTGTTACATTGTTAAGTGCTTCCATAAGCTTTGTCTGACTGCATATAAATTTCAAATTGTATACATTCCTTTCAGTATATAAATCATAAATATTACATAATGTAAATAAGTGACATTTCAACTGTTGATCTGTAATATAATTGTAACTAATGAGAAAATGCTATATCAATAATTAAAAATAGGTTACAAACTCGTTCTGATAAAATAATATACAGTGTGTTGAATAATACGCGGAATATACAATTCACAATAATACTGAACGATATTATATCTGATTATGATAATATTATTATTGGAATATTCTGCATAATTAATACAAAACAGGAAAAATTATGTAATCAATAAGCAACTTTCAATGCAGAAGTATTACAAAATCCTGTTTCAACAGACTTGATGTTTACAAGCTTAGATATTCTTGGTTACAAAAAGGTATAATAAAAATAAATATAATTACAAAATAGTTACAGTAGTAGTAGTGTTGAAACTTTTGAAAACCTGTTCAAACCTCGCAGATACAAGGATTTATAATCAACATACTCATTGTTGAATTTTTGTTATAAAGTTTAAAAAAGTAACAAACTCATTACTCAAACGGTTACAGATTGGAAAATAGTTGAAAACAAAATGTTTAATGTTAAATAAATGTGCAAAATTCGGTTGAAAGTGTGGAAATCAAACTCTTTTTCAACGCTTTGTTGAAAAAGATGTTTATACTTTCGGTAAATGACACGAAAAAACACGGAAAAATTAAGGTTTGAGAATTCCACAAAGTTTTCAACATAGTGTTGAAATAGATGTTTATAACTTTTGGTATACTCATTCCTGAGATATTTACATTTGTAAAGCTGTTCGTATGGACATAATTCAACATTTTACAGTGGAATTGTTGAATGTAAGAAAAACATTGAAAATACATTTCCCGTGACAGGCTGAAAATCACGGAGATGCGCTGTTATGCGCCCAGGTTCTTGATGATATCCTCGATAGTATCCTTGGCTCTGCTGTCGTTATTCATCATTTTTTCAACATCCTCAAGATAATAAACTATGGTGGAGTGGTCCTTGCCGCCTATTTCCGCACCTATAAGCTTATGTGAAAGCTGAAGGACCTGTTTCATAACATATGCGCTGATCTTTCTTGCGGTTGAAACGGTAGAGGCTCTCTTTTTGGAGCGTATATCATCGGGCTTTACACCGTAAACGCTTGCAACATCGTTTATGATACGGTCAGGAGTTATAGGCTCGGACTGTTCATCGGAGAGTATCTCTCTGATAGTATTCTGAGCCTGTACTATAGTGGGAGGAGTTCCCACAAGATCCTGATAAGCCTTAAGCTTCTTTACGCAGCCTTCAAGAGAACGGATGCTTGTCTTAAGTCTGTTTGCAATACATTCGATAACATCATCGGGAAGATGAAAGTCCATAAGCTTGGCCTTTCTCTTGATGATAGCAACTCTTGTTTCATATTCGGGATATGAGATGTCGGCGATAATGCCAGATTCAAAGCGTGTTCTGATACGGCTTTCAAGAGTTTTTATTTCCTTCGGAGGCTTGTCCGAGGTGATAACTATCTGCTTGCCGTTATCTCTCAGTTCATTGAAGGTATGGAAAAATTCTTCCTGAGTTGAGTCCTTGCCTGCGATAAAGTGGATATCGTCAATAAGTAGTACATCTGTATTACGGTATTTCTGCTTAAATGGCATGGTATCCTTTTTGGCAATCATGTCGATAAGCTCACTGGCGAAGTTTTCACCTGTTACGATAATAACCTTTTTATCGGGAGTACGGGCTTTTATTTCGCTGTATATAGCGTTAAGCAGATGTGTTTTTCCAAGTCCTGAGGGACCGTAAATAAACAGAGGATTATATGTCATATCCGTATGGTCTGACTTTGCAACCGCTGTGCAGGCTGCGTAAGCAAATTCATTGGATCTACCTGTGATAAATGTATCAAAGGTATATTCATAGTCATCGCTGTCTGTTTTTACGTTGGAAACAGGTGTGCTGACAGGGGATATATCGGTATTTTCAACTTCAAGGACTATATCTACTTCAAAGCCGAGAGTATTGTAGAAAGCTTCCTTAAGAAGTGAGCTGTAATTATTTTTGATACAGTCAACATGAAACTGGGTTTTAGCCGAGAAGTATGCGGTATTACCGTCCATTTTCTGAGGTGTTACAGGTTTTATCCATGTATTGTAAGCAACATCGGTCAGTTGACCGTCATGTACTTTTTTTTCAATATATCTGAGGACATTTTCAAAGACCTCGGTAAATGAATTCATTTTTCATTTGATCTGCGTTCAGAGCAGATCTCTCCTTTCCTGATTAATAAGCCGGATCTAAGCTGAGTTGAAACGTTATATGGTATATTTGAATGGAATGACAGCGTTTCCTTTATCATTTTTTGTATATAATATACATATAACAGATATTCCTGATGCAGTTATTATTTTATAAAACAGCCTTTGATACTTTTTTATGATATCTTGATATAAAAATATATATTGCATCTGAATAGCTGCTGTTATGGTATTATATAGCAGACGGTTATCTGCAAAAGCAGACAATATCACTAATACATTATAGCACATAATGCAAATAAAATCAAGGGTCAAAACCATTAATTTTTATGAAACAATATTCATTATATAATAGTATGATGTTAAACATATGTTTAATATTATATATTAAGAAAAAATGACCTTGAAAAATATCAAATTACAGGCTGAGAAAATACAGTACTTTCAACATCAACTGTTTTTTGTGTTGAAAGCAATGTATTTTTGCGGAAATGAATTCAGTTGAACCGGTGCGGAATAATACGGTCATATTTTTACTGAGGTGGATACTGATAACTATTTTTTATCGGTTATTAGTTATCTCTATTAACTTTTACTTGATTTTATCCGTAAAACAGGTTATAATTATTTGGTTGGAATTATCTGATCGATGCATGTATATTGAAGCAATCATCAAAGTCTCGGCATAGTTTCAGATAAACGAAAAGCCTTTACTGAGTGGATATTGAAACGATTTATTACTTCGGCAATTAAACAGTTTGATTAACTATTTCTAAATTACAATAATTGTCGTATCTGCGACTTTTTTGAAAAATCAATCACCGAGCAATCAAATTATATTATTGCCGAAGTAATAATGTGTCTTAAATTGCGGAATAAATACATATTATGTAACAAAATCAACAAAACCCCGCTTTTATAATGGGTAAAAAGATTACAATTTGAAAAAAATTTGAAAAAACACTTGACAGAATGGTACTATATAAGTTATACTGTATTATTGATGGGGTATTTATGCCCTGCGATAAGGATAAGAAAATGTCCGCTTTCGTATAAAGTACGGTAAAGGAGGAGAAATCGTAATGAAAAGAACATACCAGCCTAAGAAGCTTCACAGAAAAAAAGAACACGGCTTTATGAAGAGAATGTCAACAAGAAACGGCCGTAAGGTTCTCGCAAGAAGACGTGCAAAGGGTAGAAAGAGACTCACTTACTAATCCTGCACAGTGTATTAATGCTTGATTTGAAATATGACCACAATTTATGTGGTCATATTTTTTAAGCAGAGGTTTTTTATGAAATATACTGTTAAGCTTAATTCCAACAAGGATTTTACTTCTCTTTATAAAAAGGGAAGATTCATAGCAGGCGCAAACTGCGTTCTCTATTTCAGAAAAAACGGCAGAAAATTCAATCGTGTGGGCATATCCACAAGCAAAAAGATTGGTAATGCCGTTAAAAGAAGCCGTGCAAGGCGTGTTATCCGTCAGGCTTACCGTGAGACCGAAGAGCTTTTTCCTGTTGGATATGATATAGTATTTACTGCAAGACAACCGTCTACCGAGTGTAAAACATATCATATAACAGGTTTTATCAGAAAAAAGGCTTTGCCGTTTATGATGAAAAATACCGTTGATAACGGTAAAAACAAGAAGAAATGAAGCATATATTTTTGCTTTTGCTGAAGCTGTACAGAAAATTTATCTCACCGTTATTTCCGCCCTGCTGCAAGTATTATCCCACCTGTTCGACCTACGCCGTAAAAGCGTTTACGAAGCATGGGGCAGTAAAAGGGCTTATTCTGTCTGTATGGCGGCTTATCAGGTGCAATCCCTGGAGCCTTGGGGGTGTTGACCATGTCCCCGATGAATTTACATGGTCCTATTTTATAAAAAAAGGGAAATAATATTCCGTCTGAAATTTGGAATATTTATAATAGTATGTGAAAAAATTGAATAAGGTTATGCTTTTGGCTTCCTTAGATACGGAGGTTAAACAATGGGTTTTTTAAGCAGATTAATTGGTACGCCCCTTGGCTGGATAATGTATCTTATCTATAAGGTGCTTCCGAATTATGCGTTGGCGATCATTATTTTTGCTCTTATAAGCAAGATACTTCTCTTTCCGTTTTCAGTCAAGATGCAGAAAAATCAGGCTGCAATAACGGCTCTTCAGCCAAAGCTTGACAAGCTGAAAAAGCAGTATGCAAACAATCCCGAAAAGCTCAACGAAAAGACTATGGAGCTTTATGCCGAAGAGGACGTAAACCCAATGGCGTCATGTTCGCCTATGCTGATACAGCTTCCAATACTTTACGGTATCATGGACGTTGTATATTATCCGCTTACGCATATTCTCAGGATCGATAAGGATATGATAGCAAAGGCAACAGAAATTCTTACAAGCATTGAGGAATATTCAGCTCTTTCTTCACAGGATCTGAAATACAGAGGAGAGCTGTTTATTATCGAAGCAGTGAAAAATCCCGAATACAGAGATCTTTTCAGCGGAATATCTGCAGAGTTTACTACTCAGGTATCTGAATACAACAGTTTTCTTTTCGGATTTGTAGAGCTTGCAAATACTCCTACCTTAAGTCCTGCAGGCGGCTGGACACCTGCTGCACTTATACTTGCAGCTATACCTGTAATGTCAGTACTTGTACAGATAGTATCAACATTCCTTTCAAACCGCAGAATGAAGAAGATGAATCCTGACAGTGCATCTTCCGCAGCAATGAACAGCACAAACGTAATGATGTATGCACTTCCTCTTTTATTCCTGCCGGTATATTTCAATATGCCTGCCGCAGTAAGCTTTTACTGGACTATCTCAGGTATATTGGGATTTATTCAGAGTGTGATACTTCACAAGGTATATACAGCAGATTATGTTGCAAAGCTTCTTGAAAAGGATAAGCTTAAAAGAAAAAAGAAGAACAAGCCCAACATGATGCAGAGATATCAGGAGATGATGGCTCAGCAGAACGGTGTTGTTCAGGCAGAGGGCAGAACAATTTCAAAGTCGGCTTCATCTGATGATAATGCTTCCGAAGTGAGACTTTCAAAGTCAAAGCAGAAGGAGTATGAAAGAAAAATAATCGCTGAGGCACGTCGCAGACAAGCGGAAAAATACGGCGAGGAATATGATGAAAACGACGACGGAAGTATTGATTGATCTTAATGTATATTATATATCACCTTACAGAGGGGAGTTAAACAGATAATGAAAAAGGAATTTACAGCAAAGACTGTTGAAGAAGCTATTCAGCTTGCTATCTCCGAATTCGGAGTATCGCAGGACAGGATCACCTTTGAGGTTCTTGAAGAGCCTAAGAAGGGATTTCTCGGAATAGGTGCTTCCGAGGCAAAGATCTCTGCGGAATACAACAAAACAAAGGCAGAAATTGCCGCTGACTATATCAGAGATGTACTTTCAAAAATGGGTATTGAAGCTGAGCTTACAGTGACTGAAAACGAAGAGGGCGCTGTTATCGATATCGGCGGAGATACAACAGGTGCAGTTATCGGAAGAAGAGGCGAAACCCTTGATGCTATTCAGTATCTTGCATCAATGGCGGCTAACAGAAGCGATAAGGAATATTATCGAATCAGTGTTGATTCCTGCGGATATCGTGAGAAGAGAAAGGCTATTTTAGAGGAGCTTGCAGGAAAAATCGCAAAGACTGTACTGCGCACAGGAAGAACAAGCACATTAGAGCCTATGAATCCTTATGAGAGAAGAATAATCCATTCCGCAGTATCTGAGATCGAGGGTGTTACTTCAAAGAGTGTGGGAGAGGAACCTTACAGAAAGGTAGTTATCTCATCTGTAAACGGCAGACCCGAGAGATCCGAAAGAAAGTATGACAGAAAGAACAGTTACGGAAAAGGCGGTAAGGGCAGATACGGCGGAAAGGGCAGAGGAGCTGACAAGAGTGAGTATAAGCCTCGTCCGATGGATCTGATGAAGACTTCCTTTGAGAAGGATTATAAAAAGCCTAAGCCTGAGGACACAATGTTCACAGGAGAGCTTTACGGAAAGATCGACATATAAAAATAAGCTGCTGTACCATAAGTACGGCAGCATTTTTTTAGTAAAAATACCTGTCAGTAACTAAATATAAAAGTTTCGCTCAAGCCTTTACAAAGGCTTGCGGGGGTCAAGGGGGCAGCGCCCCTTGTCGCTGTCCGCAGACAGCGAAATCCCCTTTAGCACGTAACAAATGCTAATTCTAAGCGGAAAAGTTAAAAATGAAATGTTACATAAAAAGCGGAGCGTCTTTATTGCACGAGCCGATAGGCTCGCTCCGTTGTAAATCCAAGGAAGAAAAATAACCGTATAGTTATATATAATCAATAGCAAATCAAAAAAGAGGTGTAATTATATGAATTTAAATTCAACCGTTGCCGCTATATCAACGCCTCATGCGGCAGGCGGAATTTCAGTTATACGAATTTCAGGTGAAAAGGCTCTTGAAATTGCAGATATGGTATTTTCCTCCGCATCGGGAAAAAAGCCATCACATATGGACGGATATACCTGTGCATACGGTATATATCATGACGAAAACAATAACCGAATTGATGACGGGATAGTTTCTGTGTTCCGTGCACCTAAATCATATACAGGTGAAAATGTTGCTGAGCTTTCATGTCACGGCGGTATATTTGTTACCGAAAAGCTTTTGCAGCAGATATATTCATGCGGTGCTGCACCGGCTCAGGCAGGAGAATTTACAAAGCGTGCATTCCTTAACGGAAAAATGAATCTCACTCAGGCGGAAGCAGTTATGGATATTATTTCCGCTGAGGGTGAGGCTTATCATAAGTGTGCTTCCGCTTTACGTGAGGGACGCTTGTTTAAAAAAATAAGTGCTGTGTCAGATAAGCTTATTCATCTGCTGGGTGAAATTGCCGCATGGGTAGATTATCCTGAGGACGATATTCCTGAGGTGGATGATGAAAATCTTAAAAATACAGTCAATGAAATATATTCCGAGCTTAAGGCAATTTCCGAAACCTACAGATACGGAAAAATTATCCGTGAGGGTATCGACACTGCTATAGTCGGCAAGCCTAATGTGGGAAAAAGTACGCTTATGAATCTGCTTGCAGGCTGTGAGCGAAGTATAGTTACCGATATTGCAGGTACTACCCGTGATATTGTAGAAGAATCAGTCAGACTGGGTGATATTGTTCTGAGGGTTTCCGATACTGCCGGAATACGCTCTACCGATGATATTATAGAGGGTATAGGCGTTGAACGTGCAGTTGACCGTATAAAAAATGCGGAGCTTGTTCTGGCTGTTTTCGACGGCTCATCTGCTCTTGATGATGACGATCTTGGAATGATAGAAAAATGCTCACAGTGCAAAAATAAAATTGCTCTTGTGAATAAATCGGATAAGGAAAAGCTTCTTGATATCGGAAAAATATCTTCCGCTTTTGATGATATTATAGAAATTTCGGCAAAAAACGGAGAAGGTATTGAAAAACTTACAAAGCTGTTATATAATAAGTATATAGGAGTTCTCGATGCTCAGGATAATGTTACTGTTGCGAATGAACGTCAGAAAAAATGTCTTGACAATGCAATAAAGGCTATGGGTGAGGCTGTTGACGCTGTTGCATTCGGTATGACCACCGATGCGGTGAATATTGTACTTGATGAAGCTGAAAATTATCTGCTGGAGCTTACCGGTGAACGTACCTCGGAAGCTGTTGTAAATGAAGTGTTCTCACATTTTTGTGTGGGTAAGTAATATTTAATCAAAATGTTCCACATGGAACATTTTGTCGGAAAATAATAAAAAATGTTCCATGTGGAACAATTAAGGAATGATTTGTATTGGAAAAATATTTTATGGGAGAATTTGATGTTGCTGTTGTAGGTGCAGGCCATGCAGGTGTGGAAGCTGCACTTGCGGCGGCACGTCTGGGAGCAAAAACAGCATTGTTTACAATATCCCTTGACGCTGTGGCAAATCTGCCTTGTAATCCGTCTATCGGAGGAACTGCAAAGGGACATCTTGTACGTGAAATAGACGCTATGGGCGGCGAAATGGGTAAGGCTGCTGATGAATGTTTTATTCAGAGCAGAATGCTGAACAGAGGAAAAGGTCCTGCAGTGCATAGTCTGCGTGTTCAGGCAGACAGAGTCAGATATCATAATCGTATGAAAAAGGCTTGTGAAATGCAGGAGGGTCTTGAATTAAAACAGGCTGAAATTGCGGAAATAATTGTTGAAGACGGTGAAGTCAAAGGCGTTGTTACGTCTCTTGGTGCAAGATATGCGGTAAAGTGTGCCGTAATATGCACAGGAACATATTTAAAGGGAACTATCCATGTGGGACAGGTTTCCTATGACAGCGGACCTGATGCAACATTGCCTGCAACCTTCTTGTCGGAAAGTCTGAAAAAAGCGGGAGTAACTATACGTAGGTTCAAAACAGGAACTCCATCCCGTGTGCATAAACGAAGCATAGATTTTTCTCAGCTTGAAGAACAGAAGGGCGATGATTTTATTCAGCCTTTTTCATTTGAATCTGACAGAAACGGAATGAAGAATATCGTTTCCTGTTATGTTGCGTATACAAATGAGGAAACACATAAGATCATCAGGGATAATATATATCGTTCGCCTTTATATTCGGGAAGGATCACAGGAGTAGGACCCAGATATTGCCCGTCTATTGAGGATAAGATAATGCGCTTTGCCGAGCGTGAACGACATCAGCTGTTTATTGAGCCTATGGGACTTGATACCGATGAATATTATCTTCAGGGTATGAGTTCTTCTCTGCCTGAGGATGTACAGATCGCTTTTCTTAGGTCAATAAAGGGACTTGAAAATGTTGAAATAATGAGAAATGCCTATGCTATTGAGTATGACTGCTGTGATCCTCAGGAGCTTAAGCATACGCTTGAATTCAAGAAAATAAAGGGACTGTACGGTGCAGGACAGTTCAACGGTACATCAGGCTATGAGGAAGAAGCCGCACAGGGACTTATTGCAGGAATAAATGCAGCACGTTCTGTATATGGAAAGAATGGGATAACACTTGAAAGATCCTCATCGTATATAGGTACGCTGATAGATGATCTTGTTATAAAGGGAGTTACCGACCCTTATCGTATGATGACTTCCCGAAGTGAATATCGTCTGCTTTTAAGACAGGATAATGCTGATGAAAGACTTACTCCCATAGGTCATGAGGTGGGACTTATTTCCGATGAGCGATATGAGAAATTTCTCAATAAATATGAGCTTATCAAAAAGGAAATACGCCGAGTCGAAAAAACTACTGTTTCGGTATCGGATGAGCTAAATAAGCTGCTTGAGGAAAAGGGTACATCTGCAATAACCAAGGGAATAAGAATGTCTGAATTGATAAAGCGTCCCCAGATAAGCTATGATGATCTTGCACCTTTTGATAAGGAAAGACCTGAGCTTTCTTATGAAGTACGTGAACAGGTTGAACTTAAGATAGAGTATGAGGGATATATCAAAAAGCAGCTTATGGAGGTTGAACATGTACGTAAGCTTGAAGAAAAAAAGCTTCCCTGTGAAATTGATTATAAGACTATCAGCGGACTTAGCCTTGAAGCAACTGAAAAGCTGAATAAGGTACATCCTGAGAATATAGGACAGGCAAGCAGAATAAGCGGCGTATCTCCTGCAGATGTAAGCGTGCTTATTATATGGCTGTCGCAAAATAATGAAAAATAATGTTCCACGTGGAACAATAACGAAGAAAGAGGTAATATGATATTAGAAAAAGAAAAATTCCGTGAATTGTTTGCGGAGCAGGGCTTTTCGGTAAATGACAGCTGTTATGATAATTTTGATAAGTATTCCGAACTTTTATGTGAGTGGAATGAAAAGATAAATCTGACGGCAATTACCGACCCTGAGGGAATATCTGTAAAGCATTTTCTTGATTCTGTAATGCTTCTGAAATATGCGGATATAAAGGACGGAAATTCACTTATTGATGTAGGAACAGGAGCAGGTTTTCCGGCAATTCCCTTGAAAATTTATCGTAACCATATAAATGTAACACTTCTTGACAGCCTTAATAAAAGGATAAATTTTCTGAAAACTGTCTCTGATGAATTATCTCTTCCTATGGAATGTATCCATTCCCGTGCGGAAGAGGGAGGACGTAACGAAAAACTAAGAGAGCATTTTGATTTTGCAACGGCAAGAGCTGTTGCTGCAATGCCTGTTCTGTGCGAATACTGTCTGCCATTTGTAAAGGTAGGAGGAATATTCGCCGCAATGAAAGGACCTAATGAGGATATATCCGCCGCAAAAAATGCGGTAAAAATTCTCGGCGGTGAAATTGAAAATATTTATGAGTATACATTGAATGGTGACGGAAGAATGATAATAACCGTGAAAAAAATATCGCATACTCCGTCAAAATATCCAAGAAACAGCGGTCAGATAAGCAAGAAAAGTCTATAATTTAAAACGTCTTATGATATATTATAAAATGATATGTCATAAGACGTTTTATTTTTTTTGTTTACTTATGCAGGGAAATATGATAATATGTATCTACAGAAATAATATAAATGTGTAAAGCAAAAGAAAGGACGATATAAAATGAAACTGCCGTTTTGTGTAACTCCAAAAGAAAAGGTGATCGCAAAGGTACTTAATATCCCTGTTGAAAGAATCAAGCCTAATCCGAATCAGCCGAGACATATTTTCAATGCCGATGATATTGCAGCTCTTTCCGCAAGTATTGAGGAGAACGGGATCATTCAACCTTTGTCGGTTCGTCAGACGGATTATTATTATGAACTTGTGGCAGGCGAAAGACGGCTTATTGCGGCTAAGTCGTGCGGCATGGAATATGTTCCGTGTATAATCATGGATATTGATGAATGTGAATCTGCTGTAATGGCTTTGGTTGAAAATATTCAGCGGAAAAATCTGAATTTCTTTGAAGAGGCAGAAGCAATTTTCAAGATGATACAGCATTATGGTCTTACTCAGGAGGAGGCAGCTGTCAGACTGGGAAAAACTCAATCTACCGTTGCAAATAAGCTGAGACTGCTTCGTCTTACCGAGGATGAACGTGATAAAATAATGGAATATGAGCTTACCGAACGTCACGGACGAGTACTTTTAAAATTGGAAGGAAATAAGCGAAAAGAGGCTATTGAAACGATTGGAAAGGCTAAAATGAATGTGGAAAGAACAGAAAAATATATTGAAAAACTGATCTCCGAGAATGAACGCAATGAAAAGATCAGAAAAAGAAGCGGACTTTTCCGTCACATCAGTCTGTTTGCAAATTCAATAAATCATGCTGTTGATATAATGAAAGCGGCAGGTGTGGAATGTGAATCCAAAAGAGTAAACGGTGATAAGTTCGTTGAATTTGTTATAAGAGTTCCTACAGAAAATATGTACGAGTAAAATTTTCCGCATGGTCATCGGACTGTGCGGAATTTTTGCATATAAAAATTGTAGAATTGTTCCATGTGGAACAATGGTATTTTATGTTGTTTGACACTTGATAATGTCGGAAAGCTGTGGTATAATATAATAAGACAATATTTTTCTTGAAAGATTGGAGAATACTATGGCTATTGTAATTACAGTCGCCAATAAAAAAGGCGGCGTAGGTAAGTCTACTACTGTAGTTAATACTGCTGCATCTCTCGGTGTACAGGGGCAAAAGGTTCTTGTTATCGATATGGATCCGCAGGGAAATGCTACAAGCGGACTCGGTATAAAAAAGAAAAAAATCGAGTCCTCTGTTTATGATGTACTTATCGGAACAAAACGTGCACATGAATGTATTATCGAAACTGAATTTGATAATATATGGGTACTTCCCTCAAATAATAATCTGACAGGTGCTGATATTGAGCTTATTGATATGGACGACCGTGCAAACCGTCTGAAAATGCAGCTGCTTTCTATCAAAGAGGATTATGATTACATACTTATCGACAGTCCTCCTTCTACCTCTTTGGTAACGGTAAATACTCTTTCTGCCTGTGATACGGTGCTTATTCCCATGCAGTGTGAATATTATTCACTGGAGGGTCTCAGTCAGCTTATTGACTTTATCAGAAGTGTGAAGCAAAGATATAATCCTTCCATTGATATCGAGGGCATTCTATTTACCATGTATGACCCCCGACTTAATCTGACAAATCAGGTCACAGAGGAGGTTCGTAAGCATTTTCCGCAGAAAACCTTCAAGACTGTTATTCCTAAGAATGTACGTCTTTCGGAAGCACCAAGCTATGGTATGCCTGTTTATTATTATGACAGAGTATCGAAAGGCTCGGAAGCTTATGAAAAGTTAGCAAGGGAAATTACCGACCGTCATGGTAATACAAAGAAGATACGAAAAAAGAAAAAGAAAAAATAATATTTTCAGCATATACAGAGAGGTGATAAAATGGCAAAAAAAGGCGGTCTGGGAATGGGCTTTGACGCAATTTTTGATGATAACACCCTTGAAGAAAAGGATAATATCAGACGTGTCAGGCTTACAGATGTTGAACCGAATAAAAATCAACCTAGAAAAAGATTTGATGAGGCTGAGATACAGAATCTCGCCGATTCAATAAGAGAGCATGGACTTATTCAGCCTATAACGGTGCGTTCCATTACCGATGGACGATATCAGATCGTTGCAGGTGAACGCCGCTGGAGAGCGTGCAAAATGGCAGGAGTAAGTGAAATTCCTATTATAGTAAAGGAGCTTTCCGATGAGGAAACTGCCAAAATAGCACTTATAGAAAATGTTCAGCGTGAGGACCTTAATCCTATAGAAGAAGCTACAGCCTATAAGCAGCTTATGGAGCAGTACGGCGCTACACAGGAGGAGATTGCACGTCTCGTAGGTAAATCACGTTCAGTAATTGCAAACGCGGTGAGACTTTTAAATCTGCCCGAAAAGGTACAGGATATGCTCCGTACAAACAGTATTTCCGTAGGTCATGCAAAGGCACTTGCTGCTATCAATGATGAAGAATTTATGATAGAGGTGGCAAAGAGAGCCGCAGAAGGACTTTTAACGGTACGTGCCATTGAAAAAATTGCAGCGGAATATCAGACCGATTATGAGGAAGAAGAGGAAGAATACGAGGAGGATACCGCTGAAAAGCAGGCTGCAAGACGTGTTCTCAATTACTATACCGAAATGGAATTAAGTCTTAAAAATCAGCTTGGCAGACGTGTAAAGATAAATGCAGGCAAGGACGGAAAAGGAAGTATAGTTATTGATTTCTTTGACCGTGACGATCTTAATTATATTGCCGAAATTTTGTCCTCTATGGAAAATGGTGAAGAATAATGTTCCACGTGGAACATATTTGAAATATTATACTTGATTTTTTTGGAATATGTGATATAATAGTATATTATACAGAAATTCAGAATGGAGAATAGTTATGCTTGATATTAAATTTGTAAGAGAAAATCCTGAGATCGTAAAAGAAAACATTAAGAAGAAGTTTCAGGATAATAAGCTGCCTTTAGTTGATGAGGTGATTGAGCTTGATAAGAAATCGAGAGAGGCAAAGCAGGAAGCTGATAATTTAAGAGGTTCAAGAAATAAGCTTTCAAAGCAGATCGGTGCTCTTATGGGACAGGGCAAAAAGGACGAGGCTGAGGAAGTAAAGAAGCAGGTTGCAGCAAATGCCGCAAGACTTGCCGAGCTTGAAAAGCTTGAAGGTGAATCTTCCGAAAAGGTAAGAACTATCATGATGACTATCCCAAATATCATTGATGATTCTGTACCTGTAGGCAAGGACGACAGCGAAAATGTTGAACTTGAAAAATTCGGCGAGCCATTTGTACCTGATTTTGAGGTTCCTTATCATACTCATATTATGGAAAAGCTCAACGGAATTGATCTTGATGCTGCAGGAAAGGTTGCAGGAAACGGATTCTATTATCTTATGGGAGATATTGCAAGACTCCATTCCGCAGTTATTTCCTATGCAAGAGATTTTATGATCGAGAGAGGATTCACATACTGCATTCCTCCTTTTATGATAAGAAGTGCTGTTGTTGACGGCGTTATGAGCTTTGCTGAAATGGACGCTATGATGTATAAGATAGAGGGCGAGGATCTTTATCTTATCGGCACAAGTGAACATTCCATGATCGGTAAATATATTGATACTATCGTTCAGGAAGACACACTTCCTCACACACTTACAAGCTATTCACCCTGTTTCAGAAAGGAAAAGGGCGCACATGGCATTGAAGAAAGAGGAGTTTACAGGATCCATCAGTTTGAAAAGCAGGAAATGATCGTTATCTGTAAGCCTGAGGACAGTATGCATTGGTTCCATGAGCTCTGGAAGAATACAGTTGATCTTTTCCGTTCAATGGATATTCCCGTTCGTACTATCGAGTGCTGTTCCGGAGATCTTGCCGATCTTAAGGTAAAGAGCTATGACGTTGAGGCATGGTCACCCAGGCAGAAAAAATATTTCGAGGTTGGTTCTTGCTCCAACTTAGGCGATGCACAGGCAAGACGTCTTAAGATAAGAGTAAACGGTGAAAACGGAAAATACTTTGCACATACACTTAACAATACCGTTGTTGCACCTCCCCGTATGCTTATTGCATTCCTTGAAAACAATCTTAACGAGGACGGTTCTGTCCGTATTCCTGAGGTATTAAGACCTTACATGGGCGGAAAGAAAGTAATTTCGGTTAATAACTAAAAGTTTTTACAGTCGCTTTTTGATTTGTTACGGTATATCTGATGTACTGAAATTTATCAAAAGCGGCTGTTTTTATTTTGTGGGAACAGCGGCTGAAATTATTATAAGATATCTATTGAAAAAACAGAAAAGCCGTGTTATAATGGATATAAAAGAAGGTGTTATTAATGATAGCATACATGGACGCAGAATATAACTGCTGTGGCGATGATAAAAGCCTTATTGAAATTGCTGTGATTGTCTGTGAGGACAGCAGATCAAATGAACCGGTTGAAATTTATCATACCTTTGTAAAGCCGAAACTCAATAAGGGAAAAATTTATCCGAGGATAAAGGAGCTTACTAATATTGAACAGTCTGATATAGATAAAGGAAAATCTCTTGCTCATGCAGGTGATGATCTTCTTGAACTTATAAAGAAATACAGAATAAAAAGCATATATCATTACGGTGATTATGATAAGACAGCTTTTGAGTGGAATTTTTTAAGAAGATCCGAAATATCAAAATACAGAATTATTGTTCATAAGCTTAAGGACGTAATGGAAAGTGTTGTCACAAGGCTGGGAATGATCGAACCTGTATGCCTTAAGGATATGGCATATCTGTGTGGATGTCCCTCAGAGAATTATCATAACGCACTTGATGACGCAAAAACGCTGATGAACGTTATGTATAAAATAAACAGTTCAGATTATAACACAGCCCTCATGAATAAATTCAGGGAGTTTCAGAAAAAGCGCAGATTGTATAATAAGCTTAAGGTGATCTTAAATGACGCAAGAAAAAAGGGACAGTATAATATAGTTGAAATGGTCCTTTCGGGTGAAGATTTTCCTGATTTTGAGGAATATATGAACAGTAATGCCGATATGTAAAAATACACAAAAACGGATATTTATGGCACTGAAAAATCTACATATAAATTCATAATTTATACTTGAAAAGAATAGCTAAAAGAGGTAAAATAGAAAAAATAATCAATTTAAAATTTATGTTTAGGAGGAAAGATTATGCTCGATACAAATTTTGACAGCAAATTCGGAAAAGAAGGTCTTACCTTTGACGATGTACTTCTCATTCCCGGAAAATCAGATGTTACACCCAATATGATTAATCTTCGTACAAGACTGGCAAGGGATATTTATCTTAATACTCCTATCATGACTTCAGCAATGGACACAGTAACAGAGTCCAAAATGGCTATTGCAATTTCCCGTGAGGGCGGTATCGGTATCATTCATAAGAATATGCCTATCGAAAAGCAGTGTGAAGAGGTTGATAAGGTAAAGCGCTCCGAAAACGGCGTAATAGTTAATCCTTTCTCCCTTACTGCAGACAAGACCGTTGCAGATGCGGACAAGCTCATGGGCAAGTACAAAATCTCAGGTGTGCCGATAGTTGATACAGAGGGCAAGCTTGAGGGTATTCTCACAAACAGAGATCTGCGCTTCCTTAAGGATTACAATATTCCCATCAGTGAGGTAATGACAAGTGAAAATCTTATTACCGCACCTGTAGGAACAGACCTTGAAGCAGCTCAGCAGATACTTATGAAAAACAAGATTGAAAAGCTCCCTCTTATTGATGAAACAGGCACATTAAAGGGACTTATCACAATAAAGGATATTGAAAAGGCAGTTCAGTACCCCAATTCCGCAAGAGACAAGGGCGGCAGACTTCTCTGCGGTGCTGCTATCGGCGTTACAGCTGATGTACTTGACAGAGCAGGCGCTCTTATTGACGCTCAGGTGGATGTACTTGTACTGGATTCCGCACACGGTCACAGCGCAAATATCATGAAGTGCGTTGATATGATCAAGAATAAGTATCCCGATATTGCGCTTATTGCAGGTAATATTGCAACTGCAGAAGCTGCAGAGGATCTTATCAAGGCAGGCGCTGACTGTATCAAGGTTGGTATCGGACCCGGCTCTATCTGTACAACAAGAGTTGTTGCAGGTATCGGCGTTCCTCAGATCACTGCTGTTTATGATGCGGCGTGTGTTGGTGCAAAGTACAATATCCCTGTTATCGCTGACGGCGGTATCAAGTATTCAGGCGATATCGTAAAGGCTCTTGCAGCAGGTGCAAACGTTGTAATGCTCGGTTCACTTCTTGCAGGCTGTGAAGAGGCTCCCGGTGCAACAGAAATTTATCAGGGACGTTCCTTCAAGGTATATAGAGGAATGGGTTCACTTGGTGCTATGGAATGCGGCTCCAAGGACAGATATTTCCAGGAGGGCGCAAAGAAGCTTGTTCCCGAGGGCGTTGAGGGACGTGTTCCTTACAAGGGACTTGTTTCCGATACTATATTCCAGCTGGTTGGCGGTATTCGTTCAGGTATGGGATATTGCGGCTGTGCTGATATTGAAACACTCCACGCTAATTCCAAGTTTGTACGCATTACAGGTGCAGGTCTTAAGGAATCTCACCCCCACGATATTTATATCACTAAGGAAGCTCCCAACTATTCTGCTCAGATCTGATAAATAATATAATATTTCAGCTGCTATTCTCTCTTGAATAGCAGCTTTTTTTATTTTTACCGAATTGTAATCATTATATCCTTTTAGTTACAGTTCTTATAAATCGTTGACTTTACAGATAAAATATAGTATAATTATAGATGTCATGATATGTATAAATAGAAAAAATATCATGAAAAAGCAACCAAACGGAGAATGTCAATGAGAAAGTATAACAGATTTGTTGCAGCCATTGCTGCTGCGTTATTATTATGCGGCTGTTCCGAAAAGGATACCACTGCCCCCGATATCAATACAGATACTGCAAGTGCAGGTACAACTGCCGAGCATACTATAATATGGGAAACAGAGGAAACTGTTTCAGAGGCAACATCTGAAACGGAAATTTCTTCCGAATTATTATCCTCTGAAATTACCACAACAACAGAAACATCAACTGTAACAACAGAGACGGCAACAGAACAATCTTCTGTAATTACTTCAGGTGTAACATTACCTGTAACAACTACAGTTACGACAATATCTGATGTTCCACGTGAAACAATTACAGAAACCTCTGAAATAACAAAAATATCGACAGTAACAGCAGTTCCCGAAACTACTGAATCAGAGACGATCACTTCTGTTACATCTGCCGAAACAAAGCCTGTTACTGTAACATCTGTTGTAAGTGAATCAACTGTTGAAAACACTGTTTCAGCAGAACCGCCCTCAACATCTATGACTATAAGCAGTGAAAAAATTCCCAAGTCCTCCGATGATTTTACAGGCGATGAGAGTATTGTGACAGTTCCTATTGAAACTGAATTGGTTACCGAAGGAACATATCCTCAGCCCAGAGAACTTTTAGATGTGGATTACAGTGAATATTTTTCCGAAAGCCTGTTTGTAGGTGACTCAATATGCAGTGGTCTTAAGATATATAACGGACTTCTTAAAACCGAAAACGTTGCCGCAAGGATAAATGTTTCCACATGGGGACTTCATAAATATACCTTCCAGTACAAAACAAATTCTGCCGATGAACTTGACGCTCACAGTATTGTTGAGCTTTATCAGCCAAAGGATATTTATATCTGGATGGGTATGAATGATCTTTATGTTGTAAGCAAGGAAAAATATGCAAAAAATATGTGCGATCTTGCACAGGAGTTTCTTAAGCTTTCCAATGAAAGCAGAATACATATCGTTTCAATTTCTCCTATGTGTTCATGGCACAACTGGAATGTTGAGCTTGACGGAAATAATGTCGTAAATGAATTCAATGCATACTGTGAGGAATATTGTTCAACAAAGCCTTATATTGATTATATAAATATCCATGATGCACTTCTTAATAAATATGGTGCTCTGGATGATAATAACACAGGCGGAGACGGTATTCATCTTTCAGCGTCCGCATATAAGATAGTTCTTGATGAAATCATCAGAAGTAACGAAAAGATAGATTAATGTCGAAAAATGTTCCATGTGGAACAATTATAAAAAAGGCACTGCATCAGACAGTGCCTTTTTTTGTATATTGTAATGAGTAAAATTAAGGGTGCATGGAATTTATCCATGCACCCTTAGTTTTAAATATTGTTTGTAACTATCTCATTCATTCGGCGGACTTCATCGGAAACTGCACGTGCTGTATCTGTACATTCTGCAGCAGTCTGAGTACTCCTTGCAACTGCAGCAGAGATCTCACCCATACGCTCTCTTACGGAATTTACAGAACGTGTCTGATTTTCGGTAAGCTCGGCGATCTTCTTTGAGTGCTTTGCACTTGTTTTTGAAATATCAATTACCGACTGCATGATACCTTCAACATTTCCTGCAAGTGCAGTACCCTTGTTTACAGCCTCAATAGATGCCTGAATAAGTGCCGATGTATTGTTTGCGGCTTCGGCTGATTTTGTAGCAAGATTTCTTACTTCATCAGCAACTACCGCAAATCCCTTGCCTGCTTCGCCTGCACGTGCAGCCTCGACTGCCGCATTGAGAGCAAGAATATTTGTCTGGAATGCAATGTCCTCAATAGTCATGATAATAGTTTCAATCTGCTGTGAGGAATTTGAAATATCCTCCATTGCCGCAACAAGATTCTTGACCTCGGTATTGCTTGAAACGAGCATATCAGAGCTTTTCTGTGCCGCATCGGAAGCATTTTCAGCTTCTTCGATACTTCTCTGCATTTCTCCGGTAATAGAGATGATAGCCTCTGAAATATCGGAAATAGCCTTATCCTGTTCATCTGCCGCACGGTTGATAGAATCTGCAGCCTGTTCCATAAGAGCAGCTGTTCCGCCGAGCTTTTCGGAAATCTCGGAAATATCCGAAACAACTCCCGATTGCTGATCCATAAGAATATTTGTCTTTTCCATCTGATCGTTGACCTGATTTAAAAGAGCCTCAGCCTTTTTGCTTTCATCAACGGAAGAAGAAATAAACTTGATACAGCAGTTTACAAGATACATTATAAGTGCGCCTGCAATGTTAATACCAAGAATACCCTTTATAATACCTGCCATGTCACTGTCGCCGTAGAATTGAGTTTTAAAAACAAGACCCAGCAGCGAGGCGATATCCATAAGTATCCAATGAGTGACAAGAGCCTTTTTATAGAAATAAATTCCCGTAATAGCCATTGAAGCAGTTATCAGAGGAAACATGATATTCAACTCAGCCTTTGCTATTGACATGAAAAGAATTATCAACAGCTGTACAACTGCAAGTATATATCCCTGATGTGTTCGTGAAATTTTATTCTTGCAAGCCTTGATTATTCCCAAAACAGATAATCCTAAAACAATAATAAGTGCACCGTTTACAACAGTTCCGGAGATTATATTGATAATTCCGAATGCAAGACATACGCCAAGCACGGTATTTGTATGTATACCGACGATTTTATCTGTTACCATATCCTGTACTATTTTTATAGTATTATCTTTTTCTTTCATTATGTAACATCCTTTCTTTATTGGTTAATATGTATAATAATACACCTATATTATAACATAAAATCATGCATAAGTTAATATATGAAAATGCAACTTATTGACAACAAATCATGAACAAAAAATATCAGAAATAATACAATAAACATCGAAAAAAACAATAATAATCATTTATAACATCAATTTGACAAATGTTGAATTTTGTTATAAAATGATATTGATATGTATTTTGTGCAAAAAAATCAGTGATATTTTACAAAAAGAAAGGAAAATTAAAATGCCTGAAATTAAATTTTATAAACACGATCCCCTTCCTATGGAAATGCATAAGGTTAAGATCGTACAGAAGCTCAACCTTCTTCCCGCTGAAGAAAGACTTGTAAAGATGAAGGAAGCAGGATTCAATACATTCCTTCTCCATAACGGCGATATCTTCATGGATATGCTTACAGACTCAGGCGTAAATGCCATGAGTGACGAGATGCAGTCCGCAATGCTCAGAGCAGATGACGCTTATGCAGGAAGTGAGACCTTCTATCGCATGAACGATAAGCTTACCGAGATCTTCGGTATCAAGCACCTTCTCCCCACACATCAGGGCCGTGCCTGTGAGCATATCATTGCAAAGCATTTTGTAAAGCCCGGTAACTGTGTTATCATGAACTATCACTTCACAACCTCAAAGGCTCATGTCATCACTCTCGGCGGTCATGTTGAAGAGCTTGTAAAGGACGAAGGACTTATCGAGAAGAGCACACTCCCCTTCAAGGGAAATATCGATCTTGATAAGGTAAAGGCGTGCATTGAAAAGGAAGGCGCTGAAAATATTGCGTATCTCCGTATTGAAGCAGGTACAAACCTTATCGGCGGTCAGCCTATATCCTATGAGAATATGAAAGCTGTTACCGAGCTTGCAAAGAGCTATAATATCGTTACAATCCTTGATGCATCACTTCTTCAGGATAACCTTTATTTCATCAAGATCAGAGAAGAATCCATGAAGGATAAGTCTATCCGTGAGATCACAAGAATGATCGCAGATTGCTTTGATATCATCTACTTCTCCGCAAGAAAGTTCGGCTTCAGCCGCGGCGGCGGAATCCTCGTAAGAGACGAAGCAATGTTCCACGATATGGAAGACTATATCACAATGTATGAGGGCTTCCTTACATACGGCGGTATGTCTGTTAAGGAAATGGAAGCTATGACTATCGGCTTTGAAGAGTCAATGGACTTTGATGTTATTTCTCAGGGACCTCAGTTTATCCAGCACTGTGTAGATGTTCTTGACAGCTATGGTGTTCCTATGATCACCCCCGGCGGCGGTCTCGGTGCACATATTAACGCAAGAGCAGTTGTTGATCATATTCCTTCCGAGCAGTATCCTGCCGGTTCACTTGTTGCTGCACTTTATCTTTGCGGCGGCATCAGAGGAATGGAGAGAGGTACACTTTCCGAGGAGCGTAATCCTGACGGCAGTGAGCGTATCGCATCTGTTGAAATGGTACGTCTTGCATTCCCCAGAAGAGTATTTACACTTTCTCAGACAGAGTATGTTATCGACAGAGTAAAGTGGCTCTATGACCACAGAGACCTTATCGGCGGCTTAAGATTTGTTCATGAGCCTAAGACACTCCGTTTCTTCACAGGAAGACTTGAGCCTGTTTCCGATTGGCCCGAGAAGCTTGTTGCAGCATTCAAGGCTGATTTCGGTGACGATCAGTAATATTTGTATTAAAATATGATATAGAAAAACGCAGAAGAACAAAGCTTCTGCGTTTTTTGCTATATTATATATATATATAATATCAAAGATTACTGCCGTTCCAGCCCCAGTCGGGAGTTTCAGCATAGCTTACATATATTCTGTCGGGAGATATATCAAGTGTTGATGAAAGCATATCGGTTATTCTTGAAGTAAGGTCATTTTTTGCATCGGAGGGAGCATTTCCGTATATACTCACCTGAACCATAGCGGCAGGCTCGTCCGTTCCTCTGAAATACATATTGCAGTTATCCTCAATGGATATCATGAGCCACATTTCCGATTTTCCCGGAAGAGCGGATATGTCCTTTCCGAGAGCGGTTCTGATAAGCTCGGATTTTTCCTTTGTTACTTCTCTGTTTGTTTTAACGTTGATAAATGGCATGAAAATACACTCCTTAATTTATATAAGATATAATATATTATATATCTAAAATGTTTATATGTCAATAATTATAAAAAAGGTATCCGTCAGATAAATCGGCGGATACCTTAGGAATTGCTGATCAAATCTATTATCGCCTCGCTCAGTAACAGGTTTTCAAGCGGCGTAATCTATGGCTACGCCTTTAATCAGCGCTTACCTTGTGACTTGATCATGAAGCTTAAGAAGCTTTTTTGCAAAGAATGCAACTATAAGAGCATATATCAGCATGAATATTTCAAGTACTGCGACAGATATCATTCCCGTATTATAAAATACTGAGGAAAAATTCATCAGAGTATGAAGAACTATCGCAAGGGGGAATAAATATCCGTAGCCCTTTTTATTTGCTGCGGTGAATACAAATACCGACAGTGAGGTATGTAAAATTATTGCCGTTATACGCTCCAGTGTTCCTAAAACAGCAGGAACATAAAAGGGTGATGTGCTGTATGCGCTGAGCTGTGCTATTGCCGTTTCCGCTGTTATTGGGTCAAGTCCTGCGGTTATTGATTCAATGCCGTTTGTGTTTATGATGATACCCATTAATGCAAAGCTGAGTGCTGCGGAAAAGCCTAAATAAATGCTCTCGATTCCGCCGTGTCCTATTCCGTAGGATATAGCGTCCTTTTTGTCTGTATTATTTTTAAGTATGGTTTTGAATGCAAAGAAGCGTCCGCCCTCTTCAAATATACCTGCTAAAAGTCCTCCGCCGATAAGGTGATAAAGCCATACATTTCCGTTTATCGCTCTCGAAAGCGGATTATCTGCAATAAGCAGGAAATATGATGGTATAAGCTTTAATAATACACCGAAAACAGGGAAAATTATCATTCCTGTTATTGCAGGCTTTAAAGCCGCACCCGATTTCTTTTTCCATACTATAAGCAGAATTATGGGGATAAGTATTATAAGTATACCCTCTGTTAATAATCCTGCTATTGCGCCTGTTTCAAATTTCATATTGAATTCACTCCTTGTATTTATTATATGCATGATAGGAATATATTACCGATACTGTTGTGGCAATCAGGAGAAGTACTGTCATTATTATGGTGGAAGCAATACCCCTGACGGCAAATCCGAGGATAACGGAAATTATTCCTGATATGACCATGGCTTTTCCTCCGAAACGGTTTGAAGCAAGCCATGTCTTATCATTTTCCATACTCCACATAGTACGCAGACCTATTCCGCCGTTAAGCTTTGTTTTAGGCATTACATTTCCCACAACTATGAACATGATACCCATGATAAGTGTCAGCATGGAAAACATATCAAATCCGATATCCTTTTTTATATAGTTGTCCTCAAAGGCATTGAACATCATAGAAAGATTTGTAAAGAAAAGGGTTATCTGCACCATAAGAGCGGTTATTCTCGATACCTTTATATTTGTTTTTGTCTCCTGAGTGGTCTTTTCACTGTCTGTATTATCAGCCTTATTATTAAGCTTATATATAAAGAACTGAAAGCTCGACGCCAGCAGAAGCATGACCAGAGGAATCATGAACATTTCATATTTCGAGCCGAAACGGTCGGGATTTCCGTCAATACCGAAATGTACGGGGACAGTATCGGGGAGAAAATTTATTCCCACTGCCGTTGTTATAAAGGAAGATACTGTAATTATCCATATAAGCCTGTTATTTTTCATCATCATTACCTCCGAATTGCTTTACCCACATTATCATTTCATCAAATACTGTGGTATTAAGCTCATAGTAAACAAAATTCTTTTCCTTATATTCCATCAGAAGCTCAGCTTTTTTCAGCAGCTTAAGATGATATGAAAGTGCAGCAGGAGTTATATTCAGCTTTTCTGCAAGCTCTCCTGCATTCATTCGCCCCTCACGAAGTACAGTCAGAAGCTCTCTTCTCTGCGGATCTGAAAGAGCCTTAAAGGTTTCTGCAAGTCCCATTTTATCACCTCTTGTTTTATTGAAAATACTATTTAAAAATTTCTTTAAATAGATTATAGCATAGTTTGTATCTGCTGTCAATAGGTATTTAAAAATATTTTTAAATAGAATTGTGCAGTTCTTTTTATTGAAGTTATACAAAAAGGACAGACCGAAGTCTGTCCTGATAAAGCTGAATAAATTTACCAATTCTGATTATCGGAAACTCCCGCACAGTAGTCAACGACTCTTTTCATGGCAGGAGATACCCATTTATTTTTATGATAGATAAGCTGCCGCCATATATCAATTTCAAAATCGGGTACATCAAGATATATTATATTTCCCTGCTCGTATGATTTTTTTGTAACATAATCGGGGAGAAATGATATACCTGCGCCAAGCTCGATAAGCTCCAACAGAAGATTTGTATTGCCTATTTCCACTACGGGAGATACATCAAGAGAAAGAGAGGAAAGCTTTTCGTCAAAAAGTCTGCGGTAGCTTAAATCCTTTTCGGTAAGGACAAAGGGATATTCAGATAATTCCTGAATACTGAAACTTCTTTTTCCTTTAAGGTCAAAATCCTTTCCCGTAACAAAATGCATCGAAACAGGACGGTCGGAAATTATCATATAGTCCTTGTTATAGATGTGACGGTCAACGGTAAAAATCAGGTCAACATCATTTCTGTCAAGCATATCAAGCATATCCTCGGTGTTGGCTTCAAGGATATTTACACGTATATTGGGGTACATTTTATGAAAGGTCATGTATGTTTTTCCCATCATGAAATTGCATACCGAGGGTGCCATTGCAAAGCGGACTATTCCTTCACAGTCATCGGAATTTGTATCGGTGCTGTTTATTTCCTCCAAGATATTTATAATTTTATATGCATGCTTTAAAAGCAGTTCGCCCTTTTCGGTCAGTATTACCTTATGATGAATACGCTCGAAAAGCTGTGCGCCTATTTCATTTTCAAGCTGTTTTATCTGCGCAGATACGGTAGACTGTGTATAATTCAAAGCGTGTGCCGCCTGTGTAAAGCTTTTTCGTTCCGCAACCTGCAGAAATGTCCTCAGATTTCTTATTTCCATATATTCACCGCCTTTTTCTTATTATAGCAGATTATCTGACATAATGCAAGAATTTTGAATAGCAGTTCACTTTACAATTCTGTTAAAGTATGATATAATGTAAATAGTCAAGGAAGCCCTGATTAAAGCCATAGGCATAGTTTCAGACCCTTGAAAATGCCTTTGCCGCAGCGGCAAAATTTACTGAATGGGTCTTGAAACGATTTAATCAGCGGTTCCTTAAATCTATAAAAGAAGAAAGGATCTATATCATGAAAATTGCAGTAACCTATGAAAACGGACAGATATTTCAGCATTTCGGACATACAGAACAGTTCAAGCTTTACGATGTGGAGAATAACGCTGTAACAAAGGAAGAGCTTGTATTTACCATGGGCAGCGGACACGGCGCACTTGCAGGCTTTCTTTCAGCAAACGGAGCTGATACTCTTATCTGCGGAGGTATAGGCGGAGGAGCAAAGAATGCACTTGCACAGGCAGGCATCACCGTTTACGGCGGTGTTTCAGGCAGTGCAGACGATGCGGTAAAGGCTCTTCTTGAAAATCGTCTTGTCTATGATCCGGATGTAAAGTGCAGTCATCATGAACATGAGCATGGTGAGGGTCATACCTGCGGAAGCCATGAGAACGGTCACTCATGCGGAAGCCACAGCTGTAAATAAAAGCTGATTCATGTAAAAAGCCTTGCGATTTTAAAACCGCAAGGCTTTTTGTTATTTTATAACTCTGTTTCGTCCGCTTGTTTTTCCCGAATAAAGCTTGTCGTCTGCTTTATTGATAAGCTCGGTGACCATGGTTTCGGCTTTGTATTCCTCAACGCCGAAGGTCATAGTAACTGAAATAGTCTCACCGTTATAGGTGACGGGCAGCTTTTCAATATGCTCCTTCATTTCAAGAACATATTCATAAGCCTCGTCCAGCTTATGAGAGGGGAATAAAAATAAGAATTCCTCACCGCCCCAGCGGCATACAATACCCTTATCCTCCATAAACTCGTTGAAATATGTTGAAATAACCTTCAGTACCTCATCGCCGAAATTATGACCCTTTGTATCATTTATTTTCTTGAAGAAGTCAATATCACCGATAGCAACCGAAAATACCGATTTCTGTACCAGCATATTTTCTTCAAGTGCCTTGTACATGCATCGGCGGTTCATAAGTCCCGTAAGAGCGTCTGTTTCAGCCTCTCTTTTAAGCCGTGCATTATATTCGTTAAGCTTTTCAAGCGCAGACTGATTGGTATTGCTGAAAATAAAGCATATCACAAACATACATAAAAACAGGGTGACCGTATACATGATATTAATTATATCGCCCTGAGTTTCCGTGATTTCAATAACGGGAATATGTGTCTTTCCGAAGTAATACACGCCGATATTAAGCGCAAGCAGAAAGCTCATATATATGACCTTACCTTTAAAATTACGGTAGGTAGCAAAAAACGATATGACCATAAGCGGATATATGAAATAATGGGCTCCGTAATCCTCACCCATAAGATATACCGAATAGATAAGCCATGTAAGTATTCCTCCCGAAAAGATATGGAATACGACCCGTCGGTCACATCGGTAGGTGGTAAAGAAGCAGCCAATATGCAATGGCAGCCAGCAAAGCAGGATAGGAACCTTCATCAGTATTCCGCTTATCGCTCCGAATATGTAAAAAGCAATAATATATGCGGCTGTGATAAGATAATACATTCTCATCATCAGCAGAAACTGACTTTCCTCGCTTTCAAAGGATACTCCCTTGTAAATATAGTCTCTTAGTGACATTTCCTTTTTATTCATAGCGTCACACCCTTTTTTGTTCTGAGGCGGATATTTTTCTACATATATTATTATACCATATTGTTTCTGTTTTGTCAATGATTTGTAATAATTTCAGTGTGGTGATTTATAACAAAAATACGTTACACTGCTTTGCATTGTATATTGATTAAGGGAGCGGATAATTATTTCTGATACCGGTTTAAATCAGACGTAGGATAAAAGTAACAGATCAAAAAATCCTCCCCATTCCGTACGGAACAGGGAGGCTTAATATTATCTTACATCAGCCGCAGTGAGCGAAACTCTTACTTAAGAGCAGCCTGTGCAGCTTGCGAAATATTCGGGATTTTTTATGTAAAGAGGGCTTTTCGCCCTCTTCTGAAAACTCGTCAACCTTGACGATTTTGCCATTTGTTGAACGTTCCGAGGGAGGTATCCGCTCATTTATTTTAATGGCAATGGAAGGCGACTCCACTATTGATGAACGTCTGGAGCTGATTATAAAACAGCGTGAAGCAGTGAAAAAGCAGATTGCCGATTTACAGGAAACTTTTGCCACACTTGATTTCAAGAAGTGGTATTATGAAACTGCAAAGGCAAACGGCACAACAGATGTTCCCAGAAATATGGCTATAGAAGAATTGCCTGAGGAATTTCAAGCAATAAGAAAAAAATTAAGAGGAAAATAAAAT
>JAFUOZ010000018.1 GCA_017481565.1 Oscillospiraceae bacterium | reverse complement strand
TTTTATTATAAAATGCTTTTCAATTTCTTCAAGCTTGCAAGGCAACGAAAACGGTTCACCCATTAGATACATTACTTCATTAAGCTGTTCTTTTGTCCAACCGTCCTGAGGCGGTTCAATAGTTTTCATTTCTGTAGCTGTTTCAGCTTCTGTCCCTCCGTCGCAGGCTGCTGCGCACGACATCATTATTGTTGCCGCAAGCAATGCCAAGGCTTGTTTAAGATTGCGTTTGCTCATTAATTATAGTCCTCCTAAAAATGTAATTTTATTCAAGTGCTTTCCGTACCTGTTTCAATCTGAGGTCTCTTTCACAGCCTCAAGTTTATTATAAATTATAAATGGGAGGGTTTCAATCGGAATAATTGTATTCTAATTGTTTTAATTAAATTCTAATGAATACTTGTTAAAAATATTTTAAATAAAAATGCTCCCCTGTTTTCCAAAGAAAAGGAAAACAGGGGAGTCAGAGCCTGTTCATATTATATATAGGGACAGGCTTTTATTTGTTGATCACATTTTTTCGGGACAGTTTATCTTAAGCATATCAAGCACATTCTTAAGAGCTGTCTTTACAGCATGGCAGAGAACAAGTCTTGCCTGCATAACATTCTCAGCCTCACCCATAATGCGGCACTTGTCATAGAACTTATGGAACTGTGTCGCAAGGTCAACGGCATAATGTGTAAGCTTTGAAGGATCGTAATCCCTTGCTGCAATATCGACTGTATTGGGAAGTGTTGCAAGCTGACGGATAAGCTCGATCTCTTCGTTTGCCATAAGTGCGGAAAGATCTGCATTCTCGCTGAGGTCGGCAAATACGCCCTTTCCTCTCATATTGCGTATGATAGAGCATATTCTTGCATAGGCATACTGAACATAATATACGGGATTCTGCGAGGACTGCTCGATAGCAAGGTCAAGATCAAATTCAAACTGTGAATTTGCCTCACGGAGGTTGAAGAAAAATCTTGCCGCATCAATGGGTATCTCCTCAAGAAGTGTAACCAGTGAGATAGCCTTTCCCGAACGCTTTGAAAGCTTGATGGGATTTCCGTCCTTGTCGATAAGGCTTACCATCTGCATGATGACCATATTAAGTCTGTTTTCATCAACTCCAAGAGCCTTCATTGCAGCCTTCATTCTTGGGATATAGCCGTGATGATCCGCTCCCAGAATGTCGATAGCTGTATCGAAATCACGTTCAACAAGCTTATTGTAATGGTATGCTATATCGGGTACAAAATAAGTGGGAACACCGTTTTCACGTACAAGAACTCTGTCCTTGTCGTCTCCCAGCTCGGTAGATCTGAACCAGAGTGCGCCGTCCTGCTCGTAGGTATAGCCGCTTTCCTTAAGCTTTTCGATTATTCTTTCAACGGAACCGTCATTGTGGAGAGTACTTTCATGGAACCAGTTGTCGTAGATGATGCGGTACTTGCCAAGATCTCTTTCCAGATTCTTTATATTGATAGGAAGCGCATAATCTACAAGAGCAGCCCGTCTTTCTTCCTCGGAAACGCTGTAATACTTATCACCGTTTATATCGGTGAAGTTCTTTGCATGAATGATGATATCCACACCAAGATATACATCATCGGGCATGGGGAAACGCTTTTCATCTGCAAAAATAGCCTGACAAAGCTCCTCGCTGTCGCTGTATGAAGCTACAAAATCAGCGTTTGCAGGGTCATTTATCTGCATATAACGGAGATCCAGTGACTTTCCGAACTTGTTTACCTGATTTCCTGCGTCATTTATATAGAATTCACGGCATACATTATAGCCTGCGCTGTCCAGAACAGCAGCAAGGCAATCGCCGATAGCTCCGCCTCTTGCATTTCATACGTGCATAGGTCCTGTGGGATTTGCGGATACGAATTCAAGAAGTATCTTCTTTCCGGCGCCTGTGTCTGTTCTGCCGTAGCGTGTATTTTCCTTTACAACGTCGGAAACCACCTTGCCGAACCAGCTCTTTGACAGGAAAAAGTTTATAAATCCGGGTCCTGCGATCTCAACCTTTTCAAAGGATGTTCCTTCAAGGGATATCTTCTCGCATATGCTCTCAGCGATTTTTCTCGGATTTGAACGCATTGCCTTTGCCGATGCAAGCGCCGCATTTGTGGCAAAATCTCCGTGAGACTTATCAGCGGGTATCTCTACATTGAACTGAGGAAGTGCGGAGATCTCTACGCCGTTTTCCTCTGCAATGGCATTAAGTGCCGCTCCGATAAGCTCTCTCAGCTCATTGGCTGCATTCTTTATTGGGTTTATCATTTTTAATCATTCCTTTTCTATGAATAATAATACTGTTATAAAGCATTATCTTATCAGTGTACTTTTATATATATCTCATTGTCGGAAATAAATGTGGAATTCACATCAAGGGTATACCTGAAATACAGGTCGCCCCCCTGCTCGTCAAGCCTGTTATCTATCTTATGAGCATATACTCCCACCATAAATTCACCGAAGGGCGTTCCGTAGTGACAATGATGCTTTTTATCCTTTTCTATAATAAGAAGAGCAGGTGCAGTACCCCTTCTTTCCATTGAAGCATATTTATTGCCGATGCAGGTAAGTACAGTGGTCGAACCTTCATAGCCTGTGGCTTCCGATTCATCATAGCATATCTTATGAGTACCGTCCTCGGTCACATAATATGTCCCCTCGGTGACAAGCTCGCTTTCTGAACGGTCGTTATCTGCGATCTGTATGCTTTTCATTGTTATCATGACCTTTTTCATTCCGCTCTGATCCTCCGTTATCCCTTTACAAGCTCATCTGTGCTTACTGCTCGTACCTGACCGTTAAGCTCTTCGCCCATAAAGCTGCGTGCATTTTCCTCAAAAAGCTCTATGCTGTCCGAGGAATAGAACAGATTCGTTCCCTGTTCTCCGCTGTCGTTGAGCATATTTTTCATTGTAAGAACATTCAGTGCATATTTTGCCGCTTCTGCACCTGCCGAAATAAGCTTTACTTCCTCACCCATATATTCAGCTATTGCATCATAAAGCATGGGATAATGGGTACAGCCCAGAATAAGTGCGTCCACCTTTTCCTTTTTTATCGGCTTAAGATAACGCTCGACCATAGTTTTTACTATTATGTCATCCTTATCGGTAAGACCGTTTTCAACCATAGGCACAAACATAGGACACGCATTTCCCATTACCGCGGTATCCTGACGGATAGCACGGATAGCCTTTCCGTACGCTCCCGACTTTATTGTTGCAGGAGTACCGATAACGCCTATTCTGCCGTTTCTTGCCGCCGCACAGGCTGCCTGAACAGCGGGAATGACAACTCCCGTAAAGGGAATACCGTCAATATCCTTGCAGCTGCCCATAGTTGATGATACCGTACCGCAGGCGGCAATTATCATCTTCACATTATGCTTTCTTATAAAGCCTATATCCTGCTCGGCATAAAGCTTTATGGTCTCACGGCTTCTTGTGCCGTAAGGGATCCTTGCGGTATCGCCGAAATATACTATATTTTCATTGGGAAGGAGCTTATTCATCTCTCTTACACAGGTAAGACCGCCTATTCCCGAATCAAAAATACCGATAGCCTGTTCATTCATCTATATAGTTCCACCTTGTCAGTTTGGTTATCACACCTTTTCAAGTGCAAGCGAAATAAGTCTGTCCAGAAGCTCGGAATAGGTAATTCCCATTTCTGCCATAAGCTTCGGATACATACTTATAGACGTAAAGCCGGGAAGAGTATTTATTTCATTGAGGATCACCTGTCCCTCATCTGTAAGGAAAAAGTCGATTCTTGAAAGTCCCGAGCAGTTAAGCGCAAGAAATGCCTTTACAGCTGTTTTTCTTATTTCGGAAGCGGCGCTGTCGGGAATATCCGCAGGGATATTCAGTCCCGATGTGCCCATTATGTACTTGGCATCATAATCATAGAAATCATTGCAGGAAACGATCTCTCCCACTGTTGAAGCAAAGGGATTTTCATTTCCCATTACCGCACATTCAAGCTCTCTGCCCTTGATAAACTCCTCTACGATGACCTTTTTATCATGAGTAAAGGCAAATTTTACGGCATCCTTAAGCTCCTCAAAATCGTTTGCCTTGTTTACGCCTACGGAAGATCCGCTGCAGGCAGGCTTTACGAAAAGAGGATATCCAAGCTTTTCGGCAATATCTCCGCAGATATCGTCAAGATGATTTATATCGGAATGTCTTATAGTCTCCCAGCGAGCAGTCTTTATGCCGCTCTGTTCAAGGAGCGCATGAGTGACCGACTTATCCATGCAGCATGCAGAAGCAAGACAGCCGCAGCCTACATATGGGATATTCGCCATATCCATAAGACCCTGAATAGTTCCGTCCTCGCCGTTCTTTCCGTGAAGCACGGGGAAAACCACATCTACCTTTACGGTGCTTATCTCGCCGTCAACTATCTTTGCGATACCCTTATACATGGTATTGGGAAGAATAGCCGCAGGAACACAGTCGGGGTTTGAATCCCACTTATCCGATGCGATAAGCTCTGTATCTCCGGGGTAATAGAGCCAGCGTCCCTTTCTTGTAATACCTATCGGGATAACGTCATATTTATCCTTGGGAAGATTGCGGATAACGTTTGTTGCGGATATCAGCGAAACATCATGCTCGTTTGAAACACCGCCGAAAATAACAGCCACTTTAGTTTTTGCCATATATTATGACCACCTTACAATTTAAAATATACCATATATGATCTCTCATATAATTTTACTGCCAATATAATTATATTTCCCTCAGGCAAGTAATATCACTTCTATTATACCATACTTTGCGACAGACTGCAACTGTTATTTCAAATTTTTTTACAGTATCGGCAAAAATTAAGAATATACTCACCGATAAAAAACAGAACTGCCGTCTTGCCGTAAAAGGCAGGACAACAGTTCCGTGATTTATAGTATATTATTTGTCTGATTTGCTAATACCGTGAACATAGATCTGATTATAGGGGAAAGTAATATCATTTTCGTCAAAAGCTGTCTTGACCTGTTCGATGATATCAAAATATACGTCCCAGTAATCAGCAGAGTTTGTCCATATACGTGTGGTGATATTTACCGAGCTTGCGCCAAGCTCACCTACACGGACGGTAGGAGCAGGATCCTTAAGTGCCTTTTCGTGCTTTGAAATAACGTTCTCGATGATCTTTATAGCCTTGTGATAATCATCATCGTAGGATATACCGAAGCTTAAATCAACTCTGCGGAGAGGCTCACGGGAGAAGTTGACAATAGTAGAACCTGATACTGTTCCGTTAGGTACATAAATAGCCTTATTGTCAACTGTAGTGATCTTTGTGCTGAGGATAGTTATCTCCTCAACAGTACCTTCAACTCCTGCAACGGAAATATAGTCACCTGCCTTGAAGGGCTTGGAGAAAAGCACGATAAATCCGCCTGCAACATTGGAAAGACTTCCCTGGAGCGCAAGACCGATAGCAAGTCCTGCGGCACTTACCGCAGCAATGATAGAGGTCATGGGTATACCCAGTGTGGAAAGTGCGATAATAATAGTAAATGCAAGTATAACGATATGTACAGCGGATTTTATGAAACCGTGTACCGTCTTGTCAAGACGGCTTTTTCCCAGTGTCTTCATGGTCAGACTCTGCATAGCCTTGTTGATGAGCGAGCCTATAATGAATATTGCAAGTGCAGTAAGCAGGGTGGGGAGATAGTCAACGAACTTATCAAGCATTTTTTCAAAAAAATCAAAATCGATAGCTTCGTTAAGGGTAAATCTGTTCATTTTAAACTTCCTTTCTAAAAATGATATATTCATTATAATATATTTATGAAAAACAAGAATGTATAATCCGTAAATTATGTCATAATTTTTGTATCGTGAAAAATTATTACTGTACAATATATCTATAAATTATTCGATAAAAAGCAAAAGTTTATAAAAAGTTCAAAAAATATTTTATAAAAAAACGATTATCAAGGCTAAAAAATGTTGCAATTTTGGTAAATCTGCGCTATAATATAAAAGATTGGTTTTTTAATTTTAAAACAAAGGAGTTTTGATTTTATGGAAATGAAAATGCCGGGAGAATTTGTCGCATCGGTTGCATTGTCAGGTATAGCGATAGTTTTTCTTGCACTGGTTATTCTTATTTTCGTTGTGTGGCTCATGGGTAAGATCTTTGAGAATATCAATTCCTCAAAGAAGAATACGCCCTCCGCACCTGAAAAAAAGACAGAGCCTGCACCTGCGCCTAAGGCTGTCGAAGCTAAGGCAAGCGCACCTGCACCCGTGATTGAAGCAGGTATCGGTGATGAGGTGATTGCGGTTATCGCTGCAGCAGTTGCTGCTATGAGTGCCGAAACAGGCAGAACCTATGCTATCAAGAGCGTATCTGCAAAGAAGACTTCAAAGTCACGCAGAGGCGCATGGGGCAATGCGGGTGCCGCTGAAAGCACAAAGAGCTTCTGATTAATCAAAGAAAGGAAAGAATAAAGAATGCTTCAGAGTTTTCTCGATACTATAGCCGATCTTCTGTCGGTATCAGGCTTTGCGAACATTACAATCCCTCAGATTATAATGATCGGTATTTCTTTTGTATTTATGTATTTGGCAATCAAAAAGGGATTTGAGCCGTTGCTTCTTCTCCCTATTGCCTTCGGTATGCTTCTTACCAACCTTCCCGGTGCAAATATGTATCACCCCGAGCTCTGGGATATAAGCGGCGGCAAGGAGATCGACTTTGACGCTGTTGTACATCAGGGCGGACTTCTTGACCTGCTTTACATGGGCGTTAAGCTGCAGATCTATCCTCCTCTGATATTCCTTGGCATCGGCTGTATGACAGACTTTGCTCCTCTTATTGCAAACCCCAAGAGCTTCCTTCTGGGTGCGGCTGCACAGGGCGGTATCTTCTTTACCTTCGTTGCTGCTGCATTCCTCGGCTTTACAGCTCGTGAAGCCGGCTCTATCGCTATCATCGGCGGTGCTGACGGTCCTACATCTATCTTCGTTTCAAGTAAGCTTCTCAGCCAGGGCGGACCTCACTCTGTAGATACAGGTACTATCGCTCTTGCGGCATATACTTACATGGCTCTCGTTCCCGTTATTCAGCCGCCTATCATGAAGGCACTCACAACTGAAAAGGAACGTCTTGTAAGAATGGATTCTCTCCGTGTTGTTTCCAAAACAGAGAAGATCATTTTCCCCATCATGGTTACGATCATTATTTCACTGCTGGTTCCCGATGCTACATCTCTCGTAGGTATGCTTATGTTCGGTAATCTTCTTAAGGAAAGCGGCGTTTGTGAAAGACTTGTAAAGACTGCTCAGAACGAGCTTATGAATATCATCACGATCTTCCTCGGTATATCTGTTGGTGCTACAACAACTGCCGACAAGGTTATCAGTTGGGCATTCCTCAAGGTCATCGTTCTCGGAGTTGTTGCTTTCGCTCTTGGTACAGCATGCGGACTTCTCCTTGGAAAACTTATGTATGTTGTTACCAAGGGTAAGGTTAATCCTCTTATCGGTTCTGCAGGTGTGTCGGCGGTTCCTATGGCTGCACGTATTTCACAGAAGGTGGGCGCACAGTACGATCCCACAAACTTCCTGCTCATGAA
>JAFUOZ010000017.1 GCA_017481565.1 Oscillospiraceae bacterium | reverse complement strand
CTGCTGCAGAACTTTTATCTGAGCAGTTACGATAGCTTTAATTATACCGAGCAGGGTCAGTTCGGTGAGGATATCTCAATTATCGGCTATCCCGGAAGCACATCGGGTCCCTCCATTGCGGCAGGAAGCATTATTTCAATTTCTGCTGAATCAGCTTATCCCGAGGCAGGCTGGGCACTTATCAAGAATATGCTCTCGGAAGAGTCTCAGGATAAGATAAGATGGAATTTTGCTATAAGAAAATCCTCTCTGCAGAAGCAGGCTGAGGAGGCACTGAAGCCTGATACATATACTGATGAAAACGGTGAAGAGGTTATTGCCGAAAGCAGCTATTGGATAGGTGATATGCAGATAACCTTAGAGCCTCTTACTCAGGAGGACATTGACAAGATAAACGGATATATGTTCTCCGCAGAAAAGGTTCATCTTACATCGGCTGATGATGAGAATATCATCAATATCATCAATGAGGAGCTTGCAAACTTCTACAGCGGTCAAAATACCGCAACTCAGGCAGCTGAAATGATACAGAACCGTGCACAGCTGTATCTCAGTGAGCAGAGCTGATATAAAAAATAATATCAATAGCTTTGATATAAAGAGTATCGTATATTTTATGCGGTACTCTTTATTGCAATCTGATTGAAATATATTTCGGGCGGTGAAAATATGCTCAGAAGGCTTTTCTGTAAAATATACGATAAAATAAAAGAAAGTACAGCTTTGAAAAGAATTATTGCGCTGATTTTTATCTGTATGATGTCATATCTGGCGATAGCAAGCAGTATTATTAATGAGACTGTGGATAATAATACGGGGTATTTTGCGGTGCATATACGTACACACGGCTCGTTTTTCAGAGAGTCACTGAATATTATCCGCTTTTACGATGACAAAGGAAATATGCTCAGGAGCATTGAAGTAACAGGTGACAGGGTATTTTTCAGTATCGAAGGAGACGCAGAGAAGGTTATTTTATATAAAGACGGCAGAGGAGCGTCAACTGTTGAGTGCTGCTATGATTATTACGGAAATGAAATAGCCGATCCCGATATGACCGATAAGCCTGTGACCCGTGTATACAGTCCCTGGTCAAACCCTTTTACGATACATCATATAAAGAATTTTTTTGGCTATGAATATCTGCTGACAGATAATAACGGTCAGAAAAATGAGATACACTTTGAAAAAGAGTTTTTTGTCAGTAAATATCTTGCAGCGGTACATACCTTCATTATAGGTCTTATTGTTATGTACGCATATGAGAATATTACCAAAAAGTCAGACAGTCCACAGAAATGAAATAGTAAAATCCCTTGACATAACAGTAATAATATGCTATTATCAATGAATATACTTATGGTGACCTTCAAAACTAACGTCTGAGAACTCAGAACCGTATCTTCCTTAAGGAAGCACTGATTAAAGCCGTAGGCATCGCTTCCAACGCTCGAAAATCCGTCACTGAGAGCGTTGTGAAGCGATTTAATCAGCGGTTCCTTAAATCTGAGGGCACTGTAGTTTTCAGATGTCACCATATAAAAGCTTATTCTATCGAGGTACCCTGTCATGATAAAGCTTATAATCAGAAAATACATAAAAGACAGCGAAAATGTAACAGACAGCTGTGTCCGCGCCCGTTACGGCATACTGGGCGGAATACTTGGGATAATCTGCAATCTGATCCTGTTCGGAATAAAGCTTGCAGCAGGACTTTTATTAAACAGTATCGCCGTAATAAGTGACGCTGTAAATAATCTTTCCGATACAGGCTCGTCACTGGTGACCATAATCGGCACAAAGCTTTCATCGGGAATACCCGATAAGGAACACCCCTACGGTCACGGAAGAATGGAATATATTTCCTCGCTTATCATAGCCTTCATAATCGAGCTTGCAGGCTTTGAGCTGCTCAAAAGCTCCTTCGGAAAGATACTTAATCCCGAAAAGGTTGATTTTGACCTTGGTATCATCATCATACTTTCCCTTTCAGTTCTGATAAAGCTGTGGATGTTTTCCTATAACCGCTATATGGGAAGGATAACAGGCTCATCGGTGCTTTCCGCCGCAGCCTCAGACAGTCTTAACGACGTTATATCCACTGCCGCAATAATACTTTCGACAGTCATCGGCGAGATCACATCATTCCCCATTGACGGATATGCAGGCTTTGCGGTATCGCTCCTTATCATGCGTTCTGGAATAGATATTGCACGTTCCACCATTGACCGTCTGATAGGCTCCCCTCCCGATAAGGAGCTTACCGACAAAATCAAATTTATACTCACCGAAACCGAGGGTATTACAGGCGTTCATGACCTTATAATACATGATTACGGTCCCGGACGGATAATGGCGTCTGCTCATGCAGAGGTTTCCGATACCGCCGATATAGTGGAGATACATGAGATCATTGACGAAACGGAAAACAGGATACTTACCGAGCTTGGCGTGGAAATAGTCCTGCATACCGACCCTGTTTCCACCCTGAATGAAAAGGTGCGTTTCTACCGCTCTGCAGTTGAAAATATCGTTTCGGCTGAAAATCCTCTCTGCTCTATCCATGATTTCCGCATAACCGACGGAAAAAACCGCATCAATCTTATTTTTGACCTTGCAGTTCCCTTTGATATCCCGCCTGCAGAACGTGTAAAACACATAGAAAACATAAAGAAATCCGCAGAGGAAAAGTTCCCCGAGGCTACAGCGGTTATAAAAGTAGATACCATATAAAAAATACCTTGCCTGTTTTACGCAGACAAGGTATTTTTGCTTTATGTAAGAGTTTTTTCGCAGAAATCGATCATCGGCTGAATATTATCAGCTCTCAGGTTCACAAAATCACGTATGCATTTTATACTTGCATAACCGCCTTCAACAGCGTCCTCTGTTGTACCTGCACCCTCATATCGTGCAAAGAACTGATCGTAAAGCGGAGAATATGTATCCTCAAAATACTGCAGTCTTTCAAGGGCGGCAGAACGCTCAAATTCACCTGATGAAAGTCCGTTAAGCCTTTCATAGAACTGATTTCGGAAGCCTTCATTTGTCATCAGATAGGCAAAGCAAAGCACCGCCGGATTATCGGTATCCATATCAAGAAGACCCTTGGGCTTATAATTATCCTCCTTGACAGTATTGGTAAATGCGTCATTTTCACCGCTTACGCCGCCGAATTCAATATCATAGAATACCAATCTCCATCTGCCGTCGTTGTATGGATTGGTTTCGTCAACGGTAACGGTTTTCCACATAGACCAGTTTTTACCGGGCCAGTCCCACTTGTTGTTTATCCAGCACTGTACAGCAAAATAATCCATTACCGACTGTGGATCCACAAGCTTTACAAATTCATCGTAATCAGACTGTGACTTAAGGCTTGAATGTGTTTTGAAAAAATCCTTAAGAGGCTTGAAATAGCTGTCCTCACTTCCCTCTGCAGGCGCATCGCCTATATCAAGCTTATAGCCCTTTTTCAGTGCCTCCGCATCGCCCTTGTAAAGAACCACATCATCCTTGTTTACCCCATGATGATCCTCAAAATAATCATCGGAATAATCCTCCTGGAGAACATAAAGTCCCCAGTATTCACCGTTTATGTATACAACACAGGGTCTTGACCTTTGTATATCGCAGGCAGTATCACCCAACATAGACTGCCAGTAGGTATCGCTGAATTTAGTTGTGAAGGCACAGTTTCCGCCGTTTCTTAAAACAAGCGTATCGAATTTGTCAATGACCTGACCGCTGTCATCGGTACATTCACTTCCAAGGATAGGATATTTAAAATTCTTTTCGCCGTAATCTGTCCTTGCATATAATCTGAAACCCTTGACAGCGTCCGAACGGGAGTAATTACCCTGTATCCTTATGCCGCATTTCTGTGATATGACCTCCTCAGACTGTCCCTCTGCGGAAAATTCCATAAATGAAACAACCGCCTCACGCTCCCATTCTCTGCCCTTCTGCTTATAGTTTGCGTCCATGGAACGTGCGTCCTCTCCGCTTTTCAGACGTTCTGTCTTAAGATAGTCGGCAAGGGAACGGTCAAATATATCACCCTTCACATATATGCCCGTTTTGCTGTCAAAAAGATCGTCATAGTCCATTGATATACTCACCACTGCAAGACTTGTTCCCGCCGCCTCACAGCTTGCTTTAAGACCTTTTATATGCTCCTCGGCAGTACCTATAAAATAGGTTGACGATACCTCTTTGCCGAAGCTTCCGTCAGATTTTTTAACAGCCGCTCTTACTACCGTGCATTTATCCACAGCATCATCTGAGGGTGCCTTTATGTCACAGTAAAAACCGTCTCTTTCCTCATTTCTGTGATTGAAGCTTCCTGCAAATAGCACGGGGTCAACAGCCGATACAACATTTTTGTCCGCCTTTCTGTCTGTTATATCTATCGGAGCTGTATATAAAACAGCAGTATCGCTTTTTGCAGGATCACTTCCGTCAAGGGTATAATAAAGCTCCCCTTCCTCAGCCGCTGAAACAGTCAGCTGAAACGGGTCGGCATATACGCCGCTTTTATGTGAAAATTCTGCCGAGGGAAGTATTTCCTCAGCCTGTTCCTCCTGAACAGGCTCTGTTTCGGTAACCTCTGCAGGTGAAATCTCCGTTTCCGCAGCGGAGAAAACAGCTTCTGTATTCTCAGACACTGCATTTTTATCCGCACCCTCGGAGCACGAACTGAGCATCACCGCTGAAGCAGCAAGCACAGCCGCATATGAAATAATTTTTCTGTTTAACATAAAATGACTCCAATCGTTTATGAATTAGTTGGCAAATTCCAGTCCCGATATGATCTCGTCCCTGTTTGTAAGCGTAAGTGTGCATATACGTTCTCTCAGAGGGAGCACCTGAGAGGGAGCAACGGAAAGCACATCAATACCCATTGAAAGAAATGCTTCGGTAAGCTCATGATCGGCGGCAGCCGCTCCGCTTATTCCGATCCATGCGCCGTTTCGGTGAGCATTGTCTGCCGCTACCTTTATCATTCTCATTACTGCAGGGTGCTGATTATCCTTGAAAGGCTCCCAACAGCCGTCGTGAAGCTCAGTACCGAGCGCATACCTGATAAGACTGTCTGTACCCACATTGAAAAAATCCACCTGTGCCGCAAGGATATCACTGAGCACTATTGATGCAGGTGTTTCAAGCATGATACCGATCTCTATCTTATCACAGAAGGGAATTCTCTTTTCTATAAATTCGGTTTTTACTTCGCCGAATATTTTCTTGACCTCACAAAGCTCTTCCAGAGACGCTATCCTTGGAAATACTATTCCAAGATTTCCGAATACGGAAGCACGCAGCAACGCCCTCAGCTGTGTTCTCAGTATATAGGGATTTGTAAGACGTACTCTTGCCGAATGAAGTCCGAATGCCATATCATCGCAGCCGTCATAATAATCACGGTGCATATCCAGTCCCGCATAGGCAGCGCATATAATAACAAATCTTCCCTGCATACGTTCAAGAACTCTTTTATAGCACCGAAATTGTGCTTCCTCACCCGGTATCGCCATCATATCCGCAAAAAGGAAATCACTTCTGAAAAGACCTATTCCGCCGCCGTCTCCCGAAATAACATCGGGTACCTGATCCGGATTAAATATATTGGCATAAACCTCCACCTTATAGCCGTCAAGAGTGATATTCTCCCTTCCTCTCAGGCTTTTGAGCAGTTCTTTTTTTCTCAGCTCATTTTTCTGCTTGTTTCTCATTGCTTCAAGAGTCTCTTCATCGGGGTCAATGTAGATTATTCCTGTTTCACCGTCACACACAGCGTCAAGACCGTCATAATCGTCACAGACCAGTCCCTCAAGCCCTGAAACAGCGGGGATTCCCATATTTCTCGCAAGTATAGAGGTATGAGAATTAGCCGAACCGTATACGGTACAGAATGCAAGTATCTTGGATTTATCTATCATTACCGCTTCGGACGGAGCCAGATCATCTGCACAGATGATCGTATTTTCCCTTACATTACCGTTATCCACGGGCATTTTAAGAAGATTTCTTATAATTCTGTCCGATACATCTCTTATATCAACGGCACGGCTTTGCATATATTCATCCTCCATAGCGGAGAACATCATCTCAAAGCGGCTGGCGGTAATTGAAACGGCATATTCCGCATTAAGTCTTTCAGCTCTTATATATTCTTCGGTGGAGGTGACATAATCATCGTCCTCCAGCATCATTTTATGTATCTGAAATATCTGTGCGTCCTCGGGACCTACTTCATCAAGTGCCTTTCCGTAAAGTCTTTCAAGCTGTCCCATTGCCTTTTCCCTTGCGGCATTGAAGCGCTCCAGCTCTGCCTCTGAATTGCTTACAAAGCACGGATTTACGCATATCCGCTCACATCTGTATAAGCTTATTTTACCGAATGCTATACCTTCCGATACACCTTTTCCATATAATACTGTCATAATATACACCCTCTTTCGCCGAATGTATTTTTGTACAAATCCGCAAAATCACTTATTTCAAATCCGAATGATTTTGTCAGTTTTCCCTATATTATATTATGCACAATAAATATTGAATTTTTATAGGGATAAAATGTCCTTTTTGTATATTTATAGCAGACTTTCCCTCTGCATTGTTAAGGAACCGCTGATTAAATCGTTTCAAGACCCACTCAGTCAATTTTGCCGCTGCGGCAAAGGATTTTCGTGGGTCTGAAACGATGCCTACGGCATTAATCAGTGCTTCCTTAATTTTTTATATATTACAATAAGAAGTATGTGTGCTGCGGATATTCAGACCACAAAGATGATCATATATGCTATTAATAATTACAAAACACATTCTAAGAATAATGTTATATATTATTCATTCAATATATGATGTTTTAATACTTTTTTCATACATATCAACTTGTTTTAAAAAAAATATACAGTGGGTCAGTATTCATAAAAAGATACTGTTCAAACCGCTTCACTACCCTTTCGCAACAGCTTTTCATAAGGGCAAAAGTTATGATTTTACACTTTGAACTGCTACCGCAATAACATAATCGCATAAAATTTGGATATCAGATTTTTCGGCTGAATTTCTTTTTTATAATTTACGGATTTAATATATCAGTGTATCAGACTGTATTTATGCATACGCCTTTATCGGAAGAATTACAGCAGCTGTTATTTTTATGGTTTAGAGTATTTCTGTTATAAAAAATACCATTCGGCAGTCTAAAACGACCATTGGGCGAAAAAACGGAAAAAAGTGAGAAAAGTATGCTATAATTAAGGAAACGCTGATTAAATCGATTATCGCTCCTCTCAGTAAGTTTTGCCGCTTCGGCAAAGGGATTTTCGAGGAGCGTAATCGATGCCTGCGGCTTTAATCAGCGGTTCGTTAATCATGGCAATAACACATATACTACATAATATGGTTAATCTGAATTTAATAATAACTTAAATAAAATGTGAATTGCGAAAAAAATTTGACAAGTTTATGAATTTGATGTATAATAAAACTATGATAGCATGGAAAAATGCCTGCTTTTATCCCCAAAAAAGGAGGATATATATGACTGACATATAAAAACTGTCATTTGTAAAAATCTGATCATCCTGCTTCATATTCCTCATAAAATCCATACAATAAAGGGACGGGACGTTTTATGAATAATAAATTCAAACGATTGAAATTTTTTATGTTATTGTTTGCTTAACAGCGGCTTAGGATTCGGACGGAGGCGGTTCTGAAAAATGCAGTATTAAAGAAACGATGCCTACGTCATTAATCAGCGGTTCCTTAAAAATTTCCGTATCTGCCTGAACCTGTGGGAGAAACCGCAGATTCAGGCAGGGACGGAAAGCACCTGAATAAAATTACATTTTTAGGAGGACTGTAATTAATGAACAAATGTAAACTAAAACAAACCTTTGCATTGCTTGCGGCAATGACAATGATGTCATGTGCAGCAGCCTGCAGCGGAGAAACAGAAGCTGTCGGGGAGGCAGGCGG
>JAFUOZ010000016.1 GCA_017481565.1 Oscillospiraceae bacterium | reverse complement strand
AGCAGGCGGTATTTACCGCAAAGAGCATAAAAATCGTAAGAAGATACTGGGATTTTACCTGTCCTCTTGCTCCGAGAGGTGAGGAAATTATAAAGGAAGCCCATTTCTTGCTCTCATCTGTGGTAAAGAACGATGTGGAAACTGCGTCGGCGGAAATATAAAGGAGCAGAAAAAGGGGAAGTATGGTTGAATTGGGGTCAAGCTCCTCCGAGCTTATGCTGAAATAGCTGAAAAAAAAGCTTAATACTGCTACAGCGACGATACCGAGGGAAAGAAGTATTATATGGATACGCTGAAGCCGAAGCTGTTTTATTATCAGTCCGAACATTACTTTTCCCTCCTTTTCATAAATGCTGTTGTGAGAAAATAGCCTGTTATTACAAGAACTGCCGTGGCAATGACAGCAATGCCCATATATTCCCTGCAAAAGCTGAACACCTCATTTGAAAGGCTTGCAAGGCTGTCCGATTCGCTGCCTATATTCATAGAATCAAGCTTTACAACAAAGAGCATATAAGCTGCTATTCCAAGAACAATATAAACGTACATAGCCTTTTCAAAGCTGTGAAGAAGATGCGTCAGAGCGGTCTGCAATACATTGAGAATCACAGTCACGCAGGAAATCATAACAAGCACCGAGGTGATGTTCATATCAAGTGGTCTGCCGCTGAGTGCGCCTATTATTGCCGCATTGATAAAGGCAGGAACAGCGGCGGCGGCGGTAAGGGCAAGCATAAGCAGATATTTTGCAAGCATATACTTTTCTTCCGTTACGGGGGTGGTGTACTGAAAGCCCATCCATTTTGCTTTGTAGTCCATTCCCGATACCTCGGATATTACGGTGCTTATCATAAGAAGAAGTGCGCCTGTCATTACAGAGAAAATCATATATGTATTTAAATCAAGCTCGGTCAGCGTTTCCTCGGAAAGCAGTGCAAGATTTCCTATGTTCATACTGAGCCTTATAAGTATGCCTATTATTCCGAATACAAAGCTTACTGCCGCAACAACAAGCATATTTTTTCTTCCCAGATAAAGCTCTCTGAAAATAAGTCCCTTCATCACATCCACTCCTTTTTTGAAGCGTTTACATAGAAAAGCATTATTTCTTCAAGGGTGGTGTTATCAATAACAAGACCGCTGTATTTCCTCATTGCAGAAGCCTTGTCCGAAACCATTGCAGACACGCCGAAATCGGATATTCTTGCGCTTAAAATGTCTGAGGGATCTATATCTGCATAATCCTTTTTGGTGCATTTTATTACGCCGTGGCTTTCGAGTATATCGTCCTTATAGCCTGTGATAAGAAGCTTTCCCTTGTCGATAAAGGTAACGCTGTCGGCAACCTTTTCAAGGTCGGTGGTAATGTGGGAGGACATAAGGATACTGTTGTTTTCGTCCTGCAGATATTCCAGGAAAATATCGAGTATCTCATTTCTTACAACGGGGTCAAGACCTGTTGTAGCCTCGTCCATAACAAGAAGCCTTGCATTGTGGGAAAGGGCGGCGGCTATCTGGAGCTTCATTTTCATACCCTTTGAAAATTTGCCGAATTTCTTTTTTTCGGGGAGGGCAAAGCGTTCAAGATATTCTCTGAACTTAGCATTATCCCACTCCTTGTAGATGCTTTTCATAATATAGGAAAGGGTTTTGGCGTTCAGGTCGTCGTGAAAAGGAAGCTCGTCGAATACGGCGGAAATATGCTCCTTTATTTCGTATTCGTCCTTGATATGATCCATTCAGAGAATCTTGATGATTATCTGACGGATCCTGATAATGAATATTCATCCGCAGATGAAACAAAGGGGGTACAATAATGAAAAGTTATATTACTCCTGTGATTAAAATCAGCACATTTGATTCTTCTGTTTCTGCTACAGAAAATGTTTTAAGTATGCCTGATTATATCTATGCAAATGAATCTCTGAACAATGTAAGCTTCAAAGATTATATGTCACAGCGTGCCACTTCAACAAAGGTACAGAATATATTACAGTTTAAATAAAAAAACACTCATATCACGAAACAGTGATATGAGTGTTTTTTATATTTCTTCAATAATCGGTAAAATCATTGGGTTCCTCTT
>JAFUOZ010000015.1 GCA_017481565.1 Oscillospiraceae bacterium | reverse complement strand
CGGGAGCCTTGATTGGAACACCTGCGTCCATAAGTGCAAGTGTTGAACCGCAGATAGAGCCCTGTGATGTTGAACCGTTGGAAGAAAGAACCTCTGAAACAAGTCTTAATGCATAAGGGAACTCCTCAACGGAAGGAATAACAGGCTCAAGAGCACGTTCTGCAAGTGCACCGTGACCGATCTCACGTCTGCCGGGACCTCTTGAAGGCTTTGTCTCACCAACAGAATATGAGGGGAAGTTATAATGGTGCATATATCTCTTTGTATCCTCTTCATCGATACCGTCAATTCTCTGTGCATCGCTTACAGGACCGAGAGTTGCAATAGTGAGTACCTGTGTCTGTCCTCTTGTGAACATACCTGAACCGTGTACTCTGGGAAGAAGTCCTACTTCTGCAGCGAGAGGTCTGATCTCGTCGATTCCTCTGCCGTCAACACGCTTGCCCTCATAGAGCCAGTTACGTACGATCTTCTTCTGAAGCTTATAGATACACTCATCTATCATGCCGATCTTTTCGGGATATTCTTCATCAAACTTTGCATGAATATCGTCCTTGATAGGATTGAGTCTTTCCTCACGGATATTCTTATCGTTTGTATCAAGAGCGACCTTAACTCTTTCAGCAGCAAAAGCCTCGATAGCATCGAACATATCATGGTCAACTTCCATTGACTCAAATTCAAACTTCTTCTTGCCGATCTGCTTCTGGATATCACTGATAAATTCAACGATCTTCTTGATCTCTGTATGACCTGCGATAATTGCCTCAAGCATCTTATCGTCGTCAACCTCGTTAGCACCTGCTTCGATCATTACGACCTTTTCAGCTGTACCTGCAACTGTAAGGTTAAGATCATTTCTGCCTCTCTGCTCAAGAGTAGGATTGAGAACGATCTCACCGTCAACTAGACCTACGCTGATACCGCCCACAGGACCGTTCCAGGGAATATCTGAAATGGAGATAGCTATAGAAGTAGCGATCATACCTACGATCTCAGGTGAATTGTCGGGATCAACGGAAAGAACTGTCATAACAACGGAAACGTCATTACGCATATCCTTGGGGAAAAGAGGTCTGATAGGACGGTCTACCATACGGGAAGTAAGGATAGCCTTTTCAGAAGGCTTGCCCTCTCTCTTCATGAAGGAGCCGGGAATTCTTCCTACAGAATAAAGTCTTTCCTCAAAATCAACGGAAAGAGGGAAAAAGTCAATGCCCTCTCTGGGCTTTACACTTGCTGTAACGTTAGCCATTACAACTGTATCGCCGTAGCGTACCCAGCATGAACCGTTGGAAAGCTCACAGGTCTTGCCTGTTTCAACAACAAGCTCACGGCCTGCATAGGTGGTCTTGAAAACCTTGTAATTATCAAACATAATTTACTTGCCTCCTGATTTAAAATTCCTTGAACGGACAGCAGTTTTAGCAATAAAGCCTGTCCGCCGTCTGCCTGCGGACACGATTTAATGCTAACATCTGCTGTTCTGTTTTACGCACGAAAAGGCAGTGCGGAAAGAATTTGCACATTCCGCAGACTGCCCCTGTACATCTTGAATTACTTACGGAGACCGAGCTTCTCTACGATAGCACGGTATCTTGTAATATCCTTCTTCATGAGATAGTTGAGAAGGTTACGTCTGTGACCTACCATCTTGAGAAGACCTCTTCTGGAGTGGTGGTCATTCTTGTGGACCTTAAGGTGTTCAGTAAGGTCGGAAATTCTCTTGGAGAGAATTGCGATCTGAACCTCAGGTGAACCTGTGTCGTTTTCGCTTGTCTTGTTAGCTGCGATTACAGCTGTTTTTTCTTCTTTACGCATCATAGTAAAAGCACCTCTTTAAATTATTTCCTTCATCCAAGCCTACGGCAGGCAAATTCCCCGATAACGAGGCGAACCCGAAGGCTGAGACGAGGTTAAGTTTTTTTCTGTCGTGCTATGCACAACAATTAGTATTATAACACACTTTTTTCCGTTTGTAAAGGGGTTTTCCGAATTTTTTTCAAATTTTCCAAAAAATCAAAACAGCACCGCAGATGATTCTCTGCAGTACTGTAATGATCTTATGAAATGATTTTTCCCTTTTTCTTATCCTTGTCGGGAGCTTCAATGGGAGCTTCCTCTCCGCCCTTATCCATGAATATACTTTCCTCTTCATCAAGAGGCTTAAGATAATCATATTCGGGATTATCCTGTCCTTTTTCCTCATAGTAAGGATTGATAACATATTTCTGTATCACAGGATAGGTATTGAACATTATTATAAAGCCTGCAAAAGTCAGTGACCAGAATGGTACCATAAGTGTAAGCGCATAGGGGTTGAGCAATGCTGTCAGTATATGTACAGCCACTACTATTGCCACACAGAGAAGAGTTATAACATTCTTTTTAAGCGCAACACAGGTAAGCAGGAAAGAATTCTTTATGCAGCTTCTGAAATCAAGGTCAGTCGCAATTATCATGGGATATGCATAAAAGCTCATTATAAGCACCGTAAATGCAACGCTTATTGATATGATACAAAGCGCATAATAAAACCAGCCGCCCGACTCTGCATTTTCTGCAAGCTGCGTATATACATTCACCGAACACACTGCAGAAACTATCATAAGCAGATCTGCAAGACCAACGGGAAGTGATTTTTTCCAGTTCTGCGAAAAGCCCTTCCAGAAATCATGGAATACAAAGGCGTTCTTTTCAAGCACATAATTTCTCAGCACCTTTGTCATTCCCGCAAGGGCAGGACCTATTGTAACAACAGGTATGCAGAAAATAAAAGTGATGATATTCAGCTGGAGAAGCTTCCATATCTTTCTGAAATAAAGCTCCCAGAAATGAAAAAAAGGCTTTTTTTTCGGAGCGTCCTTTGCTATGCCGGGACCCGATTTCATATAATTGTTTCCAAAAATACCCATTTAAAACTTTAACTTCCTTTCACAATCAAAAGCAGTATCATATCATAATGATACAGCCAAAAATCTATCCCCTTTTACAAAGAAGCGAATATAATACCGCTCCTCCCCCGTCAATTAATGCAGCTGCCGCTGACATTGCTGTGATTATCAGAAATTTCTGAAAATAAAGCCTGATATCTGCAGGGGAATAATCCCCCTTTGAAAAAGCTCGCCTGCATACCGCAAGAGACATTCTCATTGATTCCCTTGCCGCAACAGCTACCGCTGCCGATGCTGCCGCTGCTCCGGGCAGTATAAGCACAAGAGCGGGAAACATACCTGCCGACGAATAAAGCTCTGCCGCCGCTGTACCGACACCGGTTCCGAAGAAAAACGGAACTATCGCTTCAAAGGGCTGTCCTGCCGCAGAAAATCCAAGCAGAAAGCATACTGCGGTAATTATAAAGCACCCTCTGAATGAGGTCAGAATAAGCTCCGCAAGAGGTGCATGAGTCCTGTAGCTAATAAGCATCTCCCCTGTTTCAGAACCGCCGTATAATGCTCCGCAGACTGCTCCTGCAGCCGACACTGCCATAAGCATTATCAGCCACAGGGTATTGGGCGTAATTTCCTTTCCGTTCATATACATCGTCCTTTACATTTTAATTATATTGATGTATATGCGGAGATCATATTATTTATTACTTGGAAAGCTCGTAAGCTCTCTTGGTGCAGCTTTCACAGCATTTTGTCACCGTTTCGGTAAAGCCGCCCTTATAAAGCTCATCAAGTCCTGCAAGAGTTGTTCCTCCGGGAGATGAAACCATTTTTATAAGCTCATCAACGGTATAACCGGAATCGGTTATCATCTTGGCTGAACCGATAAGAGACTGGGCGATAAGAGTTTTTGCAGATTCGCTGTCTATACCCTCTCTCTCTGCATAGTCAATAAATGCCTTTGCAAAGAGATAGATAAATGCAGGTGAGCTGCCGTTTACAGCGATTATCTCCTTCATTTTATCCTGTGGCACCACCTCAGCCTTACCGCATGAGCTGAAAATATTCTTTACAAACTCAAATTCCTCATCAGATACTCTTCCGTTTCTTGAAAGTGCAGACGCTCCCTCACCGAGAAGAAGAGGTGTATTGGGCATTACAAGCACTATCTTTGCATCGGAAATGGTCTTTGAGCTGATATATTCAGCTGTGATACCTGCACAGATCGAGATTATTACCTTATCAGCTGTAAATGCTCCTTCTGTTTTGTCAAGGACAGTATCAAGCTGCTGAGGCTTTACTGCAAGAAATACATAATCGCATTTTTCCACAAGCTCATTTTCGCTTGAACACGGCTCAACACCGTAATCCTTAAGACGAGCTATCATCTCATTGCTTGGGTCGTATGCGTAAAGGCATATCCTTCCTGATTCCGCATACATTTTCACATCGTCGCAGAGACCGCTTCCCACAATACCCTTGATAATGGCAAAGCCCATATTTCCTGCACCGATAAATCCTACATTTATACTCATTTTCATATTCTCCGTTTCATTATACATCAGCTTTTTTTCTTCCCATGCGTCCGCTGAAATATATCTTCAGGGCTATCGGAAGAATAAGCCACATAAGAGGAAGATCCGCACAAAGCTGGATAAGATTCTTGGCTATTCTTGCCGCAAAAGCCTCGTGAAATGCCTGCTTAGGAATAAATCCGTAATGCATATTAAGGGTGGTATTCAGCACAAGATTTATCAGAAGAACATCAACAAGCCTTCCGATAACAGCTCTTACCGCAAACATGGGAGATACCGCTCCGCTGTTTTTCAGTGCATTTTCCTTAAGAGGATAAAGGGCAATACCGTAAATAAGTCCCTGAAGCATTGCAACAAGTATGTATGCAGGAAGAAATGCTCCGTCAGGATGTATGATATATCCTAAAACATCACACATTCCGCCTGCGAAAAATGCCACTGTGGGACCGAACAGCATACCTATCGCCGCAAGGGCAATAAATGCAAAGTTTATCTTTGCAAAGGGAAGAGTTATCGTAAATCCTTCCACCGCCATCGAAAGTGCGATAAGCATGGCTGTAACAGCAATGCATCTTACCTTGTTTTTGCCCGTAAGCTCCCTTGCGGACATTGTGAACAGTTCAAAAAAGCTTTTCATATAAACACTCCGTTTCTGCCGATATGACGGCAATTTATTGCAACGCATAAATGCTTTGCTTACAATGATAATGCGATTATGCCTGTGCATTATGCGGAGTGTTGAAAGCCCCTTATAATGCATTAAGCGGGATGCGGACAATGCACCGCAAGCAGCTTATACTGCTTTTCGTTTCCGCCGCAACTCCCCGTCGGCGGAACACTATACGCGCACTGACCTACTCTGTAATGCCTTTCAGACAATTTTATGTATAATATAATTAAAATGCAATTTCATTTGCAATTCTGTAAAGTCTTTCATCAAAGGGCTTTGTCATTGCAAGACCCTCATAAATATCAACATCAAAAACACTTCCGTTTTTGAGACCGACTACACGATTGGATTTTCCGCTGTCAATAAGCTCTACAGCGTAATAGCCCATTTCGCTGGCGATATTTCTGTCTCTTACAGTAGGATTGCCGCCTCTCTGTACATGACCGAGAACTGTATCTCTTGTCTCTATCCCTGTAAGCTCAGTAAGCTTTGCGGCAAATTCGGAGGAATTTCCGCAGCCCTCCGCAAATACTATGATAAAGTGCTGCTTTCTGCCCTGCTGTATACGCTTCATTTTTGCTGCAAGCGCATTTATGTCAAACTTTATTTCGGGAACAACTATGCCTGTTGCGCCTACTGCAAGTCCTACATTAAGTGCAAGCCAGCCTGCATTTCGTCCCATGACCTCTACTACCGAGCATTTATCATGAGACTGCGCCGTATCTCTCAGCTTATCGATCATTTCAACAGCTGTATTCATCGCTGTATCAAAACCTATCGTATACTCTGTGCAGACAATATCATTATCAATGGTTGCAGGAATACCGATACAGCGTATTCCGCCTGCCGAAAGCGCCGCAGCACCCTTGAAGGTACCGTCTCCGCCCATTACGACTACGCCCTCAACTCCCATTTCAATGCATTTTTCAACAGCCTTCTGCTGATATTCCTTTTCCTTGAATTCATCGCATCGTGCGGTATAAAGAACTGTACCGCCGCGCTGTATTATATTTGAAACAGATCTTTCGTCAAGCTCCAGTGTTTCACCGTCAAGCAGACCGTTATATCCTCTCTGAACACCTATTACCTTATAACCCCTGCTTATAGCTGCTCTTGTAACTGCTCTTACAGCAGCATTCATTCCGGGAGCGTCTCCGCCGCTGGTAAGTATACCTATTGCCTTCTGCATCAATCTCCAACCTTTCAACGCAAAAACGATTACAGCCCTGCGTTCATTTTTAACAGGTATTTCTGCCCGTATATCAGACAGAAATACCTACCTTACAATTTTACACTTATGAACAAAATTTGTCAAGTAACTGCAGTGAATAATTATTAATTTTCATTGTCTTATATCTTAATTTTTTGCTTTTTTGGCTTTTACTACAGCTATATTTTCTACGCCTGCAATTTCACACAGTCTGTCGATAAGCTCTCCGCTTATTTTTACTCCGCTTATTTTTTTGCTTGCGGTCTTTCTGCCGATATCGGAAAAGCAGAAGATCACTTTGCATGCTCCCGCATTTTCAAGACAGCATTCTGTAAGTCGGCTTATCATATCTGTATCGGTACTGCAGCAGCGTATACAAAGAACATATTGCTCCTGACTGTTAAATACACTGTCTGACATATCAGCCGATACTATTCCCTCGGCAATAAGCTTTGCGCCCTTGTCGTCCCGTGAGATACGTCCGCTTACCATAACAGCTGTTCCATCGGCTATAAGTTTTTCGGAAACATTATATACCGCAGGAAAAATAAGCAGCTCCATTTCTCCGCTCATATCCTCTGCCACAGCAAATGCCATTCTGCCGCCTTTTTTCGTTACATGCGGTCTTGCAGAGGCTATACTGCATATAAGCTGGACGGGCGCTTTATCCGCTGACTCTGATGCCCTTCTGATATCGGTCATTCCAAGCACCTTTATATAGTTTGAATATTTATCCAGAGGGTGTCCCGTAACATACATTCCCAGGATCTCCTTTTCCATAAGAAGCTTTTCTTCAAGGGGAAAATCCTCCATATACGGAATTACAGTTTCCGCCGCCGCTGACTGTTCTCCCATTCCGAAAAAGTCAAGCTGACCCTCAACATTCATTCTTGCGGATTCAGCCGCTATATCGAATATCCTGTCAAAATTGAATACCATCTGCCGCCTGTTATATCCCAAGCCGTCCATAGCACCGCATTTGATAAAGCTTTCCACTGCACGACGGTTTATATCCCTTCCCTGCATACGCTTGCAGAATTCCTCGGGAGATCTGAAGGGTCCGTTCAGCTCTCTTTCCTGAATAAGTGAACTGATAACGCCATAGCCAACATTCTTTGCTGCCAGAAGTGAAAATCGTATTCCCTCCGCTGTGGGCGTAAAGCCTGCCATACTCTCATTTATATCGGGACGGAGTATCTTTACTCCCGCTCTCCTGCATTCCGAAATATAATCGGTAAGCCTGCCTCCGTCATTGGCTGTCATCAGTGCAGACATATATTCCTTGTAATAATGACATTTCAGATACGCTGTCTGATAAGCAACGCATGAATAAGCCGCCGCATGGGATTTATTGAAGGCATAGGACGCAAAGCCTGCCATTTCATCAAAAATACTGTCGGCGATCTCTTTTGATATACCGTTTGACATACAGCCCTCAACAAAAAACTGACGTTCCTTTTCCATAACATCATGCTTTTTCTTTGCCATTGCACGTCTTACAAGGTCTGCTCTGCCGTATGAATATCCTGCAAGACTGCGGCATATCTCCATTACCTGCTCCTGATAGACTATACAGCCGTAGGTAACCTTAAGTATGCTTTCAAGCTTGGGGTGCTTATAGGTTATCTCATCGGGATTGCGCCTGTTATGGATATATCTTGGTATACTGTCCATAGGTCCGGGGCGGTACAGCGACAGTGCCGCTATAAGATCCTCTATCCCCTCCGGCTGAAGCCGCATAAGCATATTTCTCATGCCGCCGCTTTCAAACTGAAACACGCCTGAGGTATCCCCGTTTGACAGCATTGCAAAGGTCTCAGGATCTTTTTCGGGGATATTATTTATATCAAATCCCGGGTCGCTCCTGCGGATATATCCGATACAGTCTCTTATTATTGTAAGATTTCTCAGTCCGAGAAAATCCATTTTCAGAAGTCCCAGCTGCTCCAATGCAGTCATTGTATACTGAGTTGAGGTGATACCGTCCTTTCTGACCAGAGGCACATATTCACTCACTGCCCTGTCAGATATAACAACTCCTGCCGCATGGGTAGATGTGTTTCGGGGCATACCCTCAATACTTTTGGCAATATCAAGAAGCTCATGTACCTTTCTGTCGGTAGTATACAGCTGCTTCAATTCGGAGGACTGCTCTATCGCTTCCGCAAGAGTGATATGAAGTGCCTGCGGAATAAGCTTTGCTACAGTATCTCCTGTCTGATAAGGAAGTCCCATCACTCTTGCGACATCACGGACAGCCGCTCTTGCCGCCATTGTACCGAAGGTGACTATCTGCGCCACTCTGTCCGAGCCGTATCTTTCCACAACATAATCAATTACCCTCTGTCTGCCCTCATAGCAGAAGTCGATATCAAAGTCAGGCATGGAAACTCTTTCGGGATTCAGAAAACGCTCAAACAGCAGACTGTATTTAAGAGGATCGATATCGGTGATACCTATACAGTAAGCAGCGATACTTCCCGCTCCCGAACCTCTTCCGGGACCCACCGGAATACCGTTTCTTTTTGCGTAATTCACAAAATCCCATACGATAAGATAATAATCGGTATAACCCATTTTTATGATAACCGAAAGCTCATATTCAAGTCGTTCACAGGCTTCCGCACAAGGCGTTTTTCCGTATCTGCGGTAAAGACCTTCCATGCACAGATGCCTGAAATAATCCTTGTTATCGGGGAATTTTTGTCTGTCCTCAGCCGAAAGATCATATCTCGGAAGCTTTATCACTCCGAATTCAAATTCCACATTGCAGCGTTCGGCGATCTTCACTGTATTTGATATAGCTTCGGGCCGTGCAGGAAAAAGCGCCGCCATTTCCTCTGAGGATTTCATATAGAATTCATCATTTGGAAAGGCTATGGGACTTTTTTCATCAAGTGTGGTATTGGTCTGGATAGCAAGCAGAACCTCCTGAACCTTTGAGTCCTCCCTGCGCACATAATGAGCGTCATTTGTTGCGCAAAGAGGTATTCCCGTATCATCTGAAAGACGGTAAAGCTGCGACAGAAGCTTCATATCCTCTGTGGTCTTATGATTCTGTATCTCTATATAATAGTTATCCTCTCCGAAAATATCACGATACAGAAGTGCTGTCTTTTTCGCTCCCTCATAATCACCGTCACGGAGCTTTACGGCAACCTCGCCTGCAATACAGCCTGAAAGGGCGATAAGTCCTCCGCTGTATTTTTTCAGCAGCTCAAGATCAACTCTCGGCTTTCCGTAAAAGCCCTCGGTAAAAGAAAGAGACACCATTTTTATAAGATTATCATAACCCTCGTTGTTACGGCATAAAAGCACAAGATGATAAGGTCTGTTATCTATCTGATGCACACAGTCAAAGCGTGTACGCCTTGCCGCATATACCTCCCAGCCGATTATGGGCTTTATTCCCTTTGCCTTACAGGCATTGTAAAAATCCACAGCCGCATACATCACGCCGTGGTCTGTAACAGCCACAGCCTTCTGTCCAAGCTCTGCCGCACGGCTTACGATATCACCGATACGGCAGGCTCCGTCCAGAAGGCTGTATTCACTGTGCAGATGAAGATGTACAAAATCTATCATAATACATTTCCCTGTTTATTTATTATTTATAGTCAGCTCTCCCCGTTCCTCACGGAGCTTGTCTGCAATGGCGGATATTTTCTTGAGCCTGTGATTTGCTCCCGAACGTCCCAGAGGCTTATCCAGAAGCTCTCCCAGATCCTTAAGCGACACCTCGGGATTATCAAGTCTTACCTCTGCCATATTCATAAGATCTCTGGGAAGATAATCAAGTCCCACCGTGCGCTCGATATATTCTATATCCTCTATCTGCTTTTCAGCCGCTTTAAGAGTACGCTCAATATTGGCATTATCGCAGTTTGTTATGCGGTTTGTCTTGTTGCGTATATCCTTCAGTATCTTAACATTCATAAGCTCGATAGAGGATTTTGGAGCCGCCATCCATGTGAGCATATCCTCAATGGACTCGCTTTCCTTCATGTAAATGACATGATCGTTTTTACGCTCGACCAGCTTTGCATTTATGCCAAGACTGTTCAGAAGCTCCAGCATATCCTCAGCCAGCTCCGCAAAGGGAACTACAAATTCAAGATGATATTCCTTCAGAGGCTCTGTCATACTGCCGCAGGATAAAAATGCTCCTCCCAGAAAGGGTGATACATTTTCCTCGTTGATAATATCGTCCTGAATACGATGAATGATCGTGCGGCTGTAGATATGATATCTGTATATCAGCTCCTCTCTGTCCGATTCATTTTCGATAGCCAGAGAATAAAGGGTAACATTATTTTTCTTATGTGTCTTTGAAACGGAAACTATATTTTCTCCGCCGATAATATCATCTGCAAGCTTGCAGAACATTTCGGCGGTAATATCATTTTCCGTCTGAAAAACAATACAATCGGGAGCAAACTGCCGACAGAACAGTATCATTCCGTAAAAACAGGCATATTTGCTCTCTTCCCCCGTGACCGAGGTGCATATTTCATTTTTAACAGAAGATGAAAAAGACATAGCTACAGCTCATTTCTTTAATTTAATATACTCATTTAAATACGGAGCAGCTTTTATTATACCTTCCGCTTCAGAAAAAGTCATATCATGCTTTATTATAACCGGTACTGTTTTTGCCATTTCAGCAAGCTCTGTTACAGTACAATCACAATAAAAAAGACTTTTCAGCTTTATCAGCATTTTTTTATCCGTAATATTCTTTATCAGGTATATATCACACAATGGAGGGTGATATAATTGGTGATAATCAACCCTTTCCGCATCATCTGCGCACTGTTCCGAATACCATTTTTCAAAGATATTTCGTGGATTAAGCCGCCTTCCTCTTTCGATATCCGATTCCTCGGGCGGCATATATTCAGCATTGATAAAAACATCTTCCCGCTTCTGATTTAAAGCAAAAAGACCTTGCGAATCAAGAACGCTCATTACACGTTCCATTATATTCATCCATTCATCAATTTTCAGGCAGTATTCTTCATCGTCAAGACCGTCAAGACTTTTCCAATATTCCCTGCTCACTTCCCCGAAATATTCATCATAGCCATAAGAACAGTAGGGTGAATCGGCATACGACCATCTGTAATATTCTGCTTCATCGGCAGGAATATTCTGTACCTTTCTTTCAAAAGCCTCCTCCGACCACGCTGAAATATACGGACAGCCACATTCTGCCATAACAAGAGTGCAGTAATAAAAATGCTCCTTATTATCGGAAAACAGCTTTGAAAAGCTGTTTTTTACCGCCTCAAGCAAAAGCTCATAATAATTCGGAGTCATTATCTTCCCCTGCCTATATCACGGTGACTTATCCTTGCCTTGATACCCTTTTCGGTAAGATATGCATATGTACGCTCGGCAAAGGTAACACTTCTGTGCTTTCCGCCGGTACAGCCGAAGGCTATTACAAGCTGGGTCTTTCCCTCATGAATATACAGAGGAATAAGAAAATCAAACAGCTCACGCAGCTTTTTTTCAAGCTCCTTTGACTGCTCAAACTGCATAACATAGTCTCTTACGCAGCTTTCCTGTCCCGTATGGGACTTAAGCTCTGGAATATAAAAGGGATTGGGCAGACAGCGTACATCAAAAACGATATCCGCTTCTCTGGACGCTCCGTACTTGAATCCGAAGGACATGACCTTTACTGCCATTGTCTCATTTGGATTATCTGTAAACAGCTCAGTGACCGTCTCTCTTAACTGACCTACCGACATATCTGTCGTATCTATATAATGATCCGCTCTTGCTCTTATTGCTTCAAGTGCCTTCCGCTCTGCCTGAATAGCATCGTTCAGACTGCCGTTGTACTGCTCGTCAAGAGGGTGCTTTCTTCTTGTTTCCTTGTATCGTCTGATAAGGGTATCATCGCCTGCATCAAGGAATAATACGGATACATTAAGATCGCCGTTTTCCTTAAGACTGTCCAGACTTTCCTCCAGATCAAAGAAAAGGTCTCCCCCTCTGATATCGGTGACAATAGCGACCTTTTTCATCTGTCCCTTTGAATGAATACATATATCCGCAAACTTGGGAATAAGCTGGGGCGGTATATTGTCGATACAGTAATAGCCTATATCCTCCAGAACGTTTACCGCTCCAGATTTTCCCGCACCGCTGAGACCTGTTACTATAAGAAATCGCATACCTTATACCCCCTGTTTTTTGTCGCTCATGATAACAGGCTCACATTCAAGCTTGTATCCTGTTTTTTCCTCTACGATCTTCTTAACGTCCTCAATAAGCTGCATGATATCATCAAAGGACGCATTATTTTTATTGATAACAAAGCCGCTGTGCTTTGTGCTTACCTCAGCACCGCCTACAGCATAGCCCTTAAGTCCGCACTGCTCGATAAGCAGCGACGCATAGCTTCCCTCAGGACGCTTGAAGGTACTTCCTGCACTGGGATATTCAAGAGGCTGCTTTGATCTGCGCTTTTCCATAAGCTCATCCATTTTCGCCCTTATTTCTGTCTTATCGCCCTTTTCAAGCTTAAATGCCGCCGATGTGATTATATAATCATTTTTCATAAATCGGCTGTGACGATAGGAAAGCTCCATTTCCTCGGGAGTAAAGCGTTTCAGCTCGCCTGTTTCCCTGTTGACCGCTTCGGCATAAAGGATAATATCCTTTATCTCTCCGCCGTAAGCACCTGCATTCATATATACAGCACCGCCTACAGTCCCGGGTATGCCGTAAGCAAATTCAGCTCCCGCAAGACCGTTGTCAAGAGCAGTATTGCACAAAGCTGTAAGGGTCGCACCTGCATCACAGTAAATTATATCATCTTCAACACGCTTATCGGACATCAGGTTTCCGATAAGCAGCACTGTTCCGTTTACACCCTTGTCATCGGCTATTATATTTGAGCCTCTACCAAGTATATAATAAGGCTCGTTATTTTCCTTAAGCAGACGAACCAGCTCACTGCACGCCTCTGCACCGTTAAGCTTTATGATACAGCAGCTGCCGCCTACTCTGAATGTGGTATAGTCCCTTAAAAGTCCGTCATAAATAACGGTACAGCCTGATTTTTCCGCTGCCTTGCATACAGCCTTGTTCATAACAGTTCCTCCTTGTGCCGCATATATAGTAAAAATTGCTGACATTCAGCTCGTACAAAAAATATATTCAATTTTTATGCCGTTTACTATATCTTATATTATTCCATGCTTTTTATTAATATGCTCACGTACTCTTTCCCAGTCCGCATTGAACACAAGCTTTTCGGGAAAATCAAGCTCATCAAGCATTCTGAGACTTTCGGTAAAATCACCTGCGGCAGTCATAAAATGAGCATCGGTATTTACGATTATCGGTATCTCATATTTTTTGCACAGCTTTAAAATTTCAATATAGTTCTTTTCGGTATTCTTCCAGCGGATAGTACTTTCATTCAGCTCCACCAGCTTACCGCATTCCCTGATTTTTTTCAGTCCCTTTTCATAGTCAAAAAGAAACTTTACGTTTGCAGGATGACCTATAACATCAACCAGCGGATTTTCCGCAAGCTTAAGATAAGTCTCTGTATTCTTTTCAACAGAATGCGACGGGAGTATCTCCGTATGCACCGAACCGATTATCCAGTCAAGAGCTTCACATTCCTTCTGCGGAAAATCAAGCCTTCCTTCATAATCGGAAACACTTGCTTCCGCTCCGTATATTATCTTCACACCGTAAAGCTCTCTTGGTATAGCCTTATGAAGATTATGAAAATGCCAGATATGAGGTCCGTCCGTAGACGCAGGCGTATGGTCCGTAAAGGCAATAGCCTTAAGCCCCTTTCTTGCCGCCTCTGCCGCCATTTCCGCAACTGTGGAATAAGCATGGGTAGATGCAACTGTATGAGTATGAAGATCAGCACATATATTCAAATAATTCACTTCCAAACTTTTTTGATTTATATCATATCACAAACCACAAATATCATTTATACTTTGTGATACAATATAAAACACATTTCGGCTCTGCGTCCGCAGACGCAAAGCCGCAAATGAAACTTTTATTAATAAACGTCCCAGTTCTTAACGGTATCCTTTTTATCAAAGGACATACCAAGCTTTTCAAGAAGCTCCTCAGCCGCATTATAACCCATCTTCTTCTGACGGTTATTCATAGCCGCAACCTCAAGGATAACAGCAAGGTTACGTCCCGGCTTTACAGGAATCACCGAATAAGGAACCTTAACACCGAGAATAGATGTATATTCATTATCAACACCCATTCTGTCATAAACCTTTTCGGAATCCCATGGCTCCATTTCAACGATCATATCGATCTTTTCCGTCATCTTGACAGCACCCATACCGAACAGACGCCTTGCATTGACGATGCCGATACCTCTCAGTTCAAGGAAGTGACGGATATTCTCAGGCGATGATCCTACAAGGCTGATGCTTGAAACCTTCTTGATCTCAACAGCGTCATCGGCAACCAGACGATGACCTCTCTTGATAAGCTCAACTGCAGTTTCACTCTTACCTACTCCGCTTTCACCGAGAATAAGAACACCCTCACCGTAGATCTCGATAAGTACACCGTGACGGGTTATTCTCGGAGCAAGGTTAAGATTCAGAAACGCAATAAGCGCCGCCATAAAGGACGATGTACCGTCCTTGCTTCTGAGAAGCGCTACTTCATATTTCTGTGCATACTCCACCATTTCAGGAAAATAAGGCAGCTCACGGGAGATGATAAGCGCAGGTACCTTCTGCGCAAAAAGCATTTCAAGACGTTCCTTTCTTACAGGCTCTTCAAGAGTAGCAAGGAAAGCAAATTCTGTCTTTCCGACTATCTGGATACGCTCAGGATTAAAATACTCATAAAAGCCCGAAAGCTGAAGACCGGGACGGTTTACCTCCGTCTCTTCAATAAGCAGCTTTGAAGGCTCCAGCGGCAGATGAAGTGCCTCCAGATTGAATTCATCAATAATATTTTTCAAAGGCACTGTAAACTTTCTTTCAGCCATTTAAATGCCCAACCTTTCATTTATTTTTATTCGGAAGCGCCGGCAGTCATAAGGCTGTTCCATGTTTCGTTTACATTTTCAACGCACTCACAGTATGTTCCCGAGATAGTCTCATGAGGAATATTAAGCTCCTCTGCAAGAGATGACATCTTCTTCCAGTCTGCATTTTCGTATGAAAGTACAAGATCATAAAGCTGACCCGCCTTGCCCTCATGCTTCAAGAGAGCGTCCTTGATCTCATCGCCGAGAGGAAGCTGCTCCAGTGCTTCGGAAAGAGGCATCTGCATAAGCTTTCCCAGTGTTGAGAACATACCCATAAGATATGCTTCCGATCTGGATATAGGCATATCATGACAGAATTCAAGAAGCTCGGAAGCAAACTTACCTCTTAAGAAGGAAAGCTTGATAAGCTCATCGGGCATAGAGCCGTCGTCCTGACGGAAGCTGAGCAGATAGATCCACTGCTTGAGCTGACCGAGACCCAGGATAACAAGTGCCTGCTTAACTGATTTTGCACGGTTTCTGAGTGCAAAATAAGCCGAGTTTACAAGCTTTAAAAGCGAATAAGTAAGTGATACGTCTCGTGAAAGGATCTGCTCGATCTCATCGATATCGGGTTCGTCCTTTGTAACAGCGATCATCAGCAGGAAGAAGTTACCCTGCAGATACTTCATATTCTTAAGCTGTGCAGGCATCTTTTCTGCCACGTATGAACCCTGGAAATAGGTACAGCCGCAGTTCTTAGCCTTTTCATATGCTTCTGCACAGTCGATGTTATAGGCGATTATCTTCTTTCCGAAGGAATTACCTATTCTCACAACATTTTCCAGTGAAGAACTCTTGTAATCCTTGAAATTCACCTTGATATAATCAACTATATCAAGCACTCCGAAATAACGGGGCGCAAATTCAAAATCGATAACCGCTATCTTATAGCCTGCCTGCTTATACTTTGTAAAAAGTGAATGTGCAAGCGGATTTGTGATAAGAGAATCCTCGATCTGGATAACAAGCTTGTTTGTATCAAACATTTTAGGTATATTCTTTACCAGCAGATTTCTTGTAAAGGTAAGAAAAGCAACCTTGCCGCTTAAAAATTTATCAGCATCCATAGAGGACAGGAAGTTTTCAATAGCATTTGCAGCGGACGAATCGTCCGACTGACTGAATGCAGCCTGATCATCGGCATAAAGGATCTCATAGCCTATTGCCGACTGTCTTTCATCAAGTATAGATTGTCTAACGATATATGGTTCCATTATTAAGCTCCCCCGTTCAAAAGCAGGTTTTTTGCCGCTGCAGATATATATAAGTTGCAGTCTGCATAAGCATTTGTATTATTATAACATATATATTTCATAATTTCAACTGTTTTTTATAAAAATTTATAAATTAATCAGCATTTCTGCGAAATCCATAATAAAACGGTCTGCATTTGCTCTCATTGTCACAACATCATCATCGGAATATTTATCATAAACAGCCACTGTCATCATGCCTGCATTCTGTGCGCTTACTATTCCCTTCAGTACGTCCTCGAATACGACACAGCTTTCGGGAGCCGCTCCAAGCTTTGCCGCTGCCAGCAGATAAACATCGGGATAATCCTTGCTTCTGCCTGCTTCATCGGTAGTCACAAAAGCATCGAAAAAGCTGTATATTCCGTTATGCCTCAGCACAGGCTCATAAAGCTCTGCAGGTGAGGCTGTGGCAAGCGCTATTCTTTTTCCCGTTGCGGAAAGCAGAGTAAGATACTCTTTTACATTAGGCTTGATAAATATATTATGCCTGTATTCAAAAACTGCCATTTCATTGAATTCTCTGCGCAGCGTCTCTGCATCTGTATCAACGCCCTTTGACCTTATCACATCGACACATTCCTCATATGTCATGGCAGCCATTCTGCGTATATCGCTGTCGGTCATGAAAATATTCTTCTTCTGCAGATATTTTCTGTCGATCTTTTCCCATACTCTGTTTGAATCTATAAGTGTACCGTCAAGATCGAATATGGCAGCTTCAAAATCATCGTTTCTGAGCATATCGTCCCTCCTATTGTCTGTGCCTTACATAGACTACTCTTACATTTCCCCTCTTGCTTTTTTCGGAGTATACCTCAAAGCCGCCCAGGGATTTTATAAAGGGAGTCAGCTTCATAAAACCGAAGCTTCTTACGTCAAAGCTGGGAAATCTCTTTGTAAGGATATTTCCTGCCTGACTCAGGGAAGCCCAGCCGTCCTCGTCCGATATTTCATCTACTATAGCACCGAAAACAGCACTTATCATATCCTTTGTAAGCTGATTGCCGCTTTCGTTGTTTCCGTTTACCAGCTTTTCGGGGTCTCTGTCCCCGGCAAGCACTTCAAGATACAAAAATCTGCTGCAGGCTGAAATAAACGGGTCGGGAGTTTTTCTCTCTCCCATTCCGATAACATACATTCCCGATTCCCTCAGTCTTGCGGAAAGCCTTGTAAAATCGCTGTCGCTGGACACTATACAGAAGCCATCCACATTTCCGCTGTACAGGATATCCATTGCGTCGATTATCATTGCCGAGTCGGTAGAGTTTTTTCCCGAGGTATAGCTGTACTGCTGGATAGGCGTTATGGAATATTCAAGCAGAACGGATTTCCACAGTCCCATTTCGGCTCTTGTCCAGTCTCCGTAGATACGCTTATAGGTAACTATCCCCTCATTTGAAAGCTCGTCAAGAATATATTTTATATACCTGGCAGACACATTATCTGCGTCGATAAGTACGGCGAAGCGTCTGTCGTCACTCATAATAAACAATTTTTCCTTTCATAAATCATATACATTTATATAATACTACAAATTCCATATATTATCAAGTCCCCCATTTCACGAAATATTATGGAATTTTTTTAGCATTATCACAATAAAATATAAAAACAAGGCTGTAAAAAGTCCTTTTTTACAGCCTTGTGAGCTATTCCATATAACCAATAAAATCAATATCCTTTGTAAGATATTCCTCTGTTTCATCAAGAAATTTCTTTAAAGCCGCTTCATCATCTTTAAGCGCTTTCAGTTCATCTGTTTTGAACATCAGCGGCTTCAAGCAGCGGTACAGCATAAGCGCAGACTGCTTTTCAGGCTCGGAAAAATGATAATATCCGCTTACAAGCTTAATCATTCTGCAAAGCCTCTGTAATTCCTTTTCAAAAGTATCTTCACATATCTCACGGAACAGATAATTCAGGAATACATCTTTTCCGCAGAGATTGAAATCAAATACCCCTGCAAAACTGCCGCTTTCATCGGTCAGTATATTTGTAGGATTAAGGTCAGCCTGAAAAACAGAGGTGGGAAGCTTTTTATATACAGGCTCCAGAGCATTCCTGTTATCAGTCCACAGCTTCCATATACGCTCGGTCTGAGTCCTGAATCCTTCGGGAAGCGTATCGGCGTATTCCTTCCATTTAATAGCCTCCTCCAGCACCTCATCTGTTTTATCGCTTGAACAAAAACATTCAAACAGACAATATCCCGACGGATAATCGGTATAGGAAAAATATTTCCCTGCAATTTGTGCGGTCATTATCCATGCGTCGTCAGCATATTTTTCATAGGGTATAGTTTTTTTATCATCGGACGAAAGCTCATTATCCTCGGGAGGATAATACTCCGCAGGAGGATAATACTCCGCGGGACGATATTTTGCATATTCCTCGGCATATACCACACAATTTCTGTTTTTATATCTTACAACAGGAAAGCCGCCCTGCTTATCGGCTAAGATCCTCGGACAATAATATCCCAGCTTAAGATATTCCTCTGCTGTTCTCTGCCACATTTTAATTTTATCGGGGAATGTAAAGTCATTGTCCGAAAGCTTTACAACAAGCTTTTCACCTGTTTCAAGCTCTCCGATAATGATCTCTCTGAAATCATTTTCCCCTCTGCTTGAATCAATATTTTTATGTCCGATAAGCTTTTTATCGGAAAACAAGCTGAAAATATATGAAATCTCTTTATTATCAGTCATTTTAATGATCCTCATATACCATAAAGACAGCACCATGCACGAATGCACGGTACTGCCTTAAATCACTGCTTATTCAATAAGTCCGCTGTTATTTACCGCAGACATCAGCGCAGATACGGAAGCATCAATAATATCTGTATGTATACCTGCTCCCCATGCTACGCCCTTGTCTGTCTGTATGCCTACATAGCAGACAGCCTTTGATTTTGAGCCTACTTCAAGGGCATGTTCCTGATATGTGATAAGCGAATAGGAAATATCCAGACTGCTCTTAAGCGCATTTGAAACAGCGTCAAGACGGCCGTTTCCTACTGCCTCACCATTGATTATCTTACCTGCACAGTTGAATGTAACATTTGCTGTAATGCCGTTCTTCTGAGCGAAATGAACCTCGTCCACCTTGATAACAGTTTCCTTGTTTACATATCTGTCATAGAAAATATCCTTTATCTCATCGGGCATAAGCTCCTTATGAGCATGGTCGGAAACGCTCTTGACTGCATAGCCGAAGCTTTCACGCATCTTGGGAGGCATATCAATACCGAACTGCTGCTCCATGATATAGCCGATACCGCCCTTGCCTGACTGACTATTGATACGGATAACATCGCCCTCGTATTCTCTGCCAACGTCCTTGGGGTCGATAGCAAGATAAGGAACTGTCCAGTAGGGAGGATTCTTTTCCTCACGCCACTTCATACCCTTTGCGATAGCGTCCTGATGTGAGCCGCTGAATGCAGCAAATACCAGTGCGCCGCTGTATGGCTGTCTTTCATATACGTGCATACGTGTCAGTCTTTCATAAAGCTCGGTTATCTCAGGGAGATTTGTGAAATCCAGCTCAGGATCAACACCGTGAGCAAACATATTCATTGCAAGTGTGATTATATCAACATTACCTGTTCTTTCGCCGTTTCCGAAGAGTGTACCCTCGATTCTGTCAGCGCCTGCAAGCAGACCCAGCTCAGCATCGGATACCGCACAGCCTCTGTCATTGTGAGGGTGCAGCGAAACAATGAGATTTTCACGGTTATTCATGTTCTCACACATATATTCAACCTGTGAAGCATATACGTGAGGCATACTTTCTTCAACGGTAACCGGCAGATTGATTATTACCTTATCCTCAGGTGTGGGCTGCCATATATCAATTACCGCATTGCATATTTCAAGCGCAAATTCCATTTCTGTTCCCGTAAAGCTTTCGGGAGAATATTCAAATCTGAAATTGCCCTCTGTCTTTGCGCGGTACTCCGCACAGAGCCTTGCGCCAAAGCGTGCAAGCTCGATAATCTCCTCGTTGGACTTGCGGAAAACCTGCTCTCTCTGTGCAAGAGATGTGGAATTATACAGATGAACTATTGCATTCTTTGCACCTCTGAGCGCCTCAAAGGTCTTTGCGATGATGTGTTCTCTTGACTGTGTGAGAACCTGGATAGTAACATCATCGGGGATCAGCTTCTGTTCGATAAGCGCACGGCAGAACTCATATTCCGTTTCACTTGCTGCAGGGAAACCTATCTCGATCTCCTTGAAGCCTATCTTTACAAGGTGCTTGAAGAATTCCAGCTTTTCCTCTAAGGACATAGGAATGATAAGCGCCTGATTTCCGTCACGGAGGTCAACGCTGCACCATGCGGGTGCCTTATCGATATACTCCTTCTGTGCCCATTTGAGACACTGCATGGGAGGCATAAAATAACGTCTTGAATACTTGTTGCAGTTTGTCATTGCAAAAACTTCCTTTCAAAAATATTTTGCGGCAAATCATGCTCCTTATAGGGCATAAAACGGTTTGGGATAATAAAAAAGCCTTCATCTCCAATAAAAAAGAGATGAAAGCGAAACTTCCACGGTACCACTCTTGTTCCGGTATTACCGGCACTCTGCCGCATCTGACAATGCGTTTCTCTGTAACGGGAGAAGCCCGTTCAAGCCTACTGACATAATGCGTTCAGCCGACTGCTCAAGGATGAGTTATTTCCGCAGCTGATTATCGGTTCACATCACACCCGACTTTCTGAAAATCCCGAAGCGGCTTTGTTTCCTGTCAAAGCATTTTAATTATTCATGTAAATATATTACCATACTCTTTTGATTTTGTCAAGCACTTTTTCAATATTTACTTTATGTTAATATTTGTCGTTTGATTTGACACAGCTTATTGTTTATAAATCATAAAATGATCATGTTCACAGACGATTATATATCAAAAAGCGAAAATTTCAGCAAAAACTGTTGAACTTGCGGAGAATTTATGCTATACTATATAATTAAAGAATTTTTTGTGCTTTTGATAAAGTACAGGTTGCCGTTTTGTCGGCGGAAATGGAGAGCATTATATGATAGTTTCCGATTATGTCAATCTTATCGACCTCAGCGATCACCCTGCACAGTGGTGGGAAAATGTTATCAGGCTCGGCACCGAAATTGCGGACGATCCTCAGAAATATGCCCACAGCTGCGACGGCAGGATAATGGCTACGCTTTTCTATGAGCCGTCTACACGTACACAGATGTCCTTTCAGACAGCAATGGTCCGTCTGGGCGGAACTGTTATCGGCTTTGACAACCCTGCCACATCTTCCGTTGCAAAGGGCGAAAATCTCAAGGATACAACAAAGGTAGTATCAGGCTATGCAGATATCATGGTAATGAGACACCCTAAGGAAGGCTCCGCAAAGGCGGCGGCTCTTACGGCAGAATGTCCTATCATCAATGCAGGCGACGGCCGTCATCTGCACCCTACACAGACGCTTACAGATATGCTTACTCTTTATAAGGAAAAGGGTACTCTTGAAAATCTGACCATCGGTCTCTGCGGAGATCTTCTGAACGGCAGGACTGTTCACTCTCTCTGCAAGGCTATGAGCGCTTTCAAGGGCAACAGATTTGTACTTATATCCACTCCCTCACTGAGACTTCCCTTCTATATAAAGGCTATACTCAATGCGGCAGGCTGCAGCTATACCGAGGCTGACACCATTGAAGAGGTCATCGGGGAGCTTGATGTGCTTTATATGACACGTATCCAGCGTGAACGCTTTGACAGCGAAGAGGAATACTTCAAACAGAAGGACGTATACTGTCTGGATACACGTAAAATGGCAATGGCGAAAAAGGATATGATCGTCCTTCATCCTCTTCCCAGAGTTGATGAGATAGCTATAGATGTGGATAATGACAGCAGAGCGGCATATTTCAGACAGGCAAAATACGGAATGTACGTACGCATGGCGCTTATCATCACTATGCTTAATGAAAAGAACAGACCTACCGAGCTGCTTATCGGCAAGACACACCATACGGTCTGCTGCACCAATCCCAACTGTATCACCTGCACCGAAACATATCTGCCAAGAAGCTTCAGAGGCGCAAAGGATACTCTTGAGTGTGAATATTGTGATGAACGTGTGCTGAGACATTATTGATTTACTGAAAAATAATACAATATAATAAAATATAATATTCTATTAATAATATAAATAATTGTCACTTGCAAAATCACAGTTTTTATATTATAATTAATAAGCGGCTGTATATAAAGCCAAATATAAATGAATATTACCGTTAGCATGGATCAATATAGATAAACCCATGCAGGAAAGGAGGCAAAGGCTTATTATGAGCAGTACAAAAAGCGGAAAGCTTGTTATGCCCATGCTGGCTCTCAGAGGACTTGTTATCTTCCCCGGAGCAGTGGTGCATTTCGACGCTGCCCGCTCCATATCAACAGCGGCAATAAAAGCCGCTCTGGAAAATGATAAGCTTATTTTTCTTACTGCACAGACAGACCCCGACTGTGAAGAACCCAATACTGATGAGGTATACAGGATCGGCGTTGTTGCCGAAATAAGACAGATCCTCTCCACTCCCGACAATGCTACAAGGGTGCTTGTGGAGGGTCTTTACCGTGCAAAGCTGATGAAGCTGAATAACAGCGGCGATTATCTTACCGCTGAGGTAAAAAAATATCCCAACAAGAATATAAAGGCTGACCCAATCGAAATTGATGCGGTCATGCGTGCTCTTAAGGGCGTTTTTGAACAGTATGCGTCGCTTATTCCCAGAATGCCCCGTGAGATAATGCAGTCTGTACTCAATGAGACCGATCCGCAGGAGCTTTTTGAAGCACTTGCTTTCAACATTGCGCTTTCGGTTGAGGATAAACAGGAGCTTCTTGAAGAAAACAGCGTTGAGCTGAGACTGGGAATGCTTCTTTCCATGCTCTCCCGTGAGGTAGAGGTGCTGGGACTTGAACGTGCACTGCATGAAAAGGTAAAGAATCAGATAGATATCAGTCAGAGAGATTATTATCTCCGTGAACAGATGAGGGCTATTCAGGATACCCTCGGCGAAAACAGCGAATTTCCATCCGATGAGGACGATTATGAGGAGCGTATCCTCTCTCTTAAGCTTCCCGAGGAAACAGAGAAAAAGCTGCTTAAGGAAAACGAACGTCTTATGAAAATGTCCTCTTCATCACAGGACGCAGCCGTTCTCCGTACATATCTCGATACGGTACTCGATCTGCCGTGGAACGAGCTTACCGAGGATAACAACGATATCATAAATGCACGAAAAGTACTTGACGAGGATCATTACGGTCTTGATAAGGTCAAGGACAGGATAATCGAAAATATCGCCGTACGCGCTCTTGCTCCCGATATAAAGGGACAGATAATCTGTCTTTCGGGACCTCCCGGAATAGGCAAGACCTCTATCGGAAAATCCATCGCAAGGGCTTTAGGCAGAAAATATGTAAGAGTCGCTCTCGGCGGAGTACGTGACGAATCCGAGATAAGAGGACACAGGAAAACCTATGTAGGCGCTATGCCCGGCAGGATAATCAGTGCCATAAGGCAGGCAGGTACAAGCAATCCTCTTATCATGCTTGATGAAATAGACAAGCTTTCACACGATATGAGGGGCGATCCCTCGGCGGCACTTTTAGAGGTGCTTGACAGCGAACAGAACAATGCCTTCAAGGATCATTATATTGAAGTTCCCTTCGATCTGAGCAGGGTGCTGTTTATTACTACCGCAAACAATGTTTCGGAAATAGACGCTCCCCTTCGTGACAGAATGGAGGTTATCG
>JAFUOZ010000014.1 GCA_017481565.1 Oscillospiraceae bacterium | reverse complement strand
TCTTCTCGTTGTGAGCCTTCATTGCCTCAAGGCCGCCCATCTTCTTGATCCACTTGAATACCTTGCCGCATATGTAGATACCGTAGCAGGGAGGTGTGTTGTAAAGGCTGTCATTGTCAGCCTGTGTCTTCCACTTGAGCATTGTGGGTGTGCCCTCGAGAACATCATCTCTGATAAGGTCCTCACGGATAATAGCAATAACTACACCTGCAGGTCCGACATTCTTCTGAACGCCGCCGTAGATAACGCCGTACTTTGTTACATCAACAGGCTCGGAAAGGAAGCAGGAAGAAACGTCGGAAACAAGATCCTTGCCCTTTGTGTTGGGAAGTGTCTTGAACTTTGTTCCGTAGATAGTATTGTTCTCGCAGATATATACATAGTCTGCATCCTCGGGGATATCGAGGTCGGAGCAATCGGGGATATATGAGAAGGTCTTGTCTGCGGAAGAAGCAACCGCAACAGCCTCACCGTACATCTGAGCCTCCTGATAAGCCTTCTTAGCCCACTGACCTGTTACGATATAAGCTGCCTTCTTGTTCTTCATAAGGTTCATGGGAACTGCAGCAAACTGCTGGGAAGCACCGCCCTGAAGGAAAAGCACCTTGTAGTTATCGGGGATATTCATAAGCTCACGAAGATCCTTTTCAGCATCCTTGATGATCTCATCATATGCCTTGGAACGGTGGGACATTTCCATTACGGACATACCTGTGCCCTTATAATCAAGCATTTCGTCTGCAGCTTCCTTGAGTACTTCCTCGGGGAGTACAGCAGGACCTGCGCTGAAGTTATAAACTCTAGCCATTGTTAAAGACCTCCAAAATAATTAAGTTAAATTCAAGCGGACTGTTACATTTCCGCATTATACGATTACAGTATATCACATTTACCCAAAAAAGTCAAGGTACAAATCCAAATATTTATTATAAATCGGCTATTTTTTTCTTTTATGACGGTTATCGGATTTTTTATTGCTGGGAATATTCCCATATATAAATTAAAAATTTGCTTTTTTACAAAAGTTACCCTTGACTAACAGAAATTTATATGATATACTTATAGCAGTTAGCACAAGACAACTGTTATATTGTACATATAAAACGGAGGTTTATAATGAGCGTAGTGGTAGTTGGCGGAAATGACCGCATGGCAACAAGATACAAGGATATATGCAGATCCTATAACTGCAAGGCAAAGGTATTTACACAGATGCCCTCGGATTTTGAAAATAAGCTGGGAACTCCCGATCTTATGGTGGTTTTCACAAATACCTGTTCGCATAAAATGGTAAACAGTGTTAATCAGAAATCACAGAAGCATTCGATCCCTGTCGCAAGGATACACAGTGCAAGTGTAAGCGCCCTGAAAAGCGTTCTTGATCAGTACTGTGTACAGTAAGTCACGACGGATTTTTTTCAACCATAGCGTTAGCATATGCTAATCACGATAATAAGGATGGTGTATCATGTCCCTGAATGAATACAGAAGCTTCAACAGCAAGCTTGCTTTCCATGCAGCACCTACTCTTCTGGGTATAAAGTGTGCAAGTCTTATATCCCTTTCCTCTGATGAATTCGATATAAGCTCACACTCGGACTATTTCAACAGTAAGGCCGCTGTAAAGGGTCTTAAGATAAAGGCTCTCTGCAGCTGTAAAAACAGGACTCTTATACTGCTGTATAATGAAGCAAAATTGAAAGCCCGTCTTGCCTGTCCCGATACGGCATATATGCTGTCGGGCTTCGGATATGAGGATAACTCCCCTCTTGATGCAATGCTTGACCGTCTTGCTGTGAGGATATCAGAAAGTGAAAGCTTTCCTCACGAAATAGGTCTGTTTCTGGATTATCCCTCAGAGGACGTAAAGGGCTTTATCGAAAACAAGGGAGAAAATTTCAAGCTTTGCGGCTGCTGGAAGGTATATGGCTGTCCCGAAAAAGCAAGACGCATATTTACAAATTACGATAAGTGCAGAAGCTTTCTGTGCAATAAATTAAATGAGGGCGTTGATCTTTATCAGGCTCTCAGAATAAGCTGATTTTACGGAGGTATTTATTATGAAGATCGCAGTTATCTACTGGAGCGGCACAGGCAATACAGAGGCAATGGCAAAGGCTGTTGCCGAGGGTGCAGGCGCTGAGCTTTTTACGGTTTCGGAATTTTCGGGAGATGTTTCCGAGTATGATGCGCTTGCCTTCGGCTGCCCCGCTATGGGTGCCGAGGTTCTGGAGGAAGGCGAATTCGAGCCATTCTTTGCTGACATCGAAAGCAGGCTTTCGGGCAAAAAAGTTGCTCTTTTCGGCTCATACGGCTGGGGCGACGGCGAATGGATGCGCGACTGGGCAGACCGTGTAAAAAACAACGGAGCGTCTCTGGTAAACGATGAAGGACTTATCGTAAATGATGCTCCCTCAGATGATGATATCGTAAGCTGCAAGGCTCTCGGTGCGGCTCTTGCCGGATAAAAACAAGCTGTTTTCTTTCACATCATAATAAAGCAGGGCGTACCGTGCAGTGATAAAAGCTGCATGGTACGCCTTGTATTTTTATGAACCGTACATAGTGGTCTGATCTGTATTTGAATAGATTATTCCGTCAGCGGGAGTTATCTCCTTTGCCTCAAAAAGCTCGCTCATCGTAACAAAGGTATATCCCTCATCAAGCAGCGACGGAATGATGATATCAAGTGCGTCAACGGTCTTGGAATTTCCCTGTGCGTCATGCAGCAGGATAATTCCGCCGTCTCTGCTCTGTTCAAGTATCTTCTGCGCTCTGTCCTCGGCGGAAACGGTATCCATCCAATCATTTGCGCCTACTCCCGCAATAAAGGGCATTTCGGTGCTTTCAAACATGGTATCGTTCACCGCAATATAAGGGGGACGAAAAAAACTTGTAGGCTCTCCCGTTATCTCCTCGACCTTGTCGGAGGTATATTCAAGCTCGGCTATAATATCCTCAGCTGTCATTTTTGTCATGTCGCTGTGGGTCTTTGAATGATTATGTATCTCACAGCCCAAATCATAGGCTCTTTTCATTACCCTGCCTGAGCCCTCTGTAGCACTTCCCGTAATATTATCTCCTATTACAAAAAAGGAAGCCACTATCTCGTATTTTTCAAGCTTATCTATGACCGCATTGGTAGTGGTTATATTCGGACCGTCATCAAAGGTAAGAGCTATAAGCTTCATATCCTTTGTAAGCTCGGGTCTTTCGGGTCTTGTAACCGTAGTCACCTCAGTGGTTACCTCCTCTGTTTCGGGTTTTGTTTCCTCTATGGACTGCTCCGTTACGGAAACAGTTTCAGCGGCATTTCCGCTGTCCCCTCCGCAGGCTGAAAGCACTGATATTGCTCCGCACAGCAGGAGGGATAATATTTTCTTAACAGCAGTCATAACTATTATTCCTCGTCAGCCTTATCCTCTGCGATGATCTCAGGCTTAAGCTCAATTCCCAGAATATCAAGGCTTTCGGTATCAACTCTTGTGGGACAATCGGACATAAGCTCAGAGGCATTCTGTACCTTGGGGAATGCTGTAACGTCCTTAAGGCTGTCCGCACCGCACATGATCATTGCAAGACGGTCAAGTCCGATACCCATACCGCCGTGAGGTGCCGCACCGTACTTATACGCTTCAACAAGGAAACCAAACTTGGCTTCGATCTCCTCTGCGGAAAGACCAAGTGCTTCAAACATCTTCTGCTGCAGCTCATAATCGGTGATTCTGATAGAACCGCTGGAAAGCTCTGTTCCGTTGAGAACAAGGTCATAAGCCTTTGCATATACCTTTTCGGGTGCTGTATCAAGATACTGCAGGCACTCGTCCATAGGCATTGTAAAGGGATGATGCATAGCGTCCCAATGCTGTGTTTCCTCGTTCCACTCGAAGAAGGGGAACTGTGTTATCCAGAGGAAGTTGAACTGTCCCTCGGGGATAATGTCAAGCTGCTTTGCAACCTTGAGACGAAGTGCGCCCAGAGTTGAAAGGACTGCACTGTTCTTGTCCGCACCGAAAAGTACAACGTCGCCCTTTTCCGCTCCCAGTCTTGAAAGGATAGCGTCAACCTCGCCCTCCTTCATGAACTTTGCAAAGGAACAGTTGGGAGTTTCATCTGCCCAGCGGATAAATGCAAGACCCTTCGCTCCGATACCTCTTACATATTCGGTAAGCTTATCTATTTCCTTTCTGGTAAGCTTTGAAGCTGCGTTCTTTGCAACGATAGCTCTTACCGAACCGCCTGCCTCTATGGCAGATGTAAATACTCCGAAGCCGCAGTCCTTTACCAGATCGGTAATATCGTTGATCTCCATTCCGAAGCGTGTATCGGGCTTATCCGAACCGAAACGGCTCATAGCCTCGTTATAGGTCATTCTGGGGATAGGCATGGGGATCTCCTTATCGAGAACGTCCTTGAACAGACGGCTGATAAGTCCCTCGGCGATCTGTAAAATATCCTCAACATCAACAAAGGACATTTCCATATCTATCTGTGTAAACTCAGGCTGACGGTCTGCACGGAGGTCCTCGTCTCTGAAGCAGCGTGCAAGCTGGATATAACGGTCAAATCCCGATATCATAAGCAGCTGCTTATATATCTGCGGAGACTGGGGAAGTGCATAGAAGCTGCCGGGGTGTACTCTTGAAGGAACAAGATAGTCTCTTGCGCCCTCGGGAGTTGACTTTATCATCATGGGAGTTTCGATCTCAATAAAGCCGTTCTCATAGAAATAATCCCTTGCAGACTTTGCCACCTTGCTCCTTGTGATGATATTATTCATCAGGGGACGGCGGCGCAGGTCAAGATAACGGTACTTAAGACGAAGCTCCTCGTTTGTATTGGAGTTATCAACGATCTCAAAGGGAGGTGTCTGTGCCTTTGCAAGAATACGCAGATCATCTACAAATATCTCCACATGGCCTGTTGCGATCTTGTCATTTACGCTTTCACGCTCACGTACAACGCCCTTTGCCATAAGCACATATTCACTTCTGCAGGACGCTGCCTTTTCAAAGATTTCCTTATCGGTAGTTTCATTGAAGGTAAGCTGAACAACGCCTGTTCTGTCTCTGAGTACGATAAAAATAATTCCACCCTTGTTTCTTACTGTATCAACATAGCCGCCTACGGTAACTGTCTCACCTGCTGTAAGAACCTCTCCGCAGTAGCAGCTTCTTTTAAGTCCAAGCATATTATCTGCCATTTTTAATCTTCCTTTCATATCTTTTCAAGCTCGGCTATTGCGCCGTAATGCTTTATATCAAATTCACGGGGAGCATTTTCATGGAGCATTTTTATATGCTCGGTCTCCCACCGTGCGATTTCCTCTTCGGAAAGAGAAGCGCCTATTCCTCTGCACGCTTTTATTCTGCCGTGCCAGCTCTCACGGGTAAAATGCACATCAAGGGGATATTCCTCACTGTACACCACTCTGAATTTATCCATATATACATCGGGAATATGAACAGGGTGAATCCTTTCGCCTGCACCGCTCCACTCAGGATTATACTTAAGCACAAGCCTTTCGCTCTCCCCTGCTATCCTGTCCTCAAAGGGAAGCCATGCCATGTATAAAACAAGGATACGTCCGCCCTTTTTAAGCATACGATAAAGCTCAGGCACTATTTTTTCATGATCGAAGTAGAAAAAGCACTGACAAGCGGTTATCACATCAAAGGTCTCATCGGGGAAATCAAGCTCCTCTGCGGACATGGCATAATAAGCTATATCCATTCCCTCGGAAAGACGCTTTGCCTGATATATCTGATTTTCGGAAATATCTGTACCTACCCATTCTGCACCGTATGAATACATATTACGGGGAAGCACTCCTGTTCCCGTTCCCATATCAAGAACTTTCTGTCCCTTTATGCAGAGTCCTCTTTCAATGATCTTATTATAAAACATATCGGGGTATATATCCCTGAATTTTGCATAATCGGCAGAGGCTCTGCCCCAGTCAAATGCTTTTCCTCCGTCAATATTTTTATCTGTGATATTCATGATATACCCTCCTTGTCATTATTTTATCTTGTCCGTATATTCTTCCATAGCAGCCGAAAGAGACGGGTCTGCACAGCATTTCGCCATATCTGCAACACTGTCTATAAAACGCATAAAATCAGGTCTTTCGGCGATTTCTGCCTTTGTTACATAAGGCTCGGGAAGTGCCTTTATCAGCCTTTCGGCAACTGAATCCGGGTCTGTATGACCGTTTGCGGCAAAGCTTTTCTGCTCTTCAATATATACTGCAATAAAATCACGTATCTGCATACTTCTTTTCAGCTTAAGATCCTGAGATTTTGTATTTGCAGTTGTCATTGCAATTAATCCGGGATATATTTTCACACCATTTGTGTGAGATATCTTTTTATGAACACCGTAATGCACCATGACCGCCGCAAGCCAGAACACCGCTTTTGTATGCTCTCCGTCAATAAGACTGCTGTCCGCTATCGACATTACATCTGCCGCAATAAGCTTATCATCGGAACTTCTGCCATGCTTTTTATAATATTCAAACATATTATTCAGATCGCCGATAAACATACCGTTGTCACCCTGAAGCGCTGCTATTATTTCATCGCACGACTCTGAAAAAAGCAGCTTATCATTTTCATATATTCCGAATAACATTTACATCACCTTATGTTACTGAAGTGTCTCTTCCATCATATCTCCGATAAGGATATTTCCGAAGGTCTCGGCAAAATCCTCATCAAGCATAATTTCAAGCTGCTGACCTGTTTTCATGTTCTTAAGCTTCGCCTTGCCCGATTCAAGCTCGTTATCTCCAAGAACGATAACATACTTTGAACCGATCTTGTCAGCATACTTCATCTGCTTGCCAAGCACTCTGTTCATAAGATCTGTTTCCGCCCAGTATCCGTCATCACGGAGAGTCTTTACAAGAGAAGCCGCCTTAACAGACGCAGCATCGCCCATGGGAGCGATATATATATCACATGTGGCAGGCTCGCCGAAGTCACAGCCCTGCTCCTCCATATTCATAAGTATTCTTTCAAGACCCATTCCGAAGCCCAGTGCGGGAGTAGGCTTGCCGCCCATCTGTTCGATCATTCCGTCATAACGTCCGCCGCCGCAGATAGTACCCTTTTTGTCGCCCTTGCCTGCGATAAGCTCAAATACTGTCTTAGTATAATAATCCAGACCTCTTACGATCTTGGGATTGATAGTATATTCAATATCCATAGCCTCAAGAAGTGACTTCAGCTGTTCAAAGTGATCCTTACATTCATCACAGAGATAATCAAGAATAACGGGAGCGTCCTTTGCGATCTCCTGACAGATATCACTCTTACAGTCGATGATTCTCATAGGATTCTTTTCAAATCTTGTAAGACAGGTTCCGCAGAGCTTATCCTTGTGAGGTTCAAAATACTTTCTCAGTGCCTCGTAATACTTTGCACGGCATTCGGGACAACCGATAGAATTTATATTCAGTGAAACGTCCTTAAGACCGAAACGGCTTACAAGTGTTTTTGCAAGGCTTATTACCTCTGCGTCCGCAACAGGTGAGCTGCTGCCTGCCATTTCAACGCCGAATTGGTGGAATTCCCATAATCTTCCTGCCTGCACTCTCTCGTGACGGAAACAGGAAAGCATATAATACACCTTCTGAGGAAGCGCCTCATTAAGCATACCGTTTTCGATCATACAGCGGATAGTTCCGGCAGTACCCTCGGGACGAAGCGTAAAGCTGCTTTCCTTTCCCGTAACCGTGAACATTTCCTTCTGAACGATATCTGTTGTATCACCTACCGAACGTACAAACAGATCTGTCTTTTCAAAGGTAGGGATCCTCACCTGCTTAAAGCCGTATGCCTCAGCTGTTTCGGAGGCAATACTCTCGATAAGCTGCCATTTCCATGACTGCGAGGGAGTTATATCCTGTGTACCGTTTACTCTTTTTGCAATAAGCTCCATTTTCATTCTCCTTTCATTAATAAAAAAGCCGTCCCCTGAATAACAAGGGACGACTGTAATTTCAATCGTGGTGCCACCCTATTTCGCCGTATAATAATACGGCCTTTAAGCTGTAACGCCGCAAAGCGTTCCGACTTCATCATCGGAAGGCTCAGGGGTGTCCTTCGTATAAAACCTTGTCAACAGCTCACACCCTCCGCTGTCTCTCTTAAGACAAAGAAAAAACTACTCTCCCCATCATTGCTATTAACGATATCATACTACATCTTAAAGCATTTGTCAAGAGCAAAATAATGAACTGCTGATTAAATCGAATAACCGTCAGATATCCTCAAACAGCTTAAGCGCAAATGCCAGTTCATATCCCCATATTACCTGATAGCTCTCATGCTGTCCGAAAATAACCATTTCTTCCTTACCGAGCCATACGGCACTTTCATCATCGGAATAGAAATCCTCATACATTCTGCCCAGCTTATCCTTTATATCTGAGGAAAAGCTCTTATCATCAGGATATACCATTACAGCCGCAAGCTTATCGTCCTCAAAGCCTGCCACAATCTTCACAGGCTCACCCATGCAGTTAAGCACATTGAAAACATAGCAGTGAAGCATATCTGCATCTTCGGTATAATACTGTGTGATACCGTTTGCGGACAAAAATTCCTCCGCAGAAGCTCCCCATGAGCTGCAGCCGGTCAATGATCTTGAAAATACACTTCCGCTCTTTGAACGGTCAAGAACTCCGTTTCCGTCAAAGACATACCTCATACCCTCTGATATAAAGCTTTCGGTAACAACTTTTCCGTCACTGCTGAAATAATAGGTCTTACTGCCTATCGTACGCCAGCCTGTGCGCATTGCTCCGTCCTCGCCGAAGTAATATTTTCCGCCGTTTATCTTAAGCCAGCCTCTTGCCATTCTGTTATTCCTTGAAGGTCTGAAATAATATGTATTTCCGTCGATCTCCTTAAAGCCTGTATATGCATATCCTTCGTCATCAAAATAAAAGATCTTTCCGTTTATTTCCTGACGTCCTGTAAGCCTATCGCCGTTTTCATCGGTATAATAATACCCTGTATCATTCTTATACAGCTGAGCGGAGGCAGTCAGGGAGCATACTCCCGAGGATACCGTCATTGCTGCCGCTGCCGCCAGACAGAACGATATTTTTGTGATTTTTTTCATGATATTCATAATATGCACCCTTTACAACTCCGCATCATTCTGTACGACAAATGCAAATGATTAAGGAAACGCTGATTAAAGCCGTAGGCATCGTTTCAGACCCACGAAAATCCTTTGCCGCAGCGGCAAAATTGACTGAGTGGGTCTTGAAACGATTTAATTAGCGGTTCCTTAATACATATCTGTTAAATCATCCTCAGATATACCACTCTGTGTATCCATGATCATTAACATTTCATTGCCTTCTTCAACTTCCATTACTACAATAATTTCTCTCTCGGTAAGCCAGCCTGTTCCGTCGGAATCGCTGTAAAAAGGTTCACCGTATACCTTTTCAATCTTCTTTAATGCAGCATTTGAAAACGTACCGTCTATAGCTAAAGCTCCGATGCATACAAGCTTATCATCCAGGAAAATAGCCGCAACGCCTACTTTTTCACCAAGATAATTATCAACTTCAAACATATACATTGTAGTTTCTTCCCCGTCCTTTACGGAATAATCAGTTATTCCGTTGCTCTTGAGGAAATTCTTGGAGGATACACCCCACTTGGATTTACCCATAGGCTTGCTTGTAAAGCTGCCTGATGAAGATGATGATGATGCAGAATCACTCCTGGACTTAAGCACGCCGTTTTCATCAAACTTGCATACTTCACCGTCGATCTTTACGGTTCCTGTTGTCATTTTGCCGTTCTTGCTGAAGTAATAGGTCTTTCCGCCTATCTTCTTCCAGCCTGTACGCATTACTCCGTCACTGCCGAAATAATACTTTTCACCGCTTATCTTGAGCCAGCCTGTTGCCATCTTGCCTTTCTTTGCGGAGCTGAAATAGTATTTCTTTCCGCTGATCGTCTTGAAGCCTGTTGTCGCATAGCCCTTTGAATTGAAGTAATATTTTCCGCTGCCTATAGTCTGCCAGCCTGTAAGGCGATCTCCGTCGCTGTCTGTATAATAGTATCCGCTGCTTGTTTTATGCCAGTCAGCAGATGCTGTAACTGCACACATTCCCGATGATACTGTCATTATTGCAGCCATTGCCGCACATGTAAGTGTTTTTGTAAGCTTTTTCATAAAAATAGCTCCTTTCAGCTTTATTTCAGAATTTATATAATTATTTTACCACCATTATAACACATTGTCAATAGTTTATAAAAAAATAATGTAAAATAACTAAAGCAATATTTTTTTAATATCATTATAAGTACTGTCCTGCCTGAACACGCCACATTTCAGCATATCTGCCGTTTCTTTCAAGAAGCTCCCGGTGACTTCCCTCTTCAATGATCCTGCCCTTTTCAAGCATATAGATATGATCGGCAATTCTTGTGGTTGAAAGACGGTGGGAAATAAATATGACCGATTTGTTTTCCGCCGCTGTCAGCATGGAGTGATTCAGATGATACTCGGCTATCGGGTCAAGTGCGGAGCTTGGCTCATCAAGAATTATAAGCTTTGCGTCCTTATAGAATACCCTTGCAACCGCAAGCTTCTGTCCCTCGCCGCCCGAAAGGTTTATTCCCTTTTCCTCAAACTCGGTGGTGAGATTTGTTTCAAGTCTGTCAGAAAGCTCTTCAAGACGTTCACTGAAGCCGCTTTTTTCAACTGCCTTTAAAACGTCCTCGTCACTGCCCTTTTCCGCAAAATCAAGCAGTACGTTTTCCTTTACGGTTGCGGCAAAAATTTTGAAATCCTGAAAGACTGTACCTATTTTCCGTCGGTATTCCTCCACATCGTATTCCCTGATATTTACACCGTCAAGGAGAATTTCTCCCTCATCGGGATCGTACAAACGCATGATAAGCTTTATAAGCGTGGTCTTGCCTGCGCCGTTATAGCCTACAATAGCAATTTTGCTGTAAGGGTCAAGTCTCATGCTTATATTATTGAGGATATAACCGTCCCTTTTGTTATAGCCGAAGCTGACGTTTTTAAGCTCGATAACCGAGGGCTTTTCGGGAAGCGGCTTTTTGTCGCTGCTTATTATTTTCGGCTCAATATTAAGGAAATTCTGCATTTTCTCAACGTAAAGGCTTATCTCCTCCATTTTGGGAAAAACATCGGAAAACTGCCGCATACGGTTTTTCATACGGTTTGCCGTACCCCGCATTACCGCAACATTACTGTAGGATATCCTGTGCAGCACCGCCGCACTGTACACAAGATAGATCATATACACTACATCTATAAGAAAATCGTTGCAGATATAATCCTTTAAAAGCTGCAGTCCAAAGCGTCTGCCTGCGTTTTTTCTGTCGATGTCAAGTATTTTATCGTTTGTTTCGTCAAAGTCCTTTAAAAGCTCATCGGAGACCTTTGTATTCAGGCGTACCTCCTTTGCGTAATCATTCAGATAGAATACACGGTTTACATAACCCAGCTTGCGTTCATAGGGATTTTTCTCGTTCCTTATCCTGAAATTAAGCTTGTTTATCGCCTTTCCCGACCACAGAGACGCTGCAAAGGATACGGCAATAAATACAAAGGAAACAGGATCGCTGCCGATAAAAAATGCTCCCGAAAGAATTATCGAAACAAGACCTGTACAAAGGTTTGTTATAAGGGTATAGATTCGTCCTATCTGATTATCTATTTCTGAAACGGACAGCACATAATCGTTATAGAATTCAGGATCGTCATAACATTCAAGGTCTATCTGCTTTGCCTTTTCAAACATCATCTGCTTTATTGCCTGCTTTATCTTCGGCTGTGACTTCTGCTGCAGCTTCTGAAAAAGATATGCATTGAAAAGAAGTCCCAGCATTACAAAGGCAAGCAGCGACACCAGAAAAACCGCCGCTGTTTCAAAGGGTCTGCCGAATTCGGCGCACTCCAGAACAAAATTAAGTGCCAGAGTAAATTCAAGGAATACCACAGTCTCATTTCGTATTGCCTCGATTATATAGAATATCATATATTTCGGGGCAGCCTTATAGCATATTTTAAACAGCCATAAATTATCCGATAACAGCTTTCTGAACTTTTTCATATTGCCGCTCCCTCCTTATAATTCTCGTCAGCAAGGTAATTCTGCGCCTGCTTTGTGAACATCTCACAGTATTTTCCGTTCATATCCATAAGCTGACGATGTGTGCCCTGCTCGATAACAGTTCCATTTTCAAGCATGAATACTTCATCAGCGTCCCTGACTGAGGAAAGACGGTGAGAGATAAACAGCGTGATATGCCCCCTGCTTTCGTTCATAATACTTTTATACAGCTCATATTCTGCAATAGGGTCAAGTGCAGAGGATGGCTCATCGAAAACCTTCACAGATGCCTGACGGGCAAAGGCTCTTGCAACAGCTATTTTCTGCTGCTCGCCCCCTGAAAGCACTGTACCTTCATTATCAAATTCCTTTGTCATGATCGTATTCATTCCCTCTGAAAGTGAGCTTATCTTATCCCATACACCTGCACAACGGAGCGCATACTCTGCGGTTTTTTCGGGATCGTCAAAGCTTTCTCCCATAAGCACATTATCCTTTACGGACATTGCCATTACCTTATGATCCTGAAATGCGGCTGAGAATTGTCTGCGGTAGGCTTTCAGGTCGTATTCCCTGATATTTATGCCGTTTACAAGGATCTCGCCGCTTGTGGGATCGTAAAGACGGAACAGCAGCTTGATTATCGTTGACTTGCCTGCACCGTTATGCCCCACCAATGCACAGACCTTATCTCCCTCTATTTTAAAGGAAAGATCATTTATAACAGGCTCGTTTTCCTTATATTCAAAGCACACATTCTTAAACTCTATTGAGCGTATTTTTTCGGGAATGATACCCTTCTGATCCTCGGGGATCTTCTCCTCATACTCCATAAAGGTACGGAAATATTCAAGGAACTGACCGTTTTTCAGTGCCTCGGTAAAGTTATTGAAAAGTCCTATAAGTATCCATGATGATGTTGACATTGCTGTAAACATTATGGCAAGCTCGGCAAGTCCCATAGTTTTCGATACAATGGTACGGTATGCGGCATATATCATGATACCCTCGAAAACAAGTGCAAAGGTGGTCACATTCTGCGCCCATGTATAAGCTATCGCCTTTTTGCCGTATTTGTCCGCAACCTCAGCATTACTATCCATAGCATCGTTATAGCGTTTCATCATAGGACTGTGGATATTTGAATAGCGTATTTCCTTTGCATATTCCGCAAGGTGCATAACACAGTTTACATATTCTGCGATACGGTTATTTTTCACTGTGTCAACATAACGTCCGCCCCATATCTTATTCATAAGGGCACCGAAAACGAAATTTCCGATTATAGGTGAAATTACAAACAGAACGGAATAAGGGTCAATGCTGAACATTGCCCGGAATGCCGCCGCTGCCGCAGATACTCCGAATAAAACGGAGAAAAAGCAGCTTACCGAGGCTGTCATCTTCTGCGGTGAGCCGTCAAGCGCCATTGTATAGCGGTTATAGAAATCTGCGTCCTCAAAGCAGCGCAGCTCAACGTTTCTTGCCTTGGCATAAAGCCTTCTGTAGAGGGTACGGTATATCTTATTATCTGTGCATGGGATTATCACCGAGCTGTAAAAGCTTTCATAGACCGCAAGCAGAAAAAATACTATAAAGCATATTCCGATGAAAAACAGTATTCTTTCAACAGGTGCCTGTGTTTCTATCGCTCCGATAACATAGCGCAGAAAGAATATACTCATGAATATCCATTCTCCATAGCCAAGCACCGAATTTATCGCAGTATGTATCACCCTGCTTTTGCTTATGCTCCACACGGTTTTCACAGCATAGGCATTGTTGGAAAATATGCGGAGCCTGCTTTGGTTTTTATCCTTCATTTTGATCAGTCCTTTCCAAAAAAATCCTTATATCATTTTCCCGTCCTCAACCCTTACAGCAGCCTGCCACTTATCTTCATAAATTATTGTTCCGATAAAATCGGTATACACCACATCATAAGGGTGAGCATATTTATTAAGCAGTTCCATAGCAGGCTCGATTTTCTTCTGCATTTCGGCAGTACTGTCAGTTTTGAAAAAGGTTATTACTTTTTCACCATTTTTACAAGGTTCAGGCTCGGGAAGATTATCTACAAACCACTTATCTATAGCAAGGAAAAGCTCTGCGTCTGATTTGCTCATCTTGTTATCCATAATAAGTCTGTGACAGATACTGAAAATACCTTTAGGATACCCTGTTACCCAACTGTTTTCTCTGCCCTGTATTCTCATATATTTAAAATTCATTTTCTTTACCCCTTTCAAATTGATCTTATCAAAGCACCACGCTTATATAATGCCTTTCATCAGTTACCTTTTCAATCACACCGCCGTTTGCCAGCGCAGCCCTGATTGAAGGAATATTGCTGTTCCTGATTGTAAAAAGTAAGCGTTCAACGCCTATTTTTCTGCCTTCCCCGATCAGTCCTGCAACAAGCTTATTCCCTAAGCCACGCCCTCTTGATCCGGGAATAATTGAATAACCGATATTTCCGCCCGATTCAATAAGCCTGTCTGTCAGATAGTGACGGATTTTTCCGAAACCCACAGGCTTTCCGTCCTCAAAAAGCCAGAATATAGTTTCGGGAACCTTCCAGCCGTCTATAACACCTTTCTGAAGTGAAGCAGCATAGGATTTTTCTATCCACAGCTTGAATTCATCGTAAGTTTTTCCGTGTGCAGAATTGATAAATCCGTTTTCATCGGCTGGAATTTCCTGCAGCATATTGTAAATATCCTCTGCATCATCGGGCGCAAGCTTTCTCAGTATCAGTTCCATTTTCCCTACCCCTTTTCATTTTATATCGATCCAGTATCGCTGCTCTGTTATACCGTCAACTACAACCTCATTTTCAAGCACACCGCCGTTATTGATAATGCTTTTAGCCGAGCCAATGTTATCCTTGTTACATACCATAAGCACTTTTTCAATACCAAGCTTTTTACATTCTGCAAGTGCAAGACCTATCATAGCTGTAGCTATACCTTTTCTTCTTTCTGACGGTACAACACCATCGCCGATATGACCGCCGTTAAGTAAAAGCGATTCGTTTAAAAAATGTCGTATATTTACTGCACCTACCGCAATATCTCTGTCTGTATCAAGACAGAAAAAAGTAGAATCGGGAACAAAACCGCTGCCTGTGTCTTTACACTCCAAGTTTGCACAGTAGTATTCAAAATCGTGATAATCGATCCTGCAGATAGAATACGGTACTATTTTTTCGCCTGTTTCATACCATTCATCAAGCATATCGGAAATCTGCTTTCTGTATTCAGGACTTGCCTTTATCAGCTTTAAATTCATTGTAATTTTCCCCTTTCTCAAAAAAATAAAAAAGCGTGCACCTCATACAGAAATGCACACTTTGAATACAGATAATAACCCATTATTATATAATAATGCAGATATCGGCAGACAAATGTTCATTCCCTGATATGAAAATTTCAGCTGTGTGATGATAATGCTTGAACATATTGACTGCCTCCTTTTAAAAAAATAATAAGGACAGTATATCACCGCAAAAGACTTTTGTCAATAGTTTTTTTAATAAATCATGATATTTTACATTATGGAAGCGCTGATTAAAGGCGAAGCCATTGTTTCCACCCCTCGAAAATCCGTAACTGAGAGGGGTGTGAAACAATTTAATCAGCGGTTCCTTATTTATCCTTATATTGTTGAAAAATCCTGATTTTTTTTCTATTTACCTCTTGATTTTTTTTGCATAATGAGTTATCATATAAATATATAAAACACGCTATTTTTTCATTGCGCAAAGGAGCGATACTATGCTTGATAAGGAGATAATTGCTAAAAATATATCAGAGCTGAGAAAAAAAAGAGGACTTACACTTAAGGAAGTAGGTGACAAGGTTGGCGTCGCCGCCTCTACCATACAGAGATATGAACGTGCAAAGATCGTTGATGTAAAAAAGCCTGTGCTTGATTCAATAGCCCATGCATTAGGTGCGTCTCCGAGAGATATATATGAGGACGGTCCTGAGCTCATTTCAAACGCTATCCCTGCGGATATGTCGCAGATGATGCGTATTCCCGTTGTGGGAAGAGTTGCGGCAGGTCTTGCCTGTCATGCAGAGGAAAATATCGAGGATTACGCATACTGCTCCAAGGATATAATCATATCGGGAGAAACATACGTATATCTTCGTGTTGTGGGCGATTCCATGAGTCCGAGGCTTATGGAGGGCGACCTTGTGCTTGTAAGATGTCAGAATATGGTTGACAGCGGAGATTATGCTGTGGTACTTATCGACAATGAGGACGGAGTTGTCAAGAAGCTTTATTTCGGAAAGAATTATATTGAGCTTATCAGTGAAAATCCCTACTACCCTCCCAGACGCTTTGAGGACAGCGAAATGGAGCGGATACGCATCTACGGCAAGGTCATCGAAAGCCGCAGAAGATTTTAAGAGGTGAAGCCATGAACAATACAGATATACAGAGACTTATAAATTCTCCCGACGCATCGGGTGCTGTCAAGCTGCCTATGGGTGAGTTTGAGGGTCCCTTTGTTGTAAGCAAGCCGTGTATTATCGTGGGAAACAACACTACACTCTGGAGAAGGAGCGGAACTGTTCTTGATATACGCTCACCGAGAGTAAGAATAAAGAATATACAGACTGAGATAACAGGCGGCAGTCATGACAGCGATATTGCCATATATACCGCACACAATGATACTGCCCTTGAAAATGTGACTGTATGCGGAAGAACTCAGGGTATTCCCGATGAGGACGGCTTCTGGGGCGTTCCCAAGGTGATAAACGGCGGAAATATCCCTGCCGATACTCCCTTCAATATGTATATGGAGGTCACTGTTCCCGCCGAAACCGATATTATTGTAAATATATCGGGTATACGTGCAGAGCCTTCACATATAGGAAAGGGCAGAAGTGTTATCACCATTACCGCCGATCCTGTTTCGGACGGAACTGTCATGTACGGTGATATCGAATTCCGTTCAAAGCTGAGCAGACGCTGTTATTTAAGTCTTACGGTCAATTCCACCGCCGCTTCTCAGAACCAAAGCGGTCAGATAGTATATAAGGCTCCCGAGGAAAGCGAGCTTGCACCTGCACGTATTTCCGAGCATATCCCCGGTAATGCGCAAAGCATGGGACAATATATCCCGAATAATTCTCCTGTTACCGCAGGTATGGCAAATACACAGAAGTCTCCCGTTATACAGGACAGCAGACTTATGAGGGGTCAGAGAGTGAGCATAAAGGATACTCTCGGAAGCGGCCCCGTAACAGCCGAGCTTTTCTATTCGGCTATGGACGTTAAGCTTGATATAGATACATACACCTTCCTGCTAAATGAGGACGAAAAAGCATGGTCGGATAAATGTCTTATATTCTTCGGAAACAATCGCTCCGAGGACGGTACGGTAATGTATACCGACGACGGTCAGCACCGTATCGTAAGGCTTGATCTTGACAATATACCCAGAATAGTGCAGAAAATATCTATCGCCTATTCTATTTACGGAGATAATCCCAATCATAATTTCAGCAAGCTGCACGGCGGTGTGCTTGTGCTGAGAAACGGCGAGCGTACTCTTGAATTTCCCGTTGAGGGTCTTTTCATGGAGACTACAGTTGTTGCCGCAGAATTTTACCGCAGAGGCGATGTATGGAAGCTTTGTGCGGTAGGTCAGGGCTATAAGGACGGTCTTAAACGACTTTGTACGGGATACGGACTTAATATAAATGATTGACAGGAAGTGTCTGATATGAATATCGCATGGTTTTGCCCTCCTGCTCACGGACATACAAATCCTACTCTCGGAACTGTAAAGGAGCTTACGGAGGCAGGTCATAAGGTATATTATTTTTCCTTTGAACAGTTTAAGGAAAAGCTTTTGCGGGTGGGAGCGGAATTTATCGGCTGCGACGGAATTTATCCCGAAACGGAAAGCAAAGAAACTGCTGACAGAATAGGAAAAGACAAAGCCTTTGCCGTTGAAATTCTTATAAGCACTGCGCTTGCGTATGATGAAATGATAAGCGAAAAGATTACTGAAATAAAGCCTGATATCATCATTTCCGATTCTATCGCTTACTGGGGAAGGCTTACAGCACTGAAATACAATATCCCCTGTATAACCTCTGTGACCACCTTTGCATTCAATGAAAGCTCTTCAAAATACATGAAGCAAAGCATTATTGAAGATATCAGAATGATATTTAATCTGCCAAAAATCAACAAACTGATAAAACAGCTTATTGACAAGGGCTATCCCGTAAAAAACATTATGGATATTGTCCGCAGTGACAGTAATGCAAATTGCTTTGTATATACATCAGAATACTTTCAGCCCTGTTCAGACAGCTTTTCCGACAGTTATCATTTTATCGGTCCTTCCATAAGACCTGTTGAAACACAGATCAGAAAAACAGGGTACAAAACAGTGTATATATCCATGGGCACGGTCATAAATAATGAAGAGATATACAGAAATTGTATAGAAGCGTTAAAAAACACGGAATATCAGGTGATAATCGCTCTGGGAAATGCCGAAAATAAATTCGGTGAACTGCCCGATAATATACAGATATATAAGCAGGTGGATCAGATAGCGGTGCTTTCAATAGCAGATGTATTTATCACACACTGCGGTATGAATTCCGTTTCCGAGGGGTTATATTTTGAAGTACCTCTGATACTTTTCCCTCAGACCCCTGAGCAATACTCTGTCGCCGCAAGGGTATCCGAGCTTGGAGCAGGCTATATGCCCGATTCTGCAGACAGCAAGGCTGTTCTGAATGCAGTCGGAAAGCTCCTTGATAACAACAGCTATAAAAATGCCGCAGCAAATATATCCGAAAGTTTCAAAAAATGCGGCGGAGCTTACGAGGCAAGACGCTTTATTGAAGCTGTTGCCGATACAAACTAACAAACCGCTTATTAAATCGGTTATCTTCCCTTTCTGTTAAGGCTTTTCATGGGTCTGAAACGATTTAACCGGCGGTTCATTAAATAATTACTTTTCGGGGCTTTCGCACAGACATTTTTACGTGTCCTGCAAAGCCCCATTTTTTATTTCGTTTCGTTATTTGTTTTGAAACAGAATATTTAAAATATATCCTATTTCACCTATTGACAATATATAGTGCCAATGATATAATTGTATACATAGAGGTTATACAATTATATCATTTGTTACAATAAATAATAATTGATGTGACCTGAAAGGGAGTGCACACCTTTAATGAATATGAATATCAATATCAGCAATGCGTCGGGCGAGCCGATCTATCTGCAGATCGCAGGTCAGATAAAGACGCTGATCTTAGAGGGCAAGCTTAAGGAGGGAGAGGCTCTTCCTTCAATGAGAAATCTTGCCGTTGAACTGAGGATCAGCTTCATGACTACAAAGCGTGCCTATGAGGAGCTTGAAAGGGACGGCTTTATCGAATCCTATACAGGCAGAGGCAGCTTCGTCAAGGCGCAGAATATGGAGCTTTACCGTGAAGAACAGATAAAGGCTATTGAAGCACTGCTTCTTGAGGCAGGCGAAAAGGCACGGAAATGCGGTATCTCAAATGAAGAGCTCCATCAGCTGCTTGACCTTGTTAATGAAGGAGAATAATAAACCATGAGCGAGTATGAAAACGCTGTAGAGATCAAAGGGATCACAAAAAGATATGACGGCTTTACCCTGAATGATGTAAGCTTCAATGTGCCTAAAGGCAGCATCATGGGCTTTATCGGACAGAACGGTGCAGGAAAATCCACCACTATACGCAGTCTGCTTAATATCATCTCTGTTGACCAGGGTGAGATAAAGCTGCTTGGAATGGACCATATAAAGAATGAAAAGGAAATAAAGGAGCGCATTGCAGTTGTTTTTGACGAGCTCCCCTTCCATGATATTTTCAATGCAAAGGATATGTCACGTATCTTTGAGGGTATATATCCCAAGTGGAACAGAAACGAATATATGCGCTATCTTGACCGCTTTGAGCTTCCACGAAAAAAGAAGGTGGGGGATTTTTCAAAGGGTATGAAAATGAAGCTGCAGATCGCCTGTGCCCTTTCCCATGATGCTGAGCTTCTTGTAATGGACGAGGCAACGGCAGGTCTTGACCCTGTTGTGCGTGATGAGATACTCCGCATATTTATGGAATATCTTGAAAGCGGCGAAAGAAGTATTCTCATGTCCTCACATATAACCAGCGATCTTGAAAAAATAGCCGACAGCGTTACCTTCATAAACAGGGGAAAGATACTGCTTTCAGGCTATAAGGACAATATTCTTGAAAGACACGGAGTTATTAAATGCAGTAACGAGGAGCTTAAAAACATAGCTCCCGAGGATATTGTAAGCACACGTAAAAATTCCTACGGCGCAGAGGTCATGGTGCATGACCGTCAGGGCGCACAGTATAAATACAAGGGTCTTATGCTTGAACCGACAAATCTGGAAGAAATAATGCTTTTCTATGTAAACCGTGATAAAAAGGAGTGGGCATAATGGCTAAATACATATCTCTTGTTTTCCGTGAGCTTAAGCTTTCAAAAAAAATGCTCATTTCCTCTGTGGGTCTGATAATATTATTTATTGCATTTATGATGCTGGGTATGTATGTTTCGGGAAAGGACGCTGTCGAAAACGGCGAAAGCATGGAAGCATTTTCCCTTATACTCTGCTATATGATCTCACTGCTTGCGGCAGGTGCCGTATCACAGAATACCGACACTGCAAAGGCGGATATTGCGTCCGGCTGGAGTGTATATTCTCATGCGCTCCCTCTTACAGGCTTTGATATTGCCGTTTCAAAATGCATGATAAAGCTTATATTTATAATTACAGGAGCGGTGCTTTCTGTTATCGGAGCGGTTTTAATGACCTCTATGGGAAACTGTACTCTTACACTTGGGGCGGCAATGAGTTATTTTATCATACTTGACGTTTTCCTTGCATTAAATATCCTGACCGAAGCATTTACCGCCCGTGCAAAGAATATAGGCGCAATGAAGAAAAAAGGCTATATTATCGAGGGGATCATCGTTGCGGCGATCCTGATAATTCCCGAGCTTTTGCCCGAGGACGAAACACTGCCTTTCAATGTAGACGAAATATTCTCAGAGGGCGGAACTCCCGCAAAGCTCAATGCATTAACGGAATATATCACTATTCCCGATGTATGGTGCTATGCAGGTATTGCACTTATGTTTGTTATACTTGCTGTTGGCTTTATTGTTACAATGAAAAATTATGAGAGGAGAGAGAGCTGATGAAAGGCTATCTCTACAAGGAAATAAAGCAGAACAGAGTTTACATTTTTTTAACTGCCCTTGCGGCACTCTGTGCGGCTTTTCTTCCCATAATAATTATCATGCTTTCCGAAAAGACCATAGCACGAGAAGCCTTTCTCATCTTTGCTCAAAGCGGAATGATTATAAGAGTATTCTGCATAGCGGCGGCATTTATTGCCTCACTTACCTTTCAGAGTATGACCATGAAGGGTGACGATACAAAGAAATGGGGATATTTCGTTGCGTCAAATCCCAAGGGCATAAAGGGCTTTATATGCACAAAATATGCCTTTGTGGGAGCACTGGCTCTTCTGATGTTCCTTTTAAGCGCAGGCTTTGACCTGATATTTACCCTTATCGCAAACACTGTAGGGGGAATAGGCATAGTAAATGCGGCAAAGGTATTTCTTGTATTATTTTTCATTCAGCTTTTATACAATTCAGTTGAGCTGCCGCTTATTATACGCTTCGGCGCAAAGGTGGGAAATACGGTAAAGCTGATACTTGCAATTATCGTAAGCATTATTATTGCTCTTATTTTCATATTTAACCCGGCAGGTCTTGCCTCATTTATAAGCATGGCAGTTATGGAGGGGGATTTTTCCGCTGTTCCGAAACTTATAAAATGGCTTATGCCTGTTGTTTCAATGATGCTTTACGTTCTTTCCTGTCTGCTTTCGTGCAGATTATATATGAAGGGTGTAAACGGGAACTATAAATAAGGAGAACTTATGAAAAAGATCATTTCATTTATAATCTCTGCCGTAACAGCATTTACAATGGTATGTACTCCTACAGCAGCAGCTGAAAAACAAACGCCATCGGGGATATCCTTTGATGATATCGGCAGTACAATAGAAAATTTTGCGGCAGAAAACGAAAAAAGCTATACATCCTTTGCGGTATCGGTATATAACGGGGATGATGTGCTTTACAGCAGACATTTCGGATATATCGACCGTGAAAATAAAATTGCCGCCGATGAAAGCTCCGTTTATGAATGGGGCAGTATTTCAAAGCTGTTTATATGGGTAAGCGTGATGCAGCTTTATGAACAGGGAAAAATAGATCCTGATGCGGATATAAAAAATTATCTTCCCGAGGGATTTCTTACAAGACTTGAATATGATGAGCCTGTTACAATGACAAATCTCATGAACCACGATGCAGGCTGGGAGGATGTATATTTCGGTGCTGCTACGGAAAATGAAAACAAGCTTATTTCTCTGGAAGAGGCTCTGAAAAATACCGAGCCTGCACAGATATTCCGTCCCGGAGAAATAACCGCATATTCAAACTGGGGCTCTGCTCTTGCGGCTTATATAGTTGAACGTGTAAGCGGAATGGATTATGCGGATTATATCCATAAGAATATACTTGAACCTCTGGGCATGAAGGATACTGCCGTAAGTGCCGATTACCGTGACAATTTATCGGTACGTGAACGCCGTGAAAAGTCAAAGGCATATAATATAATGTATTATCCCGAATACGGCATTGAAACAGATGAGGCTCTGGGAACAGCAATGAACTTTATTCAGCTTTACCCCTCAGGCTCTGCAACAGGTACGCTGAATGATATCACTCTTTTTGCGCAGGCACTTGTAAGTGATGCTTGTCCCCTTTTTGAAAATCAGTCAACGCTTGAGCTTATGCTTTCCGCAAGCGATTTTTACGGGGATACGGATATCCCCAGAAACTGTCACGGACTGTGGTGTACCGAATATGCAGTAACAACAATGGGACACGGCGGAAATACAAACGCAGGCTCGGCTAATCTGGTTTTTGACAAGAAAAGCAAAACAGGGATAGTCGTTCTTACAAATCAGCAGAATGAAGGCGTATTCTGCTATAAGCTTCCCACGCTTATTTTCGGCAGCTTTGAGGATAATCCTATAAGTAAAAACGGAAATATCACCGAAAGAAACGATATAAGCGGAGCATATACCGAAACAAGAAGTTTTTTCACAGGTCCTCTGAAAATCGGCAGCATTCTTTCCTATCAGCCTCTTGAAGCATCGGAAAATCCCGATGTTTATACCTCCTCGGGAGTTACTGCAATGGAAAGATTTTCCGATAATTTCTTCCGTATTCCCGATTCCGATATGTTCTATCACAGCAGCGTTACAAAAGACGGGCAGACCATACTTGAAAATTCGACGCAGACGCTGCTCTGTGATAATAAAGTAAAATATAAATTTTCGGCTGTTGTTATATATGCCGCAATTTCGGTGGTTATTCTGATACTGCTTGCAGTAAAGGGAATAAAAAAACTGCTGAAAAAATACAGACCCGTCACCGCAGGAAAGGCTGTTCTTACGGGACAGCTTGCAGGACTTGTTTCTGCTGTGTCATTATTTGTCATGCTATCCGCTGAAATATCTTTGGCATTAGTTGTTATCATCAGCATTATTGAAGCGGTCTGCGCTCTGATATGCGTCGTTTCGGCTGTATTTATCCTTAAGGGAATGATAACAGATAAAAGCATGAAGCCTTCCTGCTGTATAAAGTATATCTGCTCCATACTTTGCAACATATTCTTTTTCGGATTTATTGTTTACTTTGAGCTTTTTCAATTCCCGATATACATATAATAAAAAATCAAGGCATATTATCTTCTTAAGGATAAATATATGCCTTGATTTTTTTGTATCGGTTTGTTATTATTCTATAATTATAGGGAAACGCTGATTAAAGGCGCAGCCATCGATTACGCCGCACGAAAATCCTTTGCCGTAGCGGCAAAATTGACCGAGTGGGGCGATAATCGATTTAATCGGCGGTTTCCTGATTATTGGCATTTCTACAGAATGTAATCACGAAATTCGTTGTATTCGGATGCTCCTGTGACATACAAACGACTTCCCACCCATTCTTTGCCATTTCATTCATTGTTTGGTTGATTATTTCTAATTCATAATCCCATTTTACTTTAATAGCCCTATACTCTTTCATACTAAACCTCCTATAAATTCTTTTATCGTTAATTTGATTATAACATATTTCCCACATAAAGTCAATGACATAAGCAACACAATATCAAAAGTGGCTTTGAATACTTCTATATAACTATTGAACTTATCCTGTAAGGGTGAATGTATGCCTTGTTTTTTTATAAAGGTTTGTTATATTTCTATAATTATAGTATAGCTTAAACAATCGTTTTGTAACTTTTTACGGCGGATATTGTTAGAATTGTAAATTTTCTGAAATAATATTGCAAATTATCCGATTATATAGTATAATATAAGGAAGTGCAGACGATACTGCATTTTTTCGGAAACTCATTTTGATCTTATGGAGTAATAATAAATGAATAACTATAAAAACAACGGCAGACCCAATAAAAAGGGCGGTCACAGAGAAAGCGGAAAAAACAGCCGCTATCGTGACGACCGCAGAGAATACGGCGGAAGAAACAATTTCCGTGACAGCTCCGACCGTTTCAATGATGACTATGACGATAACAGAAGAAAGCGTTTCGACGATGAGGACGATGACAACGGACTTATTATCGGAAGAAATCCTGTTATTGAGGCTCTTAAGGCAGGAAAGCAGATAGATACCCTTTATGTAAACAGCGAGGCAGGCGGAAGCATAGGCATGATATCCCGTCTTGCAAAGGACAAGGGAGTCGTTGTAAAGCAGGTAAGCGATGCAAAGCTTACAGCTATGGCAAGAGGTGCTTCACATCAGGGCTGTATCGCTTCGGGTGCATGTGCCGAATATGTTTCCGTTGAGGATATACTCAATGTTTCAAAGTCAAAGGGTACAGACCCTTTTATTATAATCTGCGACGAGATAGAGGATCCCCATAATCTGGGTGCTATCATACGTACAGCGGAAGCTGCGGGCGCAGACGGTATCATTATTCCCAAAAGAAGAAGTGCGTCACTGAATTCCACGGTAAACAAAACCTCCGCAGGTGCGGCAAGCTGGGTCCCTGTGGCAAGAGTACCCAATCTGGGAGCAGCTATCGATGAGCTTAAGAAAAACGGAGTATGGATATTCGGAACAGATGCATCGGGTGATAATTATACCGATACGTCCTTTACAGGTGCGATAGGTCTTGTGATCGGCTCCGAGGGCTTCGGAATGGGACGGCTTATCCGTGAAAAATGCGACCATCTGGTAAAGCTTCCCATGTTCGGAAAAATAACCTCTCTCAATGCTTCCGTTGCCGCAGGAATATTTATGTATGAGGCTGTAAGACAGCGCTGCGGCAGATAATATGCTATAAAACAAACCACGTAAAAAGGAGGTTCTCTCTTGGCTGACGATAGGTTTTCACTTGATGATATATTAAACGAATATTCAAATAAATCTAAGCCTGTATCGGGAATGACCATTAATATGGACGAGCTTCTGAGAGGTATTGAAAATGCAGAAAGAGAATATAACGAAAAAATTCTCCCCGATACCGTTCAGATACCAAAGCCCGTACAGGAAAATGAAAATACCCATTCTCACAGCAATGCAAATGTACAATTCAATGAGGACGCATTTTCAAGACTGTATGCTCCCAAAAATACAGCTGCACCTCCTCCCCCCGATGATCCTGAGCCGCCTGTTGACCCTGAGCTTGAAAAACGCCGTCTGGAGCTTATCCAGAAGGAAATAATCAGCGGTGATTATGAGCATAAATATTTAGGCGAGGACTACAAGGACGTTATAGAAGAGGAAAAACGCAGAAAGGAACGGCGCAGAGCAAGAAACAATTCCACTGCCGAAGATACGGCGCAGTCCTTTGCGGAAAATATATTCTATCGTCCCGAAAAGCCTGCAAAGGCTTCCGCGGATACAGATACTGCCATGTTCAGCAGAGCGGAAGCATTTTTCAGCGATTCGGATAAAAATGAAAGCATTGTTATTATGAATGATAATGATGCTCCCAAAGAGGAAAAAGCCGCCAAGCCTAAAAGGGAGCGGAGACGTTCCAGGTGGCAGAAGGACGATGAGGACGATTTCCAGAAAAAATACGATGAGCTTATCAAAAGAGGTCTCGGCGTAAAAAGCCGCTCCGAGCGTGAAGCAAGCCGTATTGACGAGGATTTCGATGCCGCTGTTGAGGAAATGGAGCGTCATGCAGGTCCGGGACGTACATTCTCCGAAAAGGCGGAAAGTAATTCCTATGAGGACGACTTTACAAGGGTAGTTCCTCAGAGAAAGATCATGGCAGTTGCCAGCAAACAGACAGGACTTGTTTCATATACACAGAATGACAGAACAGATGAGGAAATACGTGATTCGGACGATCCCCTTGACAGCTGCACTAATCACGGCTCACTTGCAGGTATTTTAAGCGAATATGACCGCAAAAAAACCGAAGGAACCGCTCCGATAGCTGTAAAGGGTTCTCATTCGGGTATCAACAACACCTTTACCGATATTTTCGGAAAGCTTATGAAGCCTGATGAAAATCCCGACGGAACAAAGGCAGTAAGCGGAAATACCGAGCTTCTGGACGGAATGAAGAAGATCAAGCAGGAAAGACTGCAGAGAACGACCAATATTCCGCCTATTGAAAGAAAAACCATTTCCGATATCGATCTTAATCTTAAGGATAAGATAATCCACGATACCGCACCTATAGAAACTCCCGAAAGCAAAAACGAAACGGAAAAGCTCCGTGAGCTGAGTGAACGCAGAAGCAAGAAGGTAAACAATTTTGTTTTTGCGGGTGCAGGTGCCGACAACTCATTCTCCGATGAGGATGATGAACACTCTATCGAGGATTTCGAGCGCATGGACGATGCAATGTCCATTGCAAACGATATTGCTCAGCTTAAGGGTACGATGCTGATAAGACTTGCAGTGCTTATCATCTGCTTCGGCGTATCACTTTATATCACACTTGCAAACGAAACAGGCGCACCTATAATAAATATGCTGAATATGCAGCTGCAGCCTGCTACATATCTTTTTGTAAATACGCTTATCGGAATGTTTGCCGCATTTATGTCATATACAGTCATCTCCAGCGGACTTTCCAAGCTGATAAGCCTGAAGGCAGACTGTGACAGTCTCTGCACAGTAACGGTATTATCCACTATCATTCTTTCTGTGGTAGCTATAGGCGATACAAGCTTTGTACGTAACAGTATGGTCCACGAGTATGTTCCTATCGGAATAGCGCTGCTTATATTCAATACAATAGGCAAGCTGCTTATTCTTGACAGAACTCAGCGAAATTTCAAATTCGTTTCGGGCGATACCGATCACTATGCGGTATTTATGGCTGAAACACAGGAACAGGCAGAGACCTTTACAAGAGGTGTTCTTACCGAATTCCCCCTGCTTGCTTCAATGAAAAAGACCGAGCTTATCTCCGATTTTATGAAGACCTCATATTCCGCTGACAGCTCAGACCGTTTCTGCCGCATATTCACTCCCGTAGTGCTTATAGCGTCACTTCTTATAGGACTTTTAGGCACTGCCACAGGTGATTCCATTTTTGTGGGACTTTCGTCCTTTACGGGCTGTATGTGTCTCTGCTCCTGCTTCTCTATGATGCTGGTAGTAAACCTTCCCATGCAGAAGGCTTCAAAGAAATACAGCGAAATGCAGGGCGCACTGATAGGCTTTGACAGCATTGACGAATACTCCGAAACAAACAGCGTGATGATAGACGCTGCACAGCTTTTCCCCAAGGGAAGTATTACTCTTGCAGGCATGAAGATATTCTCCGATACACGAATTGACGAGGCTATCGTTGAAGCAGCAAGCCTTGCCACTCAGTCAGGCAGCGTTCTCAAGAATATGTTCTACGATATAATCGCAGGAAGAACAGAAATGCTCAATCCCGTAGAAAGCTATATTTTCGAGGATTCAATGGGTCTCTGCAGCTGGATAAACAATAAGAGAGTCCTTCTCGGAAACCGTAAGCTTATGGAAAACCACAGCATAAACGGTATGCCCTCCGAGGAAAAGGAAGCCGCTCTTTCAAAGAAAAGAAAGGTGCCTGTTTATCTTTCCATTTCAGGTGAGCTTTCAGCTATGTTCATAGTTGAGATAAAGCCTGTTCCCGAGGTAGTCCATGCAATGAGAGAGCTTGAAAGAAAGCATATCAAGGTGATAATCCGCTCGGTAGATTCCGTTATCACTCATGAAAGAATTGCCGAAATATTCAGGGTATCTCCTTCCGCACTTAAGATACTCCCCTTCAGTGTTCATTCCGATTTTGAGAACATCACCGCATATACTCCCAGACAGAGTGCTACTCTGGCATGCTCGGGACGTTTTGCCGCATTATCTGCGCTCATCATCGGTACAAGGCGCATAAGAGGAACTGTTTCCTTCGGAATGGCTCTGCAGGCAATATCCATTCTTCTGGGAATACTTCTTGCTGCGCTTATGGTGCTGCTGAAATCCTTTGCGGATCTTTCCGTTGCAATGATACTTTTCTACAATCTTATTTTCACTGTGATATATCTTATCGCAAACCTGTTCAGACGGGTATAAATACAAAAGCTCCGTTTCCGAAAAATCGGGAACGGAGCTTTTTATTTGTGTATTATCATGTATCAAGAGATATTTCAAACCAATCGTCCTCATCGGAAATAAGCCATTCAAGACCTCTGCGGCGTTCTGTTACCACATCGGGATAAAGCTCACCGATTTCAGTTTCAGGCTTTATCTGCTTATGTACACACGCCCAATGATATCTGTAATGAAGGTCAAGCTCATCAAGTATCTCTTCAATATCCCTGGGACTGCATTTTTCCATAAGCTCATTAAGGTCATTGCACTGTGAGATAATATTCACAGCCTTCATACAGTCGCAGGTATCTGACGGAAATCCCATATCATCAATAAGCCCCAGCGCCCATAAAAGCACCCAGCAGCATTCGTATGTCCATGTTATGAGCATTGCATCTTCCATGGTATAGGTTTTATCAAACAGAGACTTTTCAGTCTCATTAAGATCATTCCCTACATCAAAACGGGCAAGAAGCGGTTCAAAAAAATCAAGAGATTCTTCATAGCTTTCACCTGCGGAAATATCGCAAGCCAGCTGTATGGATATCATCGACGCTGCCGCACGCCTGCATATTTCCTCTGTTGTTTTCAGACTTACTTCCTCTGCCGATTCTGTCATAGGCAGCTGTTCATAACAGGCTATGCCCATTGACTTGATTTTTTCGTTTGAAGAAAAGCGGCGTTCTTCCGGTGTTTTTCTGTTCATTTTTCTTCTCCTTCAATAAATATTTTATTCCCTACGGTTATTTCTTCACCGTGAATATACCAACTGCAGCTTAAGACCATGTGGGGTACTCCCAGGTCATCTGTATAGAAAAGCTGCCAGAAGCCAAAGTCTTCATATGGCTGATCGTATATCGTATACCTTCCGTATTCAAAAACGGTGTCATACCTGCGCTTTTGAGAATACGGAGGACCGTTCACCGTTACAAGCGGATATTGTTCATGCAGCTTATCAAGCATAGTGACCTGTTTTACGGTAACATATATAAATGCATTATCCTCCGTAAAGGTTATCACCTCGTCAAAGCGGCATTTTACCACAGCCGAATGTGATAATTCCTCGGGATATTCCTCCCAGCCGTTAAAATGCGACAATGCGGGTCTGAAAAGCACATTGAATTCCTCGCCCTCGTCAAAGCAGAATGGGAAATATACCTGCACTATACGCCTTGTATTCACCTGAGGAATGATATCACTTCTGTTCCATGATTCTGTGATATCATCGGGAGAGGTAAAATCCGACCAGTCCATTATATGATCATAAGCGATCTGAGAATATTCATCGGGATCATTTTTATCAAGCTTCGCTGCTTCTCCGCAGCAGCTGCACTTAAAAACCATTTTTTATCCCCCAAAAACAAAATTTATAAATTTATTATATCAGCATTAACATAATATGTCAACCAAAAATTACAATAAATGTAATTATTCTTATTTTCTGTCTTGTTCACAAAAAGTTTACAGGTATACAACCCACTTTTTTTAGTAAAAACTCTTTACAAATTGTACGTTATGTTATATAATTTACTATATGTTAATGTGAAATAAAAGGGGTTTTTGTGCCCTTTTATTTTCTGTTGACCTTTTTTGCCGTTTTTTGTCAGATCATATTATATATAAAAGCGGCAGCATCAAGCTGAAATTTAGGAGGTGGCAGAATGAATTCGGACTTTCCCAGAATTATTACATTATTGAGGAAAGAACGTAATATCAGTCAGAAACAAGCTGCTGCTGATTTAGGTATATCACAGGCTCTGCTGTCTCATTATGAAAAGGGTATCAGAGAATGCGGTCTTGATTTTCTTGTAAGGATCGCAGATTATTACGATGTTTCATGTGATTATCTGCTGGGACGCTCCCCCGAGCCTATGGGCAGAATGATCTCATATAATCCTCCCTCCGAGGACGGAGCCGCAGGAATAAATGAAAATACGGACAAGGAAAAAAATCTGTTTATCAATTCAGCCGAGGTGGTTTATTCTCTGGCTCAGAAAACAGGCAGTTCATCACTTATAAAAGCAGTTTCGTCCTATATGCTGCTTGCACTTTACAGAATGTTCCGTATCATATATTCAGCCAATCCTAAAAATGATGTGCGGCTTTTTGCCGTTCCCGAGTCTGCCTCAGAGGGCATGGCTGACGCTGCTATGTCAGTAAGCTGCGCTGTTGCTGCTTCTGCCGCAAAGGGTACTGCTATCGGAAACGGTGACAAGGTAAAGGAAAGCGATGATACGATAATCACCACCAATTCCCTTTCCTCCGATTATCCCGAAAAGGCGCCCGCTATTTTAGGCACAATAAAGGAAAGCGAGGATCAGATCCTTTCCCTTATGCAGTCCCTCTCCGAGGACAATACCGTAAATCAGTAACGATAAAATAAATAATGTCGGTCATAGCGTGGTTTTATGACCGACAATTTATTATATATTCACACAACAAAATGTGAAATATCTGTTAATTCTGATTTTTTTCAAGAAAATCCCTTGACAAACAGATATTGTTCTGATATAATAGATTATGCTGATTGATGAGCGCTGCTAGCTCAGTTGGATAGAGTAACTGACTACGAATCAGTAGGCCGAGGGTTCGAGTCCCCCGCAGCGCGCCATGAAGTAAAGCCTTTGCACAAGCTGCAAAGGCTTTTTTATTTTATAAGCTCAAGCCGATGAAGCATTGCGGTTACTTCTGCTTTATAATAGCATTGGTATACTGTTATTGTCAATGGACGGATAAAAAACACTGTACAGAATATTACCCTCAAAACGCTTGACAAAATAAGTGAAAATGGTATAATAAATAAAACTATTTTTGTCAGGAAAGTAGGTGCTTATTATGAAATGGATTTTAGATAAAAATGTTGATACAAAGAATTTACAGATTTCAACTGTAGAAATTCCGAAAAAAAGTAAGATATTGAATTATTTTAAGACATATTCGTCTGCTATAGCATATGCAAGCTCTACTGTTACTGATATTATAACAAAAAGCAAAACAGATATTCCTAACGCCATGTTTACAGACAGTTTTTTTGAATGGTCATCATCAATAGTTTACCACTTTGAAAAATACAATCTCAAATTGACTGATGAATTCATTCAACACGTTTTAAATAACACTTAACCGCTCAGAAATGGACTGTTTTTTTTACTTGGAAGAACAAGCGTTCACAATTCAGCAAGGCAAGCTGTGCGGCTCGGAAAAACACTGTACAGAATATTACCCTCAAAATGCTTGACAAAATAAGTGAAAATGGTATAATATACAAAAAAGATCATGATACACAATGATCCGAGGTTGAAATATATATATATATATATATTACAGACAATAAATATTTGCTTAACATAAACATTGAAAAATTTCTTAAAGGAAGTGAAAATTATGGAACAAAACATTACAGCTTCAAATTCGGAAACGTTTGAACGTTTGATTACTAACATCATAGCTCAGGTAAAAAAATATCCGCCGTATACAGATGAAGAATATCCCCCGGACTATGCTGACGGAAGCAGAGGTCTTGACATAAACAGAATTCAATCAACAGATTATATACGTATTTTAAAAAAACATAATGATGATTTTGAAAATATACTGAATGAGGTGTTAAAGTGAAAAAGGAACGATATCAGGTAGCATGTTCTGCTTTTTATGACCATTTTAAATATTTTCCGGCAGATCCACAATATTTAGACGACTTAAATAACGAATGGGCAGATACGCTCGAAAAATCCGTAAATGATGACTTTGATTACACAATCGAAAAGTACGGCACAATACCGCCAAAGAATTTTGGTTTACCTGAAACTATAATCGACTAAACCGTCTGTAAAAAGACGGTTTTCCTGTATCCGTATTGAAAGTACAGAAATAATCCGAAAAAATTGTGGAAACGTTTTCAAATAATACATTGTTATTTATAAAAATATATGTTATAATCATTGTATCTTATATAGAGTGCCGTATTTTCGGCGGAATGGGAGGATATTATGCTTAAGAAAACAGCGGCGGCAGTAACCGCCATTTTTATGAGTATATCTGCATTTACAGGCTGCTCTTCCGATAATCAGGATAAATCATCGGAGCAGACAGATGCAGCAGCGGAAACCACAGCGGCAGAAGCATCTGAAAATGCCGTACAGCTTAACAAGGACTGGACCTTCGGTCAGGTAGCTGTTGGCGGCGGCGGCTTTGTAACAGGCGTATTCAGCACCTGTGAGGAAAATGTATACTATGCCCGTACCGACGTAGGCGGCGCATACCGCTGGGACGAATCCGAGCAGAAATGGAAGTCCCTCAACTACTGGGTATCGGAAGCTGATGTAGGCTTTATGGGTATAAGCAGTATCGCTGTTGACCCTAAAAATGCAGCAAATGTATATCTTCTTGCAGGAACGGAATATTTCAGCGGCGGAAAAACCGCTGTTCTTAAATCTACCGATTACGGCGAGACCTTCAAGGTCATTGAAGTTACAGACAAGATAAAGGTACACGGAAACGGTATGGGACGTGGAAACGGCGAGCGTATCGCAGTTGACCCCAACAACAGCGATATCATCTTTGCCGCAGGCTGTTCAGGCGGTATGATAAAGAGTACCGACGCAGGCGAAACATGGGAGGCTGTTGAGTCATTCCCTGTAAAGAGTACTACCAACAGCAACGGTATAAATATTATCGTTTTTGATCCTGCTGCCGAAAAGGACGGCGCTACTCAGAGGATATATGCGGCTGTGTCACAGAAAAAAGCAGAGGAAGGCAATATCTTTGTCTCCGAGGACGGCGGCGCTACATGGAATCCTCTTGAAAATGCTCACAATGATGATATGCCCGAGCGCATCAAGCTCGACTCAAAGGGCAATCTTTACATAGTATACTCAAACAATGAGGGTCCATGGAATGCTATGCTGGGCGGCGTTCACAAGTATGATATCGAGACAAAGACATCTACTGTCATCTCACCCGACAACTCCCCCTACGGAGATATACTTATTGATCCTACCGATGAAAATAAAATGGTGCTGGTAACTACTCAGACATGGAAGGAACAGCCCAACGGCGCTTACGGCGATGTTTTCTATGTGACCTCAGACGGCGGCAAGACATGGACAAACATTCTTGATAAAATGACTATGTCAACCAACGGAATGCCATGGATCGAGGACTGTGCTATCCACTGGTGCTGCTCTCTTGCAATGAATCCCGTAAATACAAGCGAGATCATGGTAACATCGGGCAACGGAATTTTCGCCTGTGACAATATCTGGGACGAATCCCCCGAATTTTATTTCAACTCTCTGGGTATTGAAGAAACCGTTCCCATGGATATGATAACCATGATAGATTATCCCCTTGTATCCGCCGCTCTTGACTATGACGGCTTTGTTCATGAGGATATTACAGTTCCCGCTGAGCGTCATGGCGACAAGATCGGCTCAACCACAAGTATTACCGTTGCTGCACAGAACAGGGACTATTGGGCAAAGGTAGGAGGAAACGACAGCGAGCAGCTGCTCACATATTCCACCGATGGCGGCAAGACATGGACAAAGATCACAAACTCTCCCGAAAGCGGAAAGGTATTCTATAACGGAAGCGTGGCTCTCACTGCCGACGGTTCAAGACTTATCTGGAGCTCTGAAAAGGGCTATAAGACCTACTATACAGAGGACTGGGGCGCAACATGGACCGAGTGCGAGGGCATAATGGGCAATAACCTTTATATTATGGGAGACGCTGTAAACAGCGATTATGTATATGCGTGCGGAAATGAAAACTTCTATATCAGCTCCGACGGAGGAAAGACCTTCAAAAAGAATATGACAGTTGCTCCCCGTTTCAGAAGAGTGTGCGTATCACCCACAGAAGAGGGCGTATTCTATATTCCCTGCGGTGCAGGACTTTTCAAGTCCACCGATCACGGCGAAACTATCGACTTTGTAAAGGGTATGGTAAACTGTGAGGCTGTAAGTCTGGGCAAGGCAAAGAATGAGGGCGATCCTTATGTTCTCTATGTTTACGGCAATCCTACAACAGAGGATCCCAAGGGCATATATATGTCCGAGGACGACGGCGCATCATGGGTAAGAATAAATGATGACGCTCATCAGTTCGGCGGAACAGGCAACGGCGGCTTTATCTGCGGTGACCTTAACGTATATGGCAGATGCTATATGAGTACTGTCGGTCTGGGTATCGTATACTGCGACAAGATCGAAAAGTAATTTTCTGTTAAGGAAGCACTGATTAAAGCCGTAGGCATCGCTTCCAACGCTCGAAAATCCGTCACTGAGAGCGTTGTGAAGCGATTTAATCAGCGGTTCCTTAAATAAAAAAACGGCATGAGATCGGATAATGACCTCATGCCGTTTTTATGTGTTATCCGCTGTTTCGTAGGAATACAAAAGCTCATACTGCTTTTTTATCCGCTCTGCCGCCTGAGCCCTGAAATCATCGGGGTCCAGAATTTCAATAACAGGTCCGAAGCTTAAAAGCTGTATAAGAAGCTCTGTTTCGTCCGATTTATCATACCATATTTTCACCGTGCAGTGACCTGATTCGATATCCATTTCGGTGTGCTTTTCATAGGATGCAAATTCCATCATAAAACGCTCTATGCCGTTTCTTTCGGGAGTAACGCTCACCGTAACAGGAACGGTGCATCTGCGCTCACTGAAATATGTTTTCGTATCGGGTATATCCTTATAATATTCCCCCGTACCATTTACCGTGTTTATTCTTGCGATGTTGATTATTCCGCCGCTTACCGATTTTCCGTTTACAATCATCTGACTGTAGACCCTGAAACGATTGTTTTTATGGGAATATTCAAGCTTTACGGGAACAAAAAAACGATGCACACGATTATTCCGTGAGGACGTAAAATCAATATCCAGTATCTCATGTGTTTTCACGGCTGATAATATCTTTCTGAAATTTTCTCTGTATTTTTCATCGGAAAAATCATCACCGTCAGAAAACATATCGGTATATCTGTAATTCCTGCGGTCATAAAGAGGCAACGTATCTGAAAGCCTTTCCGAAAGCCTTTTATATGTAGCATCATCGAAAAAAAGCTTTATTTTCGGATCGCTGAGCTTGGATTTAAGCCACCGTTTATGAATATCCGCCGCAATTTTCACAGGCGGATTTTTTGTTATTCTGTTATATTTTCCGTCTGCACCGTTTTTAAGAAGCTGCCAGTCGCTGCCGTCCTTACGGGGAATGATCTTAGAGGGTAGAAAAAGCACGGAATCACGGAATGCCTTTTCCGAAATGATATGGTTTATTTCATTTTCCGTTATTTCAGACCTATCCAGCATATCCGAAACAGCACGGTAATATACACCGAATATCTCACTGAAAATGCTGCCCATTACAGTCCCTCCTCTATATACATTCTGTGCATACGTTCAATATCCTTATAGAATTTTTTCCGTATCTTTTCGCTGCCGCCCTCCACCTTTATTATCCTGCCGATAAAGGTCTTTGCCCAGTGCATGACCTCATTGGGATCAAATACATCAGCTGTATAGGTATAGATATTTTCCGAAATACGTTCAACTGTTCCCATGCGTTTTTCACGGTTCAGTCTGTCAATGACAAAGCCCTCTGTTTTTTCGTTTATGTAAAGAGTAAGCTTTACGGGAGTTACCGTTCCAAGCTCATGCCGTGTACCGAAGGATACGCCGAAGCAGCGGTTTTCGTTTTTCAGATATTTTTCGTAATATATATCGTAATTCTCACAGACAACCCCTTTTTTGATACATTTTATATAGTCTAAGCGAAAGGAATTGAAACGATTGTATTCAGGCACATAAGCCGCAAGATAACGCCGTCCTGTCCGAAGAGAACAGAGTATCCTGAAAGGGACAGCCGTATATGAAACAGGTGATACTCTGTTTGCAGTGCCGAAATTTACAAAGGAAATATATCTTTTATTATCTATCGCATCGAAAATATCGGGGAGAAGTATATCCTCAAGAGTATGCACGATAAAATTATGCTTTCTTAAGAAAATATCATTTTTCATTTCCGCAGTTTTAAGCAGACTGTTTCCCACTACACCGAATTCCTCGTCCTCGGAAAAGAATTTCACAGCGTCGGAAAGCCCTTCATATTCATTGAAAAAGCTTTCTGTGGTATCCTTTGACAGCGAAAAATAATCGGTCTTTTTTATTCTGCTTTTTACAAAAATACCCTCGTCCGCATATTCCTTAAGCTTGCCCCTTACGGTCTGTTCATCGAATACCTGCTGATAATCATCGGAAAGACGGTCTGTTATCTCCTTGAGAGAAAGAGATTCTCCGCCGTATAAAATATCAATAAGCAGAAAATGTAGACGGATATCATTATCGGTAAAGCTTTTTGAATAATAGGCACTGTAAAGAGGATTTTCATGAATATGTCCGCAGTCAACGGATATTGAGGTATGCTTTCCCCGTCGGGAATAATCATACTTAAGATTATCTCCCAGCCAGCTTTCCACACGGCGTTTTTCATTATCATAGGTACGGCTGCTTTTTCGTTCAAATTCGTTTCTTACCTTATAGCCGTAAATAAAAAAATCACGTACATAATCTCTTGTTTTTTCAAAGCTTTTTATCAGCTCGGAAAACCCTGACACTCTGCTCATTCCTTTCAAAAAAATACCGCTGATGCCCTCTGCCCCGTCTGATACATTATAACAGACAAAGGTCACCTGCATAAAATAACTATAACATATTTCCTCAAAAAATTCAATATATGTTTTCCAATTTTCATCACAACTCAGATCAACAAAATTTCAATTATTTCGTTTCACACAAGAAACATAAAATCAAGAATTCGTTTATATTGACTTTGCCTAGCTTTGTCTATATAATAAAACTACAGCGGTAACACAGGATTATGGATAGAGATCACCTTAAAATAATCGCATTGTGCCGTAAATAAAAAACGGGGGAAAAAATATGAACAACATTATCTCAGCTTACAAATTCAAAGGAATACGAACATGGAAAATCATTCTGGCTGCAATTTCTGTAATTGTAATGACCGTATGCTTAACAGGCTGTCAGTCCTCACAAAGTTCAAACGCCTTTACAAATCGTATTTTCGGAAAAAAATTCATAATGATAGATGAATTTTTTGATCAGCTTGAAGCAGACATAAGCTACAGCTTTGACAAATACCTGGCTGAACATCAGATTGATAATGAAGAATTTATTTCTCAGGCATATGATATCCTTAAGGCTGATATGAAAGCGTCAAGAGAAGGATATAAAGCCGGTCTGCAAAATGCATATGACCTTGCAGACGAATACAGCAGCCCTGCTGCAGGAGAAGCAGTCGTCAACGCAATTATCGATAAAATGCTGCTTGAAGAAAGACAGCGATGGAGTCAGGATCTGCAGGAACTGGGTATTACGCTTGAATCTACCGAGCTGAAAAGAGGCTTTGCCGCTTCTGCATGGCTTTTTTTCAGAAAGCATTGGATTATTGTAACAATAGTTGTATTTATAATAGGCACTAAAATTGAAGATATGCTCTCATAAAGTCTGCACCTTGCCGCAAATCAGCGTCAAGGTGCAGACTTTATCACATTACATATCACCAAAACAAAAAAATCCACAGGTCATAAAACCTGTGGATCTGGTGCGGCAAATGGGACTTGAACCCATACGTCGAAGACACACGCACCTCAAACGTGCCTGTCTGCCTATTCCAGCACTGCCGCATATTTATCACGCTGCCCAAAGCAACACCCTTAAGCAACGTAATAAATTATATCATAGATTTTCCTGTTTGTCAATACTTTTTTTGAAAAAAATCAGATTTTTTTGTAAAATCAGGAAAAATCCTGAAAATAACGTCGGATATCCTGCTCACTTGCCTTAACACTGCCCTGTATCATATCGTCCTTTCCGCCGCCTCTGCCGTTCAGAGCGGAGTTTATCTCCCTTGAACGCTCTTTCAGAGGAATATTTTTTCCTGCAATAATATAATTATAACCCTTTTCATCATCACCCGAAAAAGCGGCGCATACTCCCGTACACATTTCAACCGCCCTGTTTACAAGCAAACGGAGATTGAGCATATCCATATCCGCTTCAAATATGACCATATTTCCCTCACAGGGCTTTAAAAGAGCGATTTTCAGCTCTATTATCTGCTTTTTAAGCTGAACAGCTGCCTGCTTTTCGGCGGCAAGCTCATTTTTCACACGCTCGACCGCCTCTGTCACCTGTGACTGCTTTGCGGATAGACCTGCGGATATTTCAGCAATACTCATATATCTTTTATGATAATCCTCCAGAGCGTCCCTGCCGCAGAGCATATGTATGCGGACGCCGCCCTTGTAGCTGATAAAATCAAGCAGCTTTATTATGCCTATTTCCCCTGTTCTGTTTACATGAGGCGCACAGCAGGCACATACATCACAGCCCTCGACAGTCACTATCCTTACATTTTCTGTAAGCTCCAGCTTGCTTCTGTATTCAAGCCCTTGAAGAGTATCACTGTCGGGATATTCCGCACGTACAGACACATTTTCATAAACTATCCTGTTTGCTTCAGCCTCTATCCTGTCAAGGTCCTGACGTGTAAGAACACCGTCAATATCAATGGTAACGTCCTCGCTGCCCATGTGAAAGCCTACATTATTGAAGCCGAAGATTTTATGTATCAGTCCCGAAACGATATGCTCTCCCGAATGATTCTGCATACGGCGGAAACGCTTTTCACTGTCAAGAGTACATTCCGCTTTTTCGCCTGCAACAAGCGGTATATCCGTATAATGAGTGATGATACCGTCCTTTATCTGAACGTCCGATACCCTTGCATTTCCGATATATCCCGTATCGGCAGGCTGACCGCCGCCCTCCGGAAAAAACGCTGTTCGGTCAAGTATGACCATATACGCATTTTCAGCCTTTTCACAGGAAATAATTTCCGCACTGAATGAATATAAATGGCTGTCCTCATCATATAATCTGATTGTGGGTAACATTTTTTATCTTCCTTTCGATAATCATGAATATGCTTATTATACCACATTTCACCAAATAATATCAAGCGGTACTGCCCGCTTTTTTTCCGACTGCATGAAATAAAGCATAGCTGCCGTTTCCTCTGCCCAGCTGTATTGAGCCATATATTCACCTGTAAATATAACTCTTTCATCCTGCTCCAGATATGCGTAGTAATCGCAGTATGCAGCCTCGGGATTTATACGGCAGAACCCTCTGCCCGTTTCAAAAAAACCGTGCAGATCATTTGCTTCAAAAATATCCCTCAGATATATCACAGCCTTGCGGTAAAGCTTTTTGGTATTATCATCATAGGTTCTGTTCTCCCAGAGATACGAAACCGCCTTTTCCATTGAAACCGCTTCACCCTTCATATCCACACAAAGCGCCAGCAGCTCCTTTGCCTTTGCGTTTCCGAATTTCAGGATATTTCCGTTTACATATACCTCAAAATTGCCGAATGTACTTATTTTCACATGTTTATGAGTACATTTCAGCAGAAGCGAAGCTATTTCAACACCGTGAATGACCTTATTCACGGTGATCGGAGCAGTTATGCAATAATCCGCACCGTTATCCATTGCATTAAAGCACTGCTCACTGCTTTCCGCATAGAATATCACAGCGGAGCCGCTGACCGTATTATGCAGACGATCTATATAATCAAAGCCTGTATCTGCTGTAATATCCGTAAAAAAGCACCTTATTTTATCATCACGACAGAATTTTATTGCTTTTTCAGCAGAGTTATACACTTTTTTTATTTCTCCCAGCGAATACAGCTTGAGTATCTCTGATATTCTGTTTGCAAAGGTATCATCATCAGATATTATCGCTGCATGCATTATGCCCACCTCCGATAAATAACGGCTTAAATCAGCGTTTCCTTAATTATTATAATGCATATATGTGTACACTGCTTTACGCTGATGTAAATTTCACAGAAAAGTGCGGAACTCTCTCCCGTATTTTTTTCCTTGTTTTCTCTTCATTTTCATAAAATCAACACATAAACTGTTTATAATGTTAATTGTATTAAAGAAATAACCAATGTTTATAAATCATTTTTGATTTCTTCTTTTTCTCTCCTTTTTCCTCTTTCTGTAGGAGCGTCGGCAGAGACGGCGCTCCCGCAAAAAAGGAATATACTATGCGAATACCACATCATGTATCTGACAAAACTCAGCTATCTGAATGTGTCAATGCAGAATATGAAAAAATAGTATTCTGCTGTATAAAGTTTTTCATATGAAAAACAAGTCAAAAGCTGTCCTTATTCGGAGGGCGGCGTCCACCTATCCCTTCCATGGAATATTTTCCTTGGCGAGTTTTAATAATTTATTCACTGATCTTATCTGATCTTACGGTATCTGTTCTGCCTGATACCGTATTTTTTTGTCATTTTTTACCCTTGACAAGTTCATATATATGTTGTATAATTTCATTTGCGTATACGTAAAACAAAATATAAGCACGGGGAATTATCCCCCGGTACAGAGTCAGGGAAGTCAAGCTCAACGCCTGAAAAAGCGATGAGTACGGTACATTTTATAATGCACCCTGCACGGTCCTGCCGCCGTAATGCTTCCGCCCGTCAGATGCTTCGTGACGGGAGACGGACAATAATGTCACTGAGAGATCGGGAAGACGTCCGTAAGTAAATTTATATTTACTGTGCAAAGTCGGAATACCTGCCTGTACCATTCTGCAACAATGGATATACATATATTTATTCATTGGCAGTGCTCTGAACTCTGCAGTGTACAGATGATTCAGCAGGTGCAGTGATACGGCTTTCGGAAGCATATTTTTCCGAGGGTCTTGTTTGCTGTGGCTGAAAGAATTATCCGGGAAATGCTGATTAAAGCCGAAGGCATCGATTACGCCGCTCGAAAATCCGTTAGTGAGAGGGGCGATAATCGATTTAATCAGCGGTTCCCTAATACTTTAAAAAGTATTAATGCTGTATGGGTGACTATCCTGTACAGCTTTTTGTTTATGATAATGCGCATTATCATAAACTGAGAATTTCAGCTATCGAAAGGAAAATTAAAAATGAAGAACAACAACAAAAAGCTTATTGCACTTTTAATCTCCGCAGCCCTTTCTATTTCTCTTGCAGCCTGCGGACAGACGGAAACCACCGCCGAAACAACATCGGAAACAACCGTCGCAGAAACATCAACCGCCGATACATCAGCCGATGAAACGACCTCTGCCGAGACAACAGCTGCTGAAACCGAATCGGCAGAAACAACCGTCTCCGACAGCGGAGTAAAGACTGTCCCCGACAGAGAAGGCGGCACCGTTGAGATAAAGGGCGAATTCAACACCATTATTTCAGGCGGTCCGTCGGTAACAGAAATACTTATCGGACTTGGCATGGGCGATAAGATAATCGCAGCAGACCTCTATTCCGCAGATGCAGAGGGAATTGACCCGTCTGTATGCACGCTGGATTTTTATAATCTGAGCACCGAGCAGCTTGCGGAAATGTCCCCTGATGCAATTATCGTAAACAGCATATCCACCATGGGCGAAAGCGATCCCTATGCAGACCTTAAAGCAGCAGGAATAACTATCCTCTATGTTCCCTCCTCCGATTCCATTGACGCTGTCAAAGAGGATATCCGCTTTCTTGCCGCCTGCACCAATACAGAGGAAAAGGGCGAGGAGCTTATTTCGGATATTGAAAGCTGTGTTGCCGAAATAAGCGAAAAGGCTGCCGCAATTACCGAAAAGAAATCTGTTTACGTTGAGATAGGTGCCGCTCCCTATCTTTATTCCTGCGGTAACAATACCTATATAAATGATATTCTGAATATTATAGGTGCGGAAAATATCTATGCGGCGGAAGAAGGCTGGCTCAGCAATTCCGAGGAATCCGTAATTGCCGCTGACCCCGATGTTATCCTCACAACCGTTCAGTATGAAGGATATGACTACAACGAGATCAAACAGCGTGCAGGCTGGGACTCCCTTTCAGCCGTAAAGAACGATCAGGTCTATCAGGTAAATGCAAATAATGTAAGCCGTCCCTCTCACCATGTGGTAAAGGGCATAAGAGAGATCGCTGCCACAGTTTATCCCGAGGTTTTCGGTGAATAAGCTTTTTATCACAGCATAATTTTTGTCCGCCGTACAGTTTGTTGTACGGCGGATTTTTTTATTTCTGTAAATATTAACGATACAAAAAGCTCCCCCACCCTTGAAAATTTTCCGTATATATGATATACTGATAAAATATGATAATAAAAAAGGAAAAGAGAAAAAGCTATGAAAAACAATACTATGACAAAAACCCCCGTTGTTATCCTTATGGCAATGATATGCTGTCTGCTGTGGGGAAGTGCATTTCCATGCATAAAATTAGGCTATGACTGGTGCATGGTAGGCGATGATTCCGCCTCAAAGATACTTTTTGCAGGTGTCCGCTTTACCATTGCAGGAATAATGGCAATAATTATATGCAGTATCATAAGCCGTAAACCCCTTATCCCGAAAACGAAAAAAACGGCTGCCCATATAGTCTCACTGAGCTTTTTTCAGACTATAATGCAGTATTTTTTCTTTTACATAGGGCTTTCAAATACAAGCGGCGTAAAGGCATCGGTCATTGAGGGAGCAAATGTTTTTGTATCTATCCTTATAACCTGCCTAATATTCCGAATGGAAAAATTCACAGCCGCAAAAATAATCGGCTGTATAGTAGGCTTTATCGGCGTTGTTCTTATAAATCTGGGAGACGGTCTGGATATGTCCTTTACCTTGGAGGGCGAGGGCTTTATACTTATTTCAACTATCGCATACGCCTGTTCCTCGGTATTTTTAAAGCGTTTCAGCAAGGACGATAATCCGCTGCTTTTAAGCGGCTGGCAGTTTTTATTCGGCGGAATAGTCATGGCTGTTTCGGGACTTGTTCTGGGCGGAAGCTTTTCTCTGCCCGATACAAAGGCTGTTCTGATGCTTATTTATTTAGGATTTATTTCAGCTGCGGCTTATTCAATATGGTCTGAGCTTCTGAAATATAATCCTGTTTCAAGAGTGACCGTATTCGGATTTATGAACCCTGTTTTCGGAGTGATACTTTCCGCATTTCTGCTGAATGAAAGCGGCAGTGCATTTTCATTAAAGGGTATTGCCGCTCTTGCCTTTGTATGCGCAGGAATATATATTGTAAACCGTAAAAATAAGGAAGCTGATAATAATGAATAATATGTATGATAAAGAATTTCTCGATGTATGTGATGAAAAAGGCGAGCCTACCGGAGAGACCGTCTCCCGTGCCGATGCTCACCGCAAGGGAATACGCCACCGCACCGCTCATCTGTGGATAGTATGCGGCACGGAGCTTTTACTGCAGAAAAGAAGTCCCCATAAGGATTCCTTCCCCGACTGCTATGATACATCATCTGCAGGACATATCCCTGCAGGCTGCGGCTTTGCGGAATCCGCACTCCGTGAGCTATATGAGGAGCTTGGTGTAACCGCTGATAAAAACGACCTTGAGACCGCAGGATATATAAACAGCTTTTCAGACAGAATATTTCACAGCGAACCCTTTATAAACAATGAATACAGCATTGTCTATATCCTCCGTATACCGCCTGATAAAAAACAAACCTTTACAGACAGCCTCTCACTGCAGGAATCGGAGATAGCTTCGGTAAAATGGCAGGAATATAAAACGGTTCTGTCCCATGCGGAAAATGGAGATAAACGGTACTGCATAAACAAAAAAGAACTTTATCTTCTCGGTAATATGATCGGAGGCAAAATAAAAAATGGCTGATAAATATCAGATACTGAAAAGCGTTTACGGATATGACAAATTCCGTCCCGCACAGGAGGAGCTTATAGACAATATCCTTTCGGGTAAAGACGTTCTCGGAGTAATGCCCACAGGCGCAGGAAAATCCGTATGCTTTCAGGTACCTGCATTGCTTATGACGGGGATAACGATAGTAATATCCCCTCTTATATCGCTTATGGCGGATCAGGTAAATTCTCTTACCCAGGCAGGCGTAAGAGCGGCGTATCTTAACAGCTCACTTACCCTTCCTCAGCAGAGACAGGTCCTTTCAAATATACGCCGCGGAATGTACAAGATAATATATGTTGCCCCCGAGCGTCTTGATACAGAGGGCTTTGCTTCTCTTGCCGCAGATATAAATATATCCATGATAGCAGTTGACGAGGCACACTGTATCTCTCAGTGGGGACAGGATTTCCGTCCCAGCTATATGAATATAGTTTCCTTTGCGGACTCCCTCCCCTACCGTCCCGTTATATCCGCCTTTACCGCAACAGCTACACAGCGTGTCCGTGACGATATATCATCTATACTTAAGCTTAACGATCCCTTTACAGTAATAACAGGCTTTGACCGATCAAATCTTTATTTCGGAGTTATAAGCGATGGTGACCGATACACCTCACTTAAAAAGCTTGTTGACGGATATGAAGGAAAAAGCGGCATAGTATACTGCTCCACCAGAAAAAATGTTGAGATGATCGCCGAAAAACTCTGCTCCGACGGTATATCCGCAGCAGCCTATCATGCAGGAATGCCCGATGAACTGCGCAGCAGCACACAGGACGATTTCATATATGACCGCATACAGATAATCGTTGCAACAAACGCTTTCGGAATGGGTATCGATAAATCAAACGTTTCCTTTGTTATCCACTACAATATGCCGAAGGATATGGAAAGCTATTATCAGGAAGCAGGCCGTGCAGGACGAGACGGAAGCCCTGCCGAATGTACTCTGCTTTACAGCGGTCAGGATTATCAGCTGAATAAGTTCCTTATCGAAAAAAGCAGCGAGGAAAGCGATGCCGACGAGACTACAAAGCGTATACTGATAAACCGTGATATGAAGCGTCTTGGCGCAATGATGGATTATTGTTCGGGAACAGGCTGTCTCAGAAAATATATCTTAAGATATTTCGGAGAACATTCCGATGAATTCTGCGGAAACTGCTCCTTCTGCATAAGCGGTTCGGAAAAAACAGATGTTACCGTTGACGCACAGAAAATACTTTCCTGCATAGCACGAATGAATCAGCGCTACGGCGTAAAAATGGTAGTTGATACGCTGAAAGGCTCACACTCGGAAAAGCTGCTTTCGCTTGGTCTTGACAGCCTTTCCACATATGGCATCATGAAGGATTCCTCAGAGGACAGGATACGGATAATCATAAATAATCTTATATCAAACGGACATATACGCCGTGAGGGCGATGAATATCCTGTGCTTAAGCTTACGGCAAAAGCGGCAGCTGTACTTAAGGGCGAGGAACAGCTGGAAATAAATATGCCCAAGGCGAAAAAGCCTGCCCGCGTCAAGAAATCGGAAGCAGAGGAATATAATATCAGTCCACAGCTGCTTTCAAAGCTGAAATCGCTCCGCAGCGAGCTTGCCGCAAGAGAAAAGGTTCCTGCCTATGTTATTTTCAGTGACGTTACTATCCGTGATATGTGCGCAAAGCTGCCGCAGAGCAGAAACGAAATGCTTGACGTATCCGGTATAGGCTCAAAGAAGCTTGAAAAATACGGTGATCAGTTCTTAAAAATAATCACCGAGCATATAAAGACCACAGGCGGCGCTGTACGTATAACCAACAGCGACCGCTCCGCAATGGAAAAGCCTGTTCATGCAATAGCGGATAAAATATCCGCCTTTGTTCCCTCAGAGGAAGCCTGCTCCCTTACTCAGCTGTGCGATATGCTAATAAGCATCACAGAAATGAATATAAAAACCAAGCCTGTACGTACTATTATAGGCGACTGGCTTGTAAGAGAAGAATATCTCTGTGAAAGCACCGACAGCAAGGGTCATTCCTTCAAGGACACCACCTTTAAATCGGAGAGCATAGGAATTATAAAAATATCAAAGGTAGGCAAAGCAGGCACACCCTATACATCTGTTGTATATACCCCCAAGGCTCAGAAATTTATAGCTGAGAATATAGCCGATATTGCGGAAACGGAATGATATAAATATTTTTTTACAAAACTATTGACTTTTTCTTTAATTTATTATATAATATCCTATATTATATGAAAAATCTAATAAGAGGTGCTTACAATGGACTTTGATCTTAATGAATTTCTGACAAAGCAAATGGATATGCTTTCCTCCATGACACCCGAGGAGCTGAAAAAATACTCCATGGAAATGGAGCAGCAGGTGCTGGATCAGATGGGCATGACAAGAGAGGAAATGCTTGAAAAGGACAGGGAATACCGTGAGCTTGCCTATGCGAAACCCTCGGAGGGCGATTATTCGGAGGAGATCGCAGAGCAGCTGAAAAAATATGCAAGAAACGCCGTATTTGTAAGGTACGATAAGGACAAGCCCATAAGCATCGGCTGTTCAAAAATGGGCGGAAAGCCCCATTTACCGAAGGATACAGAATGGTTCAATGACGATTCGGGAGAGCCGCTTACATTTCTTATGCAGCTGAATTTTGCCGAAATAACCCCCTATGACAAGGAGGGACTTTTCCCGAAAACAGGCATACTTTATTTCTTTTACAACATATCCGCCGAGCCATGGGAATGGGACGACGGTGAAAATAATTATAAAGTATTCTATTACAACGGAGATATTTCGGAGCTTGAACCTGCCGATTTTCCGGGTGAATGTGCCGATGAATACTATTACGGCGTTGCTGACGAAAACTGTCTCCTTGACGAATGCGGACTCAGCTTCTTTGAGAGTGTTTCCTACCCCGATTTTGATGAATATGCAAGCCTTACAGGCGATGTTCCCGACGATTCCGATCCTCTTGCAATGGAAGCTGAATATCTTGATTTTGAAGCGACTGTACGTGAGCTTTGCGGATATAATCCGCAGGAATATTCCGATAAATATCATATACTCGGCGGTTATTCGGTAGCAACGCAGAATTCTCCCTCTGAGGAATTTGATGAGGACTGCATACAGCTTCTTCAGATGACATGGTATGAATCGGAAAAATGCGGCTTTATGTTTGGTGACGGCGGCAAGCTTTACTATTACATAAAACGTTCCGATCTTGAAGCTCATAATTTCGATAACGTAAAGTTTATCCTGCAATGCAGCTGATAACAATGCGCAATGCGCAATTCGCAATGCGCAATTCGCAATGCGCAATTCGCAATTCGCAATTCGTAATTCGCAATTCGTAATTCGCAATTCGTAATTCGCAATTCGTAATTCGTAATTCGCAATTCGTAATTCGCAATTCGTAATTCGTAATTCGCAATTCGTAATTCGCAATTCGTAATTCGCAATTCGTAATTCGTAATTCGCAATTCGTAATTCGCAATTCGTAATTCGCAATTCGTAATTCGCAATTCGTAATTATTAACGAAACAATTTTTTGAATATAAAATAAAAAGCGCAGATATCTGTCAATCCTCTGACAAATATCTGCGCTTTTTGTGGTTCGAATTAACTGCAAATTATGCATTATTAATTGCGAATTGCGCATTACGAATTGCGCATTGACCTTCATATCAGAGCCGCAAGCAGAATAAGTACCGCTCCGCTGAGCCATCCTGTGTTTATACCCATTTTAAGAGATATGTGTTTTCCTGTAAGATACCCTGCTTCAACGGCGGCAAAGCCTATGACAAATGCCATAAAAAACAATACTGCCCCTGAAGCCGCTCCCATACCCGAAAGACCTGCCGAAAGTCCCGTAACTGCCGAATCTGCCGACAGCCCTACCGAAAAGACCGCCGCCTCCGCAAGACTTAAGCGTCTGTCTTTATTTGTATCGGCAAGCTCGGCATGCTCCTCATCTATAAAACCTGTGCTTTTTACCCTGCCCTTTCTGAAATATCGGTAAAGATCCCATATTCCAAGAATTGCAAGCAGGATTTTTCCCGCACAGCTGCATATATACGGATCAACTGCTGCCGATATAAGCTCACCGAAAACAGACGGTATACACAGAAAAAATGCTCCCAATGCGCTTATGACCGCTGCCGAAACAGGAGGTATCCTTATTCCGCCGCTGCCCATTGCAAGTCCTGCCGCCGCAGAATCAAAGGATACTGCCAGTACCATTACCGCAAGCGCAGTATTCATGCATACCACCTCCCTGCTTTTTATAGAATATGCAGGATATTTTTTTCTGCGACTGATATATTCATAAATTGGGATACACAGTCCTCTTTTAAGGACTTTATTTTTTTCATAACAGCTGTTTCTATTGAAATTACTGTCTGTATATGCTATAATAAATACAATTACGCAATAAAGGATCTGATAAAAAATGAAACGTGCTGTGATCGGTATAACAGCCCATGTTGACTCAGGAAAAACCACTCTTTCCGAGGCCATGCTCTATCGCTGCGGTGAAACACGAAAAATAGGCCGTGTAGATAACGGTGACGCTTTTCTGGATAATTTTGCTCTTGAACGTGAACGAGGTATAACCATATTTTCAAAGCAGGCAGTATTTACCTATAAGGATACAGAATTTATTCTTCTTGACACTCCGGGACATGTGGATTTTTCACCCGAAACGGAACGTACAATGAATGTTCTGGATTATGCGGTGCTTGTAATAAGCGGTACCGACGGAGTACAAAGCCATACGGAAACACTGTGGCGGCTTCTGGACAGCTATAATATCCCCGTGTTTATTTTTGTAAACAAGACCGATATTTCTGAATATACACGGGAACAGCTTACAGAGGATATAAAACGCCGCTTAAGCTCAAAATGTATATGCTTTGATAATGATATCGCCGGGGACGAATTAAATGAAAATATCGCCTTATGCAGCGAACAGCTTATGGATAATTATCTTGAAACAGGCTCAGTGGATAAGTCACTTATAAGATCTGCTATCCGTTCAAGACAGCTTTTCCCCTGCTGCTTCGGCTCAGCGCTGAAGCTTCGCGGAATAGATGAATTTCTCGATGTGCTTTCGGAATATTCCGATAACGGCATATACGGAAATTCATTCGGTGCAAGAGTATTCAAAATATCCGAGGATAATCAGGGAAACCGTCTTACACATATGAAAATAACAGGCGGCAGCTTAAAGGTAAAGACCCCCATAAGCTACAACGGCAAGGAAGAAAAAATAAATCAGATAAGGATCTATTCGGGCGCAAAATTCACTTCCTGCGATGAAGCGGAAGCAGGAATGACCGTTGCTGTAACAGGTCTTTCCGAAAGCTTTGCGGGACAGGGACTGGGAATAGAAGAAAATTCCTCATCAGCTGTTCTTGAACCTGTTTTATCCTACTGTGCGGAGCTGCCGCAGGGTACGGACAAGCACGCAGCACTTATGATATTCCGCAAGCTTGAGGAGGAGGATCCGCAGCTGAATGTTATATGGAACGAACAGCTGCAGGAGATACATCTGCGGCTTATGGGCGAAATACAGCTTGAAATTCTGAGCAGGATATTGTCTGACCGATTCGGTCTTGATGTAAAATTTACAAAAGGCTCTATTGCCTATAAGGAAACTATAGCCGACAAGGTCGAAGGTGTGGGACACTATGAACCTCTGCGGCATTATGCGGAGGTGCATCTTCTTTTAGAGCCTCTTCCGCAGGGCAGCGGACTTGTTTTCGATACCGCCTGCCGTGAGGATCATCTGGATAAAAACTGGCAGCGTCTTATTCTTACTCATCTTGCCGAAAAGACACATATCGGCGTTCTTACAGGCTCTCCCATTACAGATATGAAGATCACTCTCTGTTCGGGAAAGGCTCATCTTAAGCACACAGAGGGCGGCGATTTCCGTCAGTCTACCTATCGTGCGGTACGTCAGGGACTTCGTCAGGCAAAAAGCGTTCTTTTAGAGCCATGGTACAATTTCCGCTTAGAAGTGCCCAATGAATCGGTAGGCCGTGCAATATCCGATATACAGCAGATGAGCGGAGAACAGTCTCCCCCCGAAACCCTGGGCGATACAGCTGTTATAACAGGAACTGCACCTGTTTCTGAAATGAGGGATTATCAGCGGCAGGTCATAAGCTATACTCACGGAAAGGGCCGCCTTTCCTGTATGGTAAAGGGATATTTCCCCTGTCATAATCCGGAGCAGGTCATAGCGGAAATAAACTACGACTGCGACGGTGATATAGATAATTCTGCGGATTCTGTTTTCTGTGCTCACGGTGCAGGCTTTGTGGTGAAATGGAATGAGGTAAAGAATTATATGCACCTCGAAAGCTGTCTTGCGCCGCAAAAAGAACAGACCATTATTTCACGTTCACAGATAGATGATTATCGTCAGCGGCTTTATGACGATGATGAGCTTATGGAAATCTTCGAGCGCACATACGGTCCCATAAAGCGTGATAACCGCACAAAAATGCGCCGTGACAAGCGTACCGAGGGTACAACATCATCGGGAAAAGCGGTAAAGGTGCCCACAGGCCCCGAATATATACTTGTTGACGGGTATAATATAATCTTTGCATGGGAAGAGCTTAAGGCTATTGCCGCCGATAATCTTGATGCGGCAAGGAGCAGGCTTATCAATATAATGTGCAATTATCAGGGCTTCAGACGATGCAGGCTCATACTCGTATTTGATGCATATAAGGTAAAGGGAAATCACCGTGAGGTAGAAACTGTCCATAATATCAGCGTTGTATATACAAAGGAAGCGGAAACAGCGGATATGTATATCGAAAAAACAGCTCATGAGCTGAGCAAAAACAGCCGTGTAAGAGTTGCTACCTCAGATAATCTTGAACAGATGATAATTCTGGGAAACGGTGCTTTCAGAGTATCGGCAGCCGAATTTTATGAAGAGGTAAAAGCCGTTGAAAAGGCTATTTCCGACTTTATAGACAGAAACACATCAACCAAAGGAAATAATATAACGATAAAATGACCTGCTGAAAAAGGAGAACAGACATGAATAAAACGCTTACTTTTATTATAGGAGAACCGGGCAGCGGAAAATCACATCTGATGACCGGACAGATACGCTCCGATGCGGAAAATAATATCCCCGTTATCGTGATAGTACCCGAGCAGTATTCATCAACAGCGGAGCATAAGCTTTACAATGCGCTGGGAATACAGCTTTACAATCGGATAAAGGTAGAGACCTTCAGCCGTATAAAAAGAAGCATTGCCCTGAAAAACGGCGGATTATCCGCTCCCCTGCCCGATGAAGCAGCAAAGGCTGCGGCAATGTATACGGTAAGAAAGGAGCTTGCAAACGCTGAGCTGAAATGCTACAGAAGCCAGATAAAAAATCCTGCATTTACATCAATGTGCATTAAAATGGCGCGTGAACTGGAGCTTAACGGAATATCCCCCGAAATGCTCAGAACGGATAATATCGGAGACAGTGCCCTTTCCGACAAGATGCAGGATATTTCCTTTATCTGCGAAAGCTATAACGCCCGCCTTATTGAATGCGGCTACAGAAACGCCCTTTCCGACGGCAGGGAGATCGCCGAAGCAGCGGCGGCAACAGACTTTTTCAAGGATACAAAAGTATATATAGATCAGTTCAGAAGCTTTACTGCCGATGAACTGGAGCTTATGGATATTATCAAAACGCAGACTCAGCTTACTGTATGCCTGCCAACTCCCTATAAAGCTCCCAACGACTCCCCTGTTTTCAGTCTTGTGAATGAGACCATGAGCCGTATCGCAAAGGACGATGAACCCTGCTTTATTATTGCCGATTCGGATAACGACCGTTTTTCAGCTGCTCCCGATATACGCTGTCTGTCAAGAAGCATTTTAAGGGGCGAGACTCTTCCGAAAATAAAAGCTGAGCATATTCATACCGCAGAAGCCTCAAATACTATCGAGGAAGCGGAATTTGTATGTGCCGAGATAAGCAGACTTGTGCGAAGCGGAAAATACAAATATAAGGATATCGCCATACTTTCCCGTGATTTTTCGGGAGTATGCGCTCCTCTGGAAAACGCATTCAGAATGTATGATATACCGTATTTTATAGACGATCCGCGTTCCGTTTCATCAAAGCCGCTGTTTATCTATGTGATGACCGTGCTGGAAATAGCTTCTAAGAGATCCCCCTCCTCACAGATGCTTTTCAGGCTTATGAAAACCTTTTTTTCGGGAGTATACGAGCAGCATATCTCCGAGCTGGAGCAGTATTATACCGAGCATAATATCAGGAATGACAGCTGGACGGAAAGTCCTCTGGGTACAGACACAGCTATCACATATGAGGAGCTTTGCGGCTATGACTACAGTCTCTCGCCGAAGGACGAACCTCTTCATAAAGTTCTTGATCCTGCTGACAGAAAAAATCATCCTCTCCGCTGTGAAATAATCAGAGGTGCGGTAATGAAGCCTCTTTCGCAGCTGAGAAATTCCTGTTCGGGTACAAATACTCTTTCATTTATCACCGAAAGACTTTGTGAATTTTTAAATAACGCCGATATATCAAAAAAAGCGGCAGCTGTTTCCGATGACCCCGAAAGCCGTGAAGCAAAGGAGGCTTATCAGCTTCTGAATATTCTGGAAAGAACTCTCCGCTCAGTTTCAGCAATAACTCTCCCCGAAAATGCGGACAGCTTCAGCATAAAGGAATATCGTGAGCTTTTCGGAATAATCATATCAGGCACGAAAATATCCTCCCCCGCCCACTCCGCAAACTGTGTGACCGCCTCCGCCTCCGAGCGTGCAAGACTTGATTCACCTAAGCTTGTATTCATCATGAGCGCAGTAAGCGGAATGTTTCCGTACAAGGTAAAGGAAAGCGGGATCTTCACCGAGCATGAGCTTGAAATGATAGAAAGCAGTACCGAGCTTACCTTTGCCGCACGTATAACACGGCTTGCCGCCGAGGAAGCCTTTATTGCCGTAAGCGCAGCAGCCGCTCCCTCACATGAGCTTTATATCACATGGTCTCTTGCGGATACAGGCGGAAAGGCACGTTACATCGCTCCTCTTACCGATAATATCATAGAAATGATTCAGACCCGTCCCGTTATAGTTTCCGCTCTTCCTGCGGAATATTTCATCACCACTGCGGAATCGGCATATTCGGTATATGTGCGTACCCTCGGAAAAAACGGCGCGCTTTCTCCCGAAAAAACAGCAGCGGTAAAAGCGGTATACGGAAGCAGCATCGGTACAAGAATGGAGCTTGCGGATAATTACAGCCGTGATATCGCAAGCGGAAATATCTACCGTAAACAGATCACCTCGGATAACGCCCTGAAAATATATACGGGCAGAAACGGAGATCTGAATATTTCGGCTTCACGCATAGAGGACTATGCAAAATGCCCCTTTATGTTCTTCTGCAAAAGCGGACTTAAGCTATCCTCCGTGAAAAAGCTTGAATTTGCAAGCAATACAAGAGGTACGGCTGTTCATTTCATTCTTTCAGGGATAATGAACGAAATATATGATGAAGCAGAAAAAAATAAGCTCAGCTTCAATGAGTGCTTCTCACGGAAAACAGATAAATATCTTAAGGACAGGATAATCCTTCTTCTGAATGAATATTACAGAAACCAATTTATCTCTGAGGGCTTTTTGCCCGACAATATTTTCAAGCACTCGATGGATAATCAGTGCGAGGATCTTTTTGAGATAATTATCCGTATGAGAAGCGAATTTGCTCCGTCAAATTCAAAATTTGCTCCCGACGCTTTTGAATTTTCCATAGGCGGATATCACGGAAAATCGGATATGCAGCCATGGAAGCTGAAGGGGATCACCGATGACGGAAAGGAATTTGATATTTCCTTTTCAGGCTCTGTTGACCGTATCGACGTATTCACCGATGAAAGCAGCGGCACCCCGATAAAATATCTCAGAGTAGTTGACTATAAGACAGGCGCAAAGGAATTTAAGCTTAAGGACCTTGTAAACGGAATAAATATGCAGATGATACTTTATCTTTCCGCAGTTACAGATACGGAAACAGACAGTATATACAGCGGATATAATTCCGCAGGCTTTATGTATATGCCTGCACACAGGGCGAAAAGCGAGGCTCTTAAGGATAACCGATTCAAAGGAGACAGCAGCGCACATCTGCAGAAGATCCTTGACAGCGAGCTTTCACTTAAGGGAATATCCTCAGCAAATATCAATATCATACGTGCCATGGAATATCTTGCAGAGGGTAAATTCATAAAACCCAAGCTTAATATACAGAATTACATATCAAAGAATTATTCCGAAAATGAGCTTATCGAAAAAATATTCCGTGACTTTGACAAGTATTTTCCCGAGGATACCGATAATGAAATAAGAAACAGATTAACCGAGCTTCTTACTGCGGTACCTGCGAAAAACAAAACGAAATGTCCCGATCCCTCTTATACATTTACGGATAAGGAATTTAAAAATGTCAGAAAATTCGTTACCGATAAGCTTATAAGCCTTTCATCCGAAATATGCAGCGGCAAGGCAGATATATCCCCTCTTTCTACGGAAAAGCCCTGTCAGTTCTGCGATTACAGATCCATATGCGAAAACTCATCGGATGACGCAAAGCTTCTGCGCAGCTCAGCCAATAATTCCGCAGAAATAACAGATAATATACGAGCCTTCGGAGAAGCATATCCCAAGCCCTCTGCGGCTGATGACAACGAAACAGAGGAGGACGATCTCAAATGAGCAACGAAACAGTAAACGAAGCTCCAAAAAGCCGCTTTACTCCCGAACAGGAGGACGCCATAAATGCAGGCGGAAGCTTTGTAATAGTATCTGCAGCGGCAGGAAGCGGAAAGACCACTGTACTTATCGAAAAGCTTATCCGCCTGCTTTCCGATGAAAAGGACGGTCTGCGTGCAGACAGACTTATAATAGTTACCTTCACAAACGATGCGGCGGGACAGATCGTCCGCAAGCTGAACACCGCACTGAACAAGGCTATATCCGACTGCGGAAGCGCTCCCGAAAATTCCCGTAGGAAAAGCTGGCTGATAAAGCAGCAGTCATATCTTGGCGCAGCAAAGATATCCACAATAAATTCCTTCTGCTTCAATCTTATAAGAAGCAATGCGGGATCGCTGGGAATACCCTCTGATTTCAGGATAATCGACGAAGCCGAAGGAACTGTAATGCTTCTGGAGGCATTTGAAAAAACAGCGGACGAGCATTTTGCAGATCCCGAAAAGGTATCCTCCGTCACCGAGCTGTTTTCATATTTCCGATACTTTTCAAACAACAATCTGAACAAGGCGGACAAATACAAGGAGCTGCTTGAATTCAGAAGCTTTCTTATGGCGATACCCTTTTATAAGGAACGCTTTATCACTCCGCTTATTGAGGAATATTCAATGGGTGAAGCCGAAAGCTTTGAGCCGCTCAATACCCGTTACGGCAGAATGTTCTGCGAAAGAGTAAGCAATATTCTGGATAACAGAACTGTAAGCGATACTTTTAAATATATCCGTCTTACCTATATGAGCATAAAGAACTCGCCCCGCTTTGATGTAAATGCCAAAAAAGACAAAAACAACAAAACAGCCATGAATTATTTCAATACTCTTTCGGAAGCTGTTGATATACTCGAAAATTATTACTTCGACTTCGGCGGTCTTTCGGAATGGGAAAGAGCCTGCCGCACCACAGGTATATCCTGTAATTTCTTCCGCTCCGATCTTGCGGTTTCAACTCAGCAGAACTGTGCAAAAAAGCTTTTCAGATTTGCCGAGCTTGATGAGGATCATGAGGAATTTGTTCTTGCCTGCCGTCAGTTCGGAAAGCTTATAGGTTCTCTGCAGCTTCTTCCGAAGGACTGCACAGCCGATGATCTGCGCTCGGATTACATATCCCACAAGCATATGCTTACTCTTGTATCTGATTTTCTAGAAGCGGTAAATGATAAATATACCGAAATGAAGCTGGAGAAAAACGGTCTTACCTTTGAGGACGGCGAACAGCTGGCGCTCAAGCTTCTGGGAAGTCCCGACGAAAAGGGAAATATCATCAAGACCGCCGAAGCGGAAAAGCTTTCAAAGGAATACGGCTTTGTTATGATAGACGAATTTCAGGACTCAAACGACCTTCAGGATATGATCTTCCGTCTGCTTTCCGAAAGCGGAACAAGCACCGCAGAGGGAAAAAACATGTTCGTGGTAGGCGATATAAAGCAGTCTATCTATAATTTCCGTCTGGCAAATCCAAAGCTGTTCGGTGATTATCTGAAAAATTCAGAGCTTTATGACCGTGAGGAAGAAACAGACAGACCGAGATATATCCTTCTCAACAGAAATTTCCGAAGCAGTCCGAATGTAATAAGCTTTGTCAATATGCTTTTCGGACATCTTATGAGCGAAAAATGCGGCGGCATAGATTATGACGATTCACAGAAGCTTATTTTCAGCGATGAAGTATGGCTTAAGGGAAATGCCGTGAAAACTGCGCAAATAACAGGTATCTCTCCCGAGGAAATATTATCCGCAAAGGGCAATATAAAGGGTCTTGAAACCGAAATAATGCTCATTGACAAATACAATACCCCCTTTTCCTATGATGAGGAAGATGACAAGGAAGAGGATGACTCTGCCTATGAAAATGTACCCGTGCTTTCCGAGGAGGAAGAGGAGCTGAAATCCAATGTACTTGAAGCAAGAGCAGTTGCCGTAAAGATAAAGCGCATGCTTGACCTGCATATACAGCTTTCTCCGAGAGATATATGCATACTCTGTCCCACAAATGCAGACGCACCTTTTTTTGAAGAGGAGCTGCGTCAGCTGGGAATAAAGTCATCACTTGATAACAGAACAAGCTATCTTGAATCAAGAGAAATTTCAATAATGATAAATTTCCTGCGTATTCTGGATAATCCTCACAATAACCTTGCAATGACAGGCTGTCTGCTTTCACCTCTGTTCATGTTCTCCCCCGATGATATGGCAGTGCTTACGCTTCTGAGAAAAAACAGCAGTATTTACAAGGCAATACTAAAAATAAACGGTGCAGACAGCGAAAAGCTCTTACAGCTTTCCTCCGCTGTGGGTATTCCCTTAAGTGCGCTTAACGAATTATCCGAAAAAGCAGAACGGTTCTGCACTCTCTATCTGCGCATCAGAAAAAATTCATCTGTGATGAGTATTGAAGATACCATACGCTATATATATTCCGAAACTGAGCTTGTCGCACTGATGTCCCTTTATTCAAACGGCGCAGGCCGCCGTGCCAATCTTGCACTGCTGCCTGAATATGCACGTTCATACGAACAGAATGTCACCTGCGGCACAGGCGGAATTTACGGCTTTATAAGCTATATCGACGCAATGACGCCCAACAGGCTGGATTATTCCGCAGGCTCGGCTTCCTCCGAAGCAGACGACGCTGTAGCGGTAAAGACCATACATAAATCCAAGGGTCTTGAATATCCCATAGTATTCCTCTGCTGCACCCATAAAAATATGAGAGGCGACTCAGGCTCAATGAAATTCACCACTGACTGCGGCGTAGGCTTTACGGTATATGATGAAAAAAGCCGCACAAATGCAAGGTCACTTCCCGCCTCACTTATATACAGCAGCAAAAAAGCGGAGCTTGTCAGCGAAAGAATGAGACTTCTTTATGTTGCCCTTACCCGGGCAAAGCATAAGCTTTATATAAGCGGAGTTCTTCCCATGTCGGAAAAGAAAAACCATAATATATACCGTGAAAACGCCGTACCTGCTCCCGGAATATACGGTGATTTTGAATGTGACATAACCGACTGCTATACCGATATCGCTGCAGATAAATATCTGACAGAACGTCTTGAAAGCATAATGACAGGAAAAAACATCTCAGGAGACAGTCTGAGCAATACGGGATATACCATGCTCATATGGATGATCGCAGCACTTATTGCAGAGGGTAAGATAACTTATTTCTACGGCGACAGAAGCGAAGAAAACGACGTAAGGATAATGGCTGAGCATGTGGACCCCCTGCTTTACCGCAGCCTGTGTACAGACAGCACCGAAAACAGCGCAGAAGCCGCAAAGGCCGAACCTGACGGAAAGCTTTATGACCGGCTTATCCGCCTCAGCGGATATGACAGCTCCGAGGAATTCAGAACAGACAGGGTAATGAGGGATATCCCCGCAAAGCTTACCGTTACCGAAATAACCAAACGTGCCCACGAGCTTTTATATGAGGAAACGGAATATGCTCCCGATAAGTCCGCACTGCCCGAAAAGGAAGAAAAGCATGAATTTATCCCCGTGGGAAAAATATCCCTTGAAAAGACGGAAAAGAAACAGCTTTCCGCCTCCGAAAAGGGTACTGCGGTACATACCTTTATGCAGTATGCCGACCTTAAAGCACTTGAAAGGGCTATAAATAACGGAGAGGACGACCCTGTCGGAAACGAAGCTCACCGTCTTGCTTTGGAGGGACTTATCAGCGATGTATGGGCGGAATATATCTCAGGCAGCAAAAAGGTATGCGGCAGAATAAAGGGATTTTTCACTTCTGAGCTGTGGAAGAAATATTATTCATGCACTTCTGACGAAAATATTTTGTCCGAACAGCCTTTTATGGCAAAAATATCCGATATTTTTGCAAAAAACGGCGATAAAGGTCTTGACGAAAAAGTCAGAACGTATTATAATGAATATTATAATGATACTTTTGTACAGGGAATCGCAGACTGTATCGTAAAAACAGAGGGCGGCTTCATTCTTATTGACTATAAGACCAATGAGGGCAAGTCGGATGAAGAACTGCTTGAGCTTTACAGTGTCCAGCTTATCCTTTATACCATGATCTTTGAAATGATCTACGGTCTGCCTCAGGGCGCAGGAAAGGCTTATATCTATACCTTCGGAAGAGACAGCGACACAGGCTGTATGATAGAAGTACCAAGATAACAGAAAAGGAGTTTTAAATTATGTCACAGTACCGTTCAGGCTCATCATCGGGCAGTCAGCCGCAGCGCCGTCAGGGAATCCCCGGAGGAGCAATTCTTCTTTCGGCAATTATCCTCGGAATTTGTATCCTTATCGCAGGAATAAACATCGGAAGCTCGGTCAAGAAGCTGAATGAGACTATAAGCGGTACCACATTTTCATCTACATATTCCTCACCCGATAATTTACAGATAAATACTGCCGCCCAGAGAAAGTATCTTACCCAGAATGAAGCGGCAGAGTATCTGAATGTTTCGGCAGGAGTTATTTCAGACGCTATTGCAGACGGCAAGATAGATGAATATATCATCACATCGGACGGATATTCTATATCTGTAGAAGCTCTTGATGATTATTTCGCAGATGAAGCTTATGCAATTCAGACAAAAAAGAACTCCTCAGATAACTGATTGATCGTCTGAATGTATAAATTTATTTAAAATGCTTGACAAAACAGATGTAATGGGTTATAATGTTTATGCTGATTGAATCAGCGCATGAGAAAACAAAGCAGAACTCGCCGTTCTCACCGTACCGCAAAGGCGCATACGGTCAATACCTTATGATATTATAGCCTTACCTGTATCTTTGAATAAAGGACGGGTATGCATTGTAATGATTATCGTATCGGCAGAGCATATGCTTTGCCGATATTTTTATTTATTAATGTGAATTTGGGGGTGCTCGCCATAGCAAACAAGGATAGCAAGGAGCTGCAGATCAACGAAGAAATCAGAGACAAGGAGATCAGAGTAATAGGACCCGACGGAGCCCAGCTCGGTCTTATGTCAGCAAGAGACGCTCAGAAGCTTGCCATTGAAAAGGATCTTGACTTAGTAAAAATCGCACCGCAGGCTGTTCCGCCTGTATGTAAGATTATGGACTACGGCAAGTATTGCTTTGAACAGGCTAAACGTGAAAAGGAAGCAAAGAAAAATCAGAAGGTGGTTGATATCAAGGAGATCAGAATGTTCTCTCAGATAGACACACACGATTTTGAAACAAAGGCTGCACAGGCAGTCAAATTCCTTAAGGGCGGAGATAAGATAAAGGTTTCCGTACGTTTCCGCAAGCGTGCCATCGCTCATCCGGAGCTCGGCGAGGAGCTTCTTGAAAAATTCAAGCTGGCTTGTGAAGAAGCAGGTACAGTTGAAAAGCCGCCTAAAATGGAGGGACGCGCATACGTCATGTTTATCTCTCCCAAGGCAGGCAAGTAAAAATTTTCTGTGAAAAATCTAAAGGAGGATATATTATGCCTAAGCAGAAGACTCATTCCGGCGCAAAGAAGCGCTTTAAGCTCACAAAGAACGGTCTTGTTAAGTATCAGAAGACCAACAAGAGACACAGACTTACACAGAAGGATCACAAGCGTAAGAGAATCGCAAGAAACATGGGCATTTGCGGCAGCGCAAACGCACCTACAATCAAGCAGCTTCTCCCTTACAAATAATAGGGTCTGTTTGTTTACATTCAACGAAACTTTTGAAAATTTGATGGAGGTATAAGACTATGGCTCGTATTAAGGGAGCAATGGCTACTCGTAAGAGAAGAAACAAGACTTTAAAGCTTGCAAAGGGCTACTGGGGCGCTAAGAGCAAGCATTTCAAGATGGCTAAGGAAGCCGTAATGAAGTCCGGTAACTATGCATATATCAGCAGACGTCTCAAGAAGCGTGATTTCAGAAGACTCTGGATCACAAGAATTTCCGCTGCATGCAAGATGAACGGTATGAACTATTCTACTTTCATGAACGGTCTCAAGAAGGCAGGCATTACTCTGAACAGAAAGATGCTTTCCGAAATCGCTATCAATGACGCAGCAGGTTTTACTGCACTTACAGAAAAGGCTAAGGCTGCTCTTTAATAAAAGATTTGCATCTTAAAGTCAGAAGTATTTTATTTTACTTCTGACTTTTTGTGTAAAATAAACTTTACCGCGGAGAATACCTATGACTGTTATCACTTCAAAAACAAATGAAAATATAAAGCTTTACCGCAGGCTTTCCTCTTCCAAAAAGGCACGGTATACGGAAAAGCTGTATACTCTGGAGGGAGTACGTCTTATTACCGACGCTGCCAAGGAAGCTGCAAGGTTTCACTGTGTTTTTGCCTCTGATGGCTGTATGGAAAAATACGGCGAAACATTGAAGTTTCTCGCAGATGAATACAAAAACAGATTTTATACCATATCGGACGAGCTGGCAGAATATATCTCCGAAACAGACGGCACTCAGGGCCTTTTTGCAATAGCCCTCATGCCCGAGGATATCCCCCTTTCCGATATGATAAATGAAAACGGCAGATATATAATGCTGAGCAACGTGCAGGACCCGGGTAATATGGGTACCGTTATCAGAACCGCAGACGCTGTAGGAGTTGACGGTATTATCTGCTGCGGCTGCTGTGATATATACAATCCCAAGACCATACGCTCCACTATGGGAAGCATGCTCCGTGTACCCGTTGTATGCTCCGATGAGGACAGTGCCTTTGCCGCACTTTCGGAAGCAGGGATAAAAACCTATGCAGCAGTTATCGACAAAGACGCTGTAAGTCTTACCGACTGTGATTTTTCCAAGGGCGGAGCTGTGCTTATCGGCAACGAGGGCAGCGGTCTCTCCCATGAAACAGCGGACAGATGCGATGTAAAAATGACTATACGTATGCATGGCAGCGTAAACTCCCTTAACGCCGCAATGGCAGCGGGAATAATCATGTGGGAGCTTTGCAGAAAGCTGTAAAAAATGAAAGGAAGGCGCATTTATGGATAAAGAGCTTTTATATACGATTCTGCTTTCTCTTATTTACGGTCCTTCAAGCTTTTCAATGTATAACAGCATAAACCTGCATAAAGGTGCCGAAAATGCATATATGGCTCTTAAAGAAGGTACTTCGGAGATAAAAAAGCCACTTACCGCTAATCAGAAGAACAATCTGAATAAGCTGGATATATCTGATGCGGAAAAGATCGCCGAAAAATGCATCAAAGAAAATATAATCCCCCTTCTCATTTCGGATATAAGATATCCGCAGAGACTCAGAGAGATCTATAATCCTCCCTCGCTGCTTTACTGCAAGGGAGATATTTCCGAGCTTGCCGATTCACCGTGCATAGCTATGGTAGGAACAAGAAACCCCAGCCAGTACAGTCTTAAGCTTGCTTCCGCGCTTTCCAAAGGACTTGCTTCCTGCGGCTTCGGTATAGTAAGCGGATTTGCAGTGGGAATAGATATAATATCTCATATATCAGCTGTTACGGCAGGCGGAAAGACCTATGCTGTTATCGGCTGCGGAATAAATTATAATTATCCTAAGGAAAATATCTGTTTCAGAGATCATATCACCGAAAACGGTGCGATAATAAGCGAATATCCTCCCGATTATCCGCCCTCAAGCTTTTCCTTTCCCCCAAGGAACAGGATACTTTCGGGCATGTCCTTAGGAACTGTAGTGATCGAGGCTGCACTGAAAAGCGGATCGCTTATAACCGCCAATCATGCAAACGATCAGAACAGGGATCTGTTCGCCGTTACTCCCTGTAATGTTTTCGATCTCAGATACGGCGGAAATATTTCACTTATCCGTGACGGCGCGATACCCGTTATGGGAATAAAGGATATTCTCTATGAATATTATCCTGAATATAAGGATAAATTAACTGCAAAGGCAGCGGAAATATACAGCAGCGGATTTATTACAGGAAATGTGTATAAAAGCTCTGCCGATCAGCCGGTCAGCGAAGATACAAATAATACCGCCGCTTCTTCCGAGGATATCAGCCGTACTGTCACCACAGAGACCGTCCCCGATGATGAAACGGATTTTTCAGAACTTCCCGAAAAACAGCGGCTTATAGCCGAGATAATAAAAAAGGCGGAACACCCCGTTCTTGCCGATGAGATCGCCGAGGAAGCAGGTCTTGAAATATCGGAGACCCTTTCGCTGCTTACCGATATGGAGATCGACGGTATCGTTACTGGCGGCGCAGGAAACACATATTATATGTAATAATAACAACATCAGAAATATCCGCCGCAAAGGATATCTTCTGCATAAAATGATACACACTATGATGAAACAAGGAGAATTCAGATGTCAAAGCTTGTAATACTGGAGTCACCGGGAAAGGTGAACACCGTTCAGAAATATCTGGGAAACGATTATAAGGTTGTCGCTTCAATGGGTCATGTAAGAGATCTTCCCAAATCAAAAATGAGCGTTGATTTTGACAACAACTTTGAACCTGTATATACAGAAATGAAGGGCAAGGAGGAGCTTATCAAAACTCTGAAAAAAGAAGCTGCAGAGTCCGAAGCCGTATATCTTGCAACCGACCCCGACCGTGAGGGAGAGGCTATTTCATGGCATCTTGCACAGCTTCTGGGTCTTTCCACCGAGGATCTTAACCGTGTGACCTTCAATGAGCTTACCAAGACCTGCGTACTTGCAGGCATGGCAAGTCCCCGTGCAATAGATCTTGATCTTGTAAACGCACAGCAGGCAAGACGTATTCTTGACAGAATAGTAGGTTACAAGCTTTCACCGTTCTTATGGAAAAAGGTAAGAAAAAATCTTTCCGCAGGCCGAGTTCAGTCTGTTGCGGTAAGAATGATAGTTGACAGAGAAAGACAGATACAGAATTTCAAGCCTGAGGAATACTGGTCAATCGAAGCAAAGATGACCGCTCCCTCCTCAAAGAAACAGTTTGACGCTGTATTTACCGCTATTGACGGAGAAAAGGCAGAGCTTCATTCCGAGCAGGAAACAAACGCAGTCCTCACCCGTCTTGACGGAGCGGAATATAAGGTAACAGAGGTAAAGAAGTCGGTAAGAAGAAAATCTCCTGCTGCTCCCTTTACCACATCTACCATGCAGCAGGAAGCATCAAAGAAGCTTGGCTTCCCTACCGCAAAGACCATGAAGAACGCCCAGACTCTCTATGAAGGCGTTGAAATAGAGGGCATGGGTGCAGTAGGTCTTATCACCTATATGAGAACAGACAGTCTCAGAGTTTCCGATGAAGCAAGAGCAGCTGCATATAAATATATCGAGGAGACCTACGGAAAGAATTATATCCCCCCTACTCCGAAGGTATATAAATCAAAGGCAAACGCTCAGGACGCACACGAGGCTATCCGTCCTTCAACTCCCGAGCTTACACCCGAAAAGGTAAAAGCAAGCCTTACTCCCGAACAGTATAAGCTTTATAAGCTTATCTGGGAAAGATTTATTGCAAGCCAGATGGCAAATGCACTTATGGATACAGTATCCGTTGATATAGACGCAAACGGCTGCAGCTTCAAGGCAACAGGATTTTCCGTAAAATTTGACGGCTTTACCGTTCTCTATGAGGAAAGCAAGGACGATGATGAGCATAAGGTACTCCCCGCTATTGAAAAGGGAGATGTACTGAAGCTTAAGAATATAGAAGGCAAGCAGCATTTTACACAGCCTCCCGCAAGATATACCGAAGCAAGCTTTATCAAGGCGCTTGAAGAAAACGGTATAGGCAGACCTTCTACCTATGCGCCTACCATTTCAACCATAATCAACAGATTTTACGTTGAAAGAGACGGAAAACAGCTCAAGCCTACGGGACTTGGCGAGGTAACTACCGATCTTATGAAGAACTGCTTCAAGCATATCGTTGATACAAAGTTTACCGCAAGCATGGAAAGCAGCCTTGACCTTATTGAAGTAGGTCAGAAGGACTGGGTTGAAACTCTCAGGGAATTCTATACCGATTTTGATGCCACACTGCAGAAGGCTGAGATCACCATGGAGGGCAAGCGTGTAAAGGTGCCCGACGAGGAAACAGACGAGGTATGCGAGATCTGCGGAAAGCCTATGGTCATAAAGCTGGGACGCTTCGGAAGATTCCTTGCCTGCACAGGCTTCCCCGACTGCACCAACACCAAGAAGATAGTCAAGGACACAGGCGGTATCTGTCCCAAGTGCGGCAAAAAGGTACTTCAGAAAAAATCCAAGAAGGGCAAGAAATATTTCGGCTGCGAGGATAATCCCAACTGCGAATTCATGACATGGGATACACCCGTTTCCGATAAATGCCCCAAGTGCAACGACGGCACTACCCTTTTCAAGAAGGGCGGAAGAATGTTCTGTCTTAAAGATGGCTGCGGCTATGAATTTACTGTAAAGAAGGAAAAGTAATTTTCAGACCCAACGGAAAAATATCTGTGAAAGGACGTGGCAGGATATGAAATGTATCAAATGCGGTGAAACTATGAAATCGGCAGATCTGCAGTCTGCAATAAGCGGTACAATATTTGTTGCCAAAAAAGGCGGCGGAGATATCCTCGACCCCACAAGACAAAGTACAATCGACTGCTTTGTATGTCCCCTGTGCGGATATATAGAGCTGTATGCACGTAATCCAAAGAAATTCAGATGACAGGATCGGATATTACCATGAATAACAATACAGTGACCGTTATCGGTGCAGGTCTTGCAGGCTGCGAGGCGGCATGGCAGCTTGCCCGTAACGGTATAAATGTACGGCTTTTTGAAATGAAGCCCGTCAAATATACCCCTGCCCACAAATACAGCGGCTTTGCGGAGCTGGTCTGCTCCAACTCCCTTAAAGCGTCGAGAGTAAATTCTGCGGCAGGACTATTAAAAGAGGAAATGCGCCGTTTAGGCTCTCTTACCGTCCCCTGTGCTATGGAAAATTCCGTTGCGGCAGGCGGTGCGCTGGCTGTTGACAGGGAAAAATTCTCCGACAGCGTTACCGAAAAAATTAAAAATCACCCTCTTATAGAGGTCATTTCGGAAGAAGTGACAGCTATCCCCGAGGGAAATGTTATCATAGCAACAGGTCCTCTTACATCGGGAGCGCTTGCAAAGGATATTTCGGAAAAATGCGGCGGATATCTGAGCTTTTTTGATGCTGCCGCACCTATAGTCACCTTTGAATCGCTGGATATGGAAAAGGCTTTCTTTGCCGCCCGTTACGGCAGAGGTGACGACGATTATATAAACTGTCCCTTTACAAAGGAAGAATACCTCACATTCCACAGTGAGCTTGTAAATGCCGAGTCCGCTCCCGTTCATGATTTTGACCGTCCCGAAAACTGCAGGGACGATTTTACCGTATACGAAGGCTGTATGCCCATAGAGGTACTTGCCAAAAGAGGCGAGGATACCATGCGTTACGGTGCCATGAAGCCTGTGGGACTTACAGATCCCAAAACGGATAAGCGCCCCTATGCAGTAGTCCAGCTGAGACGTGAAAACAGCGAGGGCAGTATGTATAACATAGTGGGCTTTCAGACAAATCTTAAATTCGGCGAACAGAAAAGAGTATTTTCGCTTATTCCGGGACTTGAAAATGCCGAATTTGTCCGCTACGGCGTAATGCACCGAAACAGCTTTATCAATTCCCCAAAGCTTCTGAACGGTGATTTTTCAATGAGAAATGCACCTTATCTGTTCTTTGCGGGACAGATAACAGGCGTTGAGGGATATATGGAATCTGCGGCTTCGGGCATTCTCGCAGGACTTAACATGGCAAGAAAACTTTCGGGAAAAGAAGCTCTCATTCTCCCCCGTGAGACTATGCTCGGTGCGCTTGCAAGATATATCTCAGATGAAACAGTTGAAAATTTTCAGCCTATGGGCGCAAATATGGGTATCCTCCCTGATATCGGAGTACGCATAAAGGACAAGCAGCAGCGCTATCAGGCAGTTGCCGACAGAGCGCTGGAGGCCTTTGAGGAATACATAAAAGGAATATGACAAATGGAAGAAATACCGCTTTTTACTGCGGAATTTATTATCAGCGCTGAGGATTATACCGAATTTGTAGAATTCATGTATCTGAAAAAGGGCATTGCAGGACTGCTTTTAAGTATCATTATTTTCATTTTTATTATTTCATGCTTTCAGCCCGTCAGGGCGTTTTTATGCAAAAGGACAGCCTTTCCGAAAATGACCGCAGAGCTTTTAAAAGCTATATCACCGAAAAAGCAGGCGCACGATTCAGAGCATATACAAAATAATCGTCAAAAACGGAGATGATAAACAGTGGACAATAATTATAACTATCCTCCCCCGCCTGTATTTTTCGGCTCTGGAGTATATACAAAAAAGGATCTGCGGAAAATATCCTATTACAGAATATGGAAACCGATGAGGATCTTTATGATAGTCATAAGAATACTCATGGCTTTTCCTACATTTCTGGGATTTATGTATACGGTATCTATTCCCCTTCTGATAATAGGAGGAGTATTGGAACCGTCTCTTGCAGCAGCGGCAGTTTCTCTTTTTCTGTTCGGAATGATATCCTGCTTTATCCCGAATATTCATGCATTTATAAACGGAAACCGTCTTTTTGAAAAAACTCCCATCTATAATAACTGCGGCTACAGCTTTGAGCTTTACCCCGACAGGATAATATATCGTAACAAATTCATATCGCTCAGTATCTTATATTACGAGTCACCGGGAATATATCTGCTTAAGGACGGTATATGCATTTATACATCAAAGAACAGCTTTACATATATCCCTGCCGAGTCACTGGGAAATTACTTTTTATCTGCACAGAACTTTCTTGCGTCGGTAAGTCCGCAGAATGTTCACAGAAGTATGTAAGGAGGTTTATTCATGGAAGAAAATACACCTCTTGTAACAGTTACCGATAATATGGACGCTTCTGCCGCAAAATACAGACAGCCTTCAAGTGCAAAAGCTGTATTCATAGTTTTTACGGCGGTCATGACGGTAAACGCAGTGGTACAGCTTTTAAGGGGAGCCTATGTTATAGCGTTTTTATCCTTTATATTAACGATATGGTATACGGTCACAGCTGTAAAAAGCTTAAAAAATGCAGCGGATACCAATATCCCCGCCCTTATGGGACACCCGAATATTTTCGATTTTTACGATGAATATTACGTAAATACAGACAGGATATCCCGTGCGCAGATAAGATATGACTGGCTTGTAAAAATAAAGGAAAATGATCATGCCTACTATCTGTATATCGAGCCGAATATTTATCATTATATACCGAAATCGGCTGTACCGCCCGAAAAAGCGGAGCTGCTCAGACAGCTGATATACAGCTGTTCAGCAAAAAATGATTTTACAGATAAAGCATAACATATATGACCGACATCCCCCCAAAAAATGATCTGAAAGGAAGTAAGACTATGAAAATTATCGTTGACGCATTCGGCGGAGATAACGCTCCCTTAGAGATAATCAAAGGTGCGGCACAGGCTGCAGATGAGCTTGGAGTTGATATCATACTCACAGGAAGCGAAAAGATAATAAAGGAAACAGCTTCCTCCAACGGAATAAATATAGATAAGCTCAGCATTATCCATACCGATTCGGTTATAGATATACACGAAGAGCCTACAGCGGTAATAAAGGAAAAATCCGACTGCTCAATGGCTGTAGGACTTAAGGCACTTGCCGAGGGCAAGGGCGATGCCTTTGTTTCGGCAGGAAGCACAGGCGCACTTGTCGTAGGCTCAACATTTCTCGCAAAGCGTCTTAAGGGCATAAAAAGACCTGCTCTTGCTCCCCTGCTGCCAACCGCAAAGGGCTTTATGATGCTTATGGACGCAGGCGCAAATGTTGACTGCCGCCCCGAAATGATCGTTCAGTTCGGTATCATGGGCTGCTGCTATATGGAAAAGGTAATGGGCATAAAAGCGCCCAAGGTAGGACTTATCAACGTAGGTGCCGAGGATACAAAGGGCAGAGATATCGAAATAGAGGCACATAAGCTTCTGAAAAAAGCCCCCATTAATTTTTACGGCAATCTAGAGGCAAGAAATCTTCCCGACGGCGAATGTGATGTAGCAGTTTCCGACGGCTTTACGGGAAATGTTGCCCTTAAGCTATATGAGGGCATGGGCTCATTCTTCGGACACGAGCTTAAATCAATGCTTACAAACGGCATCACCTCAAAGCTGGCGGCTCTGCTTATTCTCCCCAAGGTAAAAAGCTTCAAGAAAAGATTTGACTATACCGAAGTCGGCGGAGCGGTTCTCATGGGTATTTCAAAGCCTGTTATCAAGGCTCACGGCAGTTCAAACGCCAAGGCATTCTATAATGCTATACGACAGGCAAAGCAGTGCGTTGAGGGAGATTTTGTAGGTGAGATCTCACGTTCTCTTGAAAAGCTTGCAGCCGATAAGAAATCGGAAAAATAATTACATACATATAAAAACGGCGGCATTACGTCATCAGTACAGTCACCGTTAAGGAAGCACTGATCAAAGCCAAAGGCATCGTTTCAGACCCACGAAAATTTTCAAATGAGTGAGTCCTGAAACGATTTGATCAGCGGTTCATCAATATATCCGGGCAGTATATATCAGAGCAGCGTAAACGCTTTTTTGATATATGTTTCCCGAAATCGTCTTTATCGAGGATCGATCGGAGGAAAATATGAATTTCAGTAAATTTGAAGAAAAAATAGGATATACATTTAAAAATAAGGAGCTTCTCCACGAAGCGCTTGCTCATTCTTCATACGCAAACGAAACAAGAAAGAGCCGCTCCAATGAGCGACTTGAATTTTTAGGCGACAGCGTACTTTCGATAGTAGTTTCGGAGCATCTTTTCACTCATTTCAAGCATCTGCCCGAGGGAGAGCTTACAAAAATAAGAGCCTCACTTGTATGCGAAAAGGCACTTTTTGAGTTTTCCCATAAAATACAGCTTGGAGAATTTATCCTGCTTGGCAAGGGCGAGGAAAATTCAGGCGGCAGACAGCGCCCCTCTATCGTATCTGACGCATTTGAAGCAGTGATAGCCGCAATTTACCTTGACGGCGGCATGGAGGAAGCAAGAAAATATATTTTAGGCTTTATCCCGAAAAACCTTGAACGTTCGGGAGCAAAGGCACTTAAGGATTATAAAACTCTCCTGCAGGAGATCATACAGCGTAATCCCGAAGAAAAGGTGGAATATGTTCTTGCGGATCAGTCAGGACCCGATCATGACAGACGCTTTGTTGTTGAAGTATACTTAAACAGCAACGTTATCGGCAAGGGCGAGGGTCACAGCAAAAAGCAGGCTGAACAGATGGCTGCTCATGAAGCGCTTATACTTATGGGCTGCAAGGACTGATAATATATGAGCCACGCAAATATTTCAATATTTATCCCCCACACAGGCTGTCCGCATATATGCTCCTTCTGCAATCAGCGGACTATAAGCCATACTTCATGTCCTCCCTCTCCCGAAAAAGTAGCAGCCGTACTTGACGAAGCATACGGACATATCCTGCCCGAAAAACGCTCCGATACGGAAATAGCCTTTTTCGGCGGCAGCTTTACCGCTATTGACAGGGAATATATGATATCCCTTCTCGAAGCCGCCCAAAACTATATCGGATATAATAAATTCAGCGGAATAAGGATTTCCACAAGACCCGACTGTATCAATGAAGAGATACTCTGCATACTGAAAAAATACGGTGTTACCGCCATTGAACTTGGCGCACAGTCAATGAGGGAAAATGTTCTTGAAGCAAACCGCAGAGGACACTCCCCTGAAGATGTTGTCAAAGCGTCACAGCTGATAAAGGAGCATGGCTTTGAGCTTGGTCTGCAGATGATGCTGGGACTTTACCGAAGCACCCCCGAGGACGAAATATACACCGCAGAGGAAATTATAAGGATACGCCCCCGCACCGTAAGGATATATCCTGTGGCTGTACTTGAAAATACAGAGCTTGCACAGCTTTACAGACAGGGAATATATAAGCTTATCCCCTTTGATGAATGTATAAGCGTGTGCGCCTATATTACGGGACGTTTTATCGATAACGATATAAAAATAATCCGTCTGGGACTTCATGCGGAGGAGACCGTTGAAAGCTCCGCAATAGCAGGATATTATCACCCTGCTTTAGGCGAGCTTGTATATTCCGAGCGTGTAAGACAGCTTATCGAAAAGGAGCTTTCACTGTCAGACAGCGTTTCTGCGGAAGCTCCCGATAAGCTTATGAGTATACTTGGAGGACATAAAAAATCAAACAGGATATATTTTAAGGATAAAAATGTCACCTTTAAGCTTAATAAGGAGCTTCCCTGTGACAGCATATCCATAAACGGAAAAATCTATAGAATTGTAAATTCATGACAATGAATATATGAGGTATATATGTACTTAAAATCACTTGAGCTGCAGGGCTTTAAGTCCTTCCCCGACAAAATAAAGCTTGACTTTGACAAGGGCATTACCGCAGTTGTGGGACCAAACGGAAGCGGTAAATCAAATATAGGCGACGCTGTGCGCTGGGTACTTGGTGAACAGTCCTCCAAAACGCTGAGAGGCGCAAAAATGGAGGACGTTATCTTTGCGGGCACTCAGTCCAGAAAGCCCATGGGCTTTGCACAGGTCACACTGAATATAGCAAACGATGACCGTGTTTTACAGATAGATTCAGATGAAGCAGCGGTCACAAGAAAGCTTTACCGCAGCGGTGAAAGCGAATATATGATAAACGGAAAAAACTGTCGTCTTAAGGATATCTATGAGCTTTTCATGGATACAGGTCTCGGCCGTGACGGTTACTCTATAATCGGTCAGGGACGAATCGCCGAAATAGTATCTGCAAAATCAGGCGAAAGAAGAGATATCTTTGAGGAAGCCGCAGGAATATCCAAATTCCGCTATAAAAAGGCGGAAGCCGAAAAAAAGCTTGCCTCAGCAGAGGAAAATCTCCTTCGTCTTAAGGATATCGTAACAGCTCTTGAAGCAAGAGTTGAACCTCTGCGTATACAGTCGGAAAAGGCGGCTAAATTCATCACTCTTTCGGAGGAAAAAAAATCCCTTGAGATCACCGTATGGGTACGTCAGCTTTCCGACCTTAAAACAGTCATTGACGAGTTAGAGGAAAAAATACTTATCAGCACCAATGAATACAACAACACCGAAGCGGATATCGAGCGCACCGAGCAGCGTATGCAGGAGCTTATGCGCGATATGCAGGACAGTCAGATCAGAATCGACGAGCTGAGACAGAAAATACAGGAGATCGAGCGTTCAAATACACAGCTCCACTCAGATATCGCCGTATGCAGAAACGATATCCGTCACAGCGAGGAAAAGATCGCTGAATACAGGCGCAGTCAGGAAAATGCGGAAAATTCCGATGCCGAAACTGCCGCCGAAATAGAAAAAAAGCTTGCTCTTATCAAGGAAACGGAACAGAATATCGCCGATGCACAGAAGCAGTATTCCGAAACCGAAAAAAAGCTTTCAGAACTCATAAGCGAGCAGGAAAGCATTGATAAACAGTATGAATCGGAAAGCAGCGAGCTGAATAACTTATATATAACACGTTCAAGATACACCGCCGCTATCGAAACAGGACGTTCAGGAGGCGAGGATATCCGCAGACAGCTGGCACTCTGCACCGAACAGGCGCAGTCACTCCACGAAAGCCTTGACGCTCTGGACGAGGAAAAGGAAGATGTTCTCAGCGGAAACCGTCTCCTTGACGACAGAAAGACCGAACAGGAAAATCGTCTCAGCGGAATAACCCGTCTGTACGAAACAAAATCCTCAAAGCTTGCGGCAGTGTCAAAAGAGATGAACGATACAAGCTTTAAAATACGTGAGCTGGAGCAGAAGATCAACTTCCTGACAGGTCTTGAAAACTCAATGGAGGGCTTCAATAATGCGGTAAGACAGGTGCTCAAAGGCTCAAAGCAGGGACGTATCAGAGGTGTTCACGGTTCGGTGGCACAGCTTGTTACCGTTGAAAATCAATACTCCACAGCCATTGAGATCGCTCTTGGCGGCGCACTGCAGAATATCGTTGTTGAAAACGAAGAAGCTGCAAAATACTGCATCAGATTTTTGCAGGAAAACCGTGCAGGACGAGCAACCTTTCTCCCTCTTACATCGGTAAAGGGAAACCGTCTCACAGAAAGAGGTCTTGAGGATTGTGACGGCTTTATCGCACTTGCGGCTGAGCTTGTTTCTTATGATGAAAAATATACAGGAATAGTAAACTCTCTGCTTGGACGTATCGCCGTATGCGAGGATATCGACTGCGGTACCGTAATTGCAAAGCGTTTCGGATATAAATTCAGGATAGTGACCCTTGACGGACAGGTCATCAATGCAGGCGGTTCGTTTACGGGCGGCTCAAATACAAAATCAACAGGCGTACTTACCAGAAAGACCGAGATCGATGAGCTTTCGTCACAGAGAGACGAGCTTTCGGAAAGTATGTCCGAGCTTAAAATATCCCATGACAAGCTGAAAGCTGAAACAGATAAGCTTGCTTTTGATATTGAGGACGCAAAGGAAAAGCTGCGTCAGATAGAGAATGACAGAGTACGCTTTGATGCAGAGATCAAACGTATTGATTCGGTCTATGAACAGACAAAAAAGCAGATCGCTTCTTCGGGAGATCAGGCTGAACTGTTAAGACAGCGTCTTTCACAGATAGAACGTGAAGCAGAGGAAGCCGAAAAGCGTCTCGGCAGCATAAACGAAAAGATCGGGAAAACCGAAAGCTCCGCAGGTGCAAGCTCTGAAAAGAGAACTGAACTTCATGCGGAAAGAGAATCGCTTTCGGAAAAATTATCACAGCTTAAGATCAGCGAAGCAGGTCTTATCAAGGACAAGGAAGCTCTTGCCGAAGCTGTGGAGCGTATCGAGGAGCAGCGACGTGCTTTAGGCGATGACAGTGCAAAGCTTGTTCTGCTTATTGATGAACAGATGCGTCTTATCGAAGAAAACAATAAAAAGATAGAACGTTCAGAAGCCGAGCTTGCCGATACGGACAGCCGCATAAATCAGATAAATGCAGGCATTTCCGATACACAGTCAGAAAGCAGGGATAAGGAGCAGGAAGCGACTGTCCTCCGCCGTAAGAGCAGAGAGCTTGCTGACAGCAAGGAGAAATTCGCTGCCGAAAAAACACGTCTTGAAGAGCGCAGGAGTACTGTTCAGAATAACTGTGACGACATAATACGCTCAATGGAGGAGCAGTATGAATTATACTTATCCGAAGCTGAAAAGCTTGCACAGCCTGTTGAAAATCTCATACAGGTACAAAGGGAGCTTACCGAGGTAAAGCAGAAAATACGTGCATTGGGAAATGTCAATGTAGCTGCCATTGAAGAATATAAGGAAGTATCCGAGCAATACAGCTTCATGTCAGGACAGCTTGACGATGTTGAAACATCAAAGAAGAAGCTGGAGGACATCATTGATGAGCTTACCGAAGCCATGAGAAAGCAGTTCAGTGAAAGCTTCAATTTAATAAACGAGAATTTCAAAAGTATATTCGTTGAGCTTTTCGAGGGCGGAAAGGCTGAGCTTGTACTGAGCAATCCCGAGGACGTACTGGAATCGGGAATTGAAATAAATGTTGCACCTCCGGGAAAGGTGATCAAGAGCCTTTCCTTATTATCGGGCGGTGAGCAGGCGTTTGTTGCAATAGCGCTTTATTTTGCTATACTTAAGATAAAGCCGGCGCCATTCTGTATACTTGATGAGATCGAAGCTGCACTTGACGATGTAAACGTAAGCAGGTATGCGAAATATTTACGTCATTTTACGGATACAACACAGTTTATCACTGTTACGCACAGAAGAGGCACAATGGAGGAAGCCGATGTAATGTATGGAGTGACCATGCAGCAGAAGGGCGTATCCAAGCTTCTGAAAATGGAGCAGCCCCCCGCCGAAGATATAACATAATAACAAGCGCACCCAAAAAAGCGGTCAAGCTGACTACGGCTTGCAAGGGGGTCATTAGTCTGCGGACAGGGGGCGGAGAATCTCCGAACAGAGAGAAAGAAAAGTCTGTATTTTTTTCTTTGTCCGGTAACATTCGTTCCGCCCGTGTGATTTGTGCTGCACATTTTTGCATTTATTTTTTTATCAGTTTTTCTATTACTATTCTTTTATTATTTCATATTTTTTATTGATTTAATATTAAAATTACAGTTTTTTGTATTATTCTGATTTTAATATTCAATGAACAAAACCAAGATCTGAGAAAAATAAAAAAATTATTTGACAGAAATGAATTTTCATTATATAATATAATCGGATAATTATTATCGGATAAATATAAATAAAAAACAACGCTTCGGCGGTCTGGAGGATTTTATGGGTCTTTTCAATAAAATTGCAGAGGGTATCCGCAAAACAAGAGATTCTATTATGGGCGGTGTGAACCGTCTGCTTAATTCCTTTACCAAAATAGATGAGGAATTCTTCGAGGAGCTTGAAGAAACTCTCATTATGTGCGATATCGGCGTACAGACTTCTGTTGATATCTGTGACGCTCTCCGTGCAAAAGTCAAGGAAACGGGCATGACATCACCCGATGAAATAAAGTCCGCTCTTAAGGATATTATTGCGGAGATGCTCGGTGAGGATAAAAAGCTTGATCTATCCACCAGACCTTCCGTTATTATGGTCATCGGTGTAAACGGTGCAGGAAAAACCACCACTATCGGCAAGCTTTCCGCAAAGCTGAATGCTGAGGGAAAAAAGGTCATCGTTGCGGCTGCCGATACATTCCGTGCCGCCGCTATAGATCAGCTTCAGGTATGGACAGACCGTGCAGGCGTTGATATCGTAAAGCATTCCGAGGGCTCTGACCCTGCATCTGTTGTTTTTGATGCGGTCACGGCAGCAAAGGCAAGAGGTGCGGACGTTGTTATCTGCGACACTGCAGGCCGTCTCCACAACAAGAAAAACCTTATGGACGAGCTGAAAAAGATCACCCGTATCTGCTATCAGCAGGCTGAGGGCTGCAGCATCGAGACACTTCTGGTCCTTGACGCTACAACAGGTCAGAATGCGGTAAATCAGGCAAAGCTTTTCAGTCAGGCTGCCGATATAACAGGTATCGTTCTTACCAAGCTTGACGGCACAGCAAAGGGCGGTATCATCATATCTATCCACCGTGAATTAGGCATTCCCGTAAAGCTTGTTGGCGTAGGTGAAAAGCTTGACGATCTTCAGGATTTCTCCGCTCATGATTTTGCGGAAGCACTTTTCATAAACGATACAGATTTCGAGGGCAACTATGAACGTCTTACCGATAAGCCCGATGATATTGATGATACAGATGAAGAAACCGATATCACCGAGGATATCTCCGACGAAACAGAAGAAACAGCTGCCACCGAGGAAATTTCTGCCGAAGCAGATACTCCCAATGAGGATATCTCCGAAGAAGTGAGTACCGAAGAAGCACCCGAGGCAGAGGACGAATCAGAGGACGAAGACGATACCGAAGAGCAGTCCGATGCCGACGAGACAGAAGAAGCTGCTGAAGAAAGCTCCGATAAAAAGGACAAGACAAAGGGCAAATTCGGCTGGCTGTTCAAGGAAATATCATTCGGAAAGAAAAAGAAGAATAACGAGGAAGAATAGATCCTATGAAGATAATACTTGCTTCAAACAACAAGAACAAGCTGCGTGAAATAAAGGAGATACTCTCCCCTTTAGGCTTTGAGGTAATATCACAGCGTGAAGCGGGAGCTGATATCGAAGCCGAGGAAAACGGCGTTACCTTTGAAGAAAACGCGGCTATAAAGGCTCATGCCATATATGATATGCTCCATTGTCCCGTAATTGCCGACGACAGCGGACTATCCGTTGATGCACTTGACGGCGCTCCGGGCGTATATTCAGCAAGATATGCTCCGGAGGGAAAATGGTGCGAAAAGCTTATTTCGGAAATGAAGGATATCCCCGATGATAAAAGAGGAGCAGGCTTTGTCTGCGCAATATGCTATATCGACAATAACGGCACCGAGCATTTTTTCAGAGGAGAATGCAGAGGAAAGATAGGCTATGAGGAACGTGGTACAAACGGCTTTGGCTATGATCCTGTATTTATGGTGGGTGAGCGTACCTTTGCCGAAATTTCCTCAGAGGAAAAGAATAAAATAAGCCATCGTGCAAATGCACTTTCGCTTTTGCAGGATCATTTGAAAGGATAAATAATATGCTTACAAGCAAACAGCGTTCTATTTTAAAGGGTATCGCACAGACCGAGGACACTATTTTTCAGGTGGGCAAGGGCGGTATCAATGATAATATGACAGATCAGCTTTCCGACGCTTTACGTGTAAGAGAGCTTATCAAAATAAAGGTTCTGGATAATTCTATGGTATCCGCAGGCGAAGCAGCTGCTGAAATTGCGGAGAAAACAAGCTCCGAGGTAGTTCAGGTCATCGGAAACAAGGTTGTTTTATTCAAGAGAAACCCCAATGACCCCAAGATAGATCTGGGCGATCTTCCCAAGGCTAAAAAGAAGCCCGCTGCCGCCGCAAAGAATATAAAGGCTGTAAAGTCAAAGCCTTCCTTCAAGGGCGGCAGACAGAAGAAATATACACGCAAGGGATGAGCATCGCATTATTCGGGGGAAGCTTTAACCCCATACACAAGGGTCATGTCAATCTGGCAAAAAGCGTTATAGATTCTCATATCGGAGCAGACAGGATCATCATCATGCCTACTTATATATCCCCCTTCAAGCAGGGCGCAGACAATGTGGAGGACGGAAAGCACCGCACCGAAATGTGCCGCCTTGCCTTTGAGGGCATGGATAATGTGACCGTTTCCGATCATGAGCTTTCACAGGGCGGCGTAAGCTATACCGTAAATACTCTGAAATATCTCCGTGAGCTTTATCCCGACGAAAGGCTGTGGCTGATCGTAGGAAGCGATTCTCTTGATTCACTGCCAAGGTGGTATCGCTTTGAGGAGATAATGAGTCTCTGCTCGGTAGCGGCTGCGGCACGTTCCGATGAGGATATCCTCAAAATAGAGGAATTCGCCGTAAAGGTACGTAAATTCGGAACTGTTGAAACGGTGAAAACAGTCCCCTTTGAAATATCCTCAACCGAAATTCGTAAAAAAATTTTAAATAATGAAGATATTTCTTGCTATCTGCCCGAGAATGTAGTAAAATATATATTGTGTAATCAACTTTATATGAAAAGAAGCTGATATTTATGTATACTTTAGAAGAGATAAAGGATATCCTTAAAATAAGGCTTTCCAAAAAAAGATATACCCACAGCCTGAATGTTGCAGAAAGCGCAAAAAAGCTGGCTGACGTTTACTGTGAGGATACGGACAAGGCTTATTTAGCCGGTCTGATACACGATATATGCAAGGAAATACCCAAGGACGAGCAGCTTGATATGGTAAAGAAATCGGACAGGGATATCTGCCCCTCCGAGCTTGTAACGCCTGCGCTGTATCATGCACCTGCAGGAGCATGGTATGCGGAAAATGCTCTGGGTATACATGATGAGGATATACTGAATGCCGTAAGATATCATACTATCGCAAGGGCAGGTATGTCCCCTCTGGAAGAAATAATCTATATGGCGGATCTTATCTCTGCCGACAGGGATTATAAGGACGTAGGCAGAATGAGAAGGCTTGCATTCATTGATATAAAGCAGGCTATGCTTTCCGCACTTAAATTTTCCGTATGCGATGTTGTTGAAAAGGGCTCACAGCTGCCCGTTCATACAGTTGAGGCATATAACAGGTACAGCATGGCAAAGAGAAAGGAATGAAATATATATGGCACAGGAGCTTTCACACGAAAAAATGCTTGAGATCATCGTCAAAGCACTTGATGATAAAAAAGCTGAGGATATACGTGTAATAAAGGTCAGGGACCTGACAATAATCGCAGACTATTTCGTTATCGCGGGAGCATCTTCAAATACACAGACAAGAGCACTTGCGGACGAGGTGGAATATCAGCTTAAGGAACAGGCTCAGACCGCACCTGCACAGGTTCAGGGAAATAACGGTTCAAACTGGATAATCCTGGATTATCACGATGTTATCGTTCATGTATTCCACAATGAGCAGAGAGAATTCTATTCCCTTGAACGCTTATGGAGCGATGGCGAGGAAATAGATATTTCCAAGTGGACAAAGTAAAGGTCACCTAAAATAATTCTATATATAAAAAGGACTGATTGACAATGGAAAGATATGATTTTTCCGCAGTTGAAAAAAAATGGCAGGCTTACTGGGAGGAGCATAATACCTTCCGTGCCGAAAACGGCAGCAGCAAGCCCAAATATTACGCTCTGGTAGAGTTCCCCTATCCCTCAGGCTCAGGTATGCACGTTGGTCATATCAAGGCTTATTCGGGTCTTGAGGTGGTAAGCAGAAAGAGACGTCTCCAGGGATATAACGTACTTTTCCCCATAGGCTTTGACGCTTACGGTCTGCCTACAGAGAACACTGCAATCAAGACAGGCGTTCATCCCAGACAGGTAACAGATAACAACATCGAAAAGTTTTCAAGCCAGCTGAAGCGTGTAGGCTTCTCCTTTGACTGGTCAAGAGTTGTTGATACAACAGATGAGGACTACTACAAGTGGACTCAGTGGATATTCCTGAAAATGTTTGAAAACGGTCTTGTTTTCAGAGATACTACACTTGTAAACTACTGCCCCAGCTGTAAGGTAGTTCTTTCAAACGAGGACTCCCAGGGCGGCAAGTGCGATATCTGTCACAGTGATATCGTTCAGAAGAACAAGGAAGTATGGTATCTGCGCATCACAGAGTATGCGGATAAGCTTCTTGAAGGTCTTAAGGACGTTGATTATCTGCCCAATATCAAGCTCCAGCAGGAGAACTGGATAGGCAAGTCAACAGGTGCATTCGTAAACTTCTCTATCAAGGAAAACGATGAAAAGCTCCGTATATACACAACAAGACCCGATACACTCTACGGCGTTACATTTATGGTAATCGCTCCCGAACACCCCATTATCGAAAAGTACAGAGACAGCATAAAGAATATAGATGAGCTTGACGCTTACAAGGCAGAGTGCGCAAAGAAGAGCGAATTCGAGCGTACACAGCTTGTAAAGGACAAGACAGGCGTTAAGATCGATGGTATAACAGCTATCAATCCCATTACAGAAAAGGAGATCCCCGTTTATATCTCCGACTATGTAATGATGGGCTACGGCACAGGTGCTATTATGGCTGTTCCCGCTCACGATACAAGAGACTATGACTTTGCAAAGAAGTTCGGCATTGATATAATCGAAGTTATCAAGGGCGGAAATATCGCTGAGGAAGCATATACAGGCGACGGCGAAATGGTAAATTCCGATATTCTCAACGGTATCGACAATAAGAAGGAAGCTATCGAAAAAATGCTTGAGGTGCTTGCTGAAAAGGGTATCGGCGAAAAGGGCGTACAGTACAAGATGAAGGACTGGGCGTTCAATCGTCAGAGATACTGGGGCGAGCCTATTCCTATAGTACATTGTCCCGACTGCGGCATGGTTGCCGTTCCTTATGAGGAGCTTCCTCTTAAGTTGCCTCCCGTGGAGAATTTCCAGCCCGGCTCAGACGGCGAAAGCCCTCTTGCAAAGATAGATTCATTCGTAAACTGCAAATGTCCAAAGTGCGGAAAGGACGCAAAGAGAGAGACCGATACAATGCCTCAGTGGGCAGGCTCCTCATGGTACTTCCTCCGCTACTGCGACCCCAACAATGCAGAAGCATTTGCATCAAAGGAAGCACTTGAATACTGGATGCCTGTTGACTGGTACAACGGCGGCATGGAGCACGTTACACGCCACATGATCTATTCAAGATTCTGGCACAAGTTCCTTTATGATATCAAGGAGACAAATACCTCAGAGCCTTACGCAAAGAGAACCGCACAGGGACTTATCCTGGGTTCAGACGGCGAAAAGATGAGTAAGTCAAGAGGAAATGTTGTTGACCCCAATGATGTTGTTGATGAGTTCGGTGCAGACGTACTCCGTCTTTATGTACTGTTTATGGGTGACTATGAACAGGCAGCACCCTGGAGCGAAAACAGCATGAAGGGCTGTAAGAGATTCCTCGATAAGGTATGGGCAATGCAGGAAAAGATCACTGAGGGCGAGGAATATTCCGATAAGCTCCGCTCCGCAATGCACAAGACCATAAAGAAGGTATCTGAGGATATTGAATCCCTTAAGTTCAACACAGCTATTGCTATGATGATGACACTTCTCAACGAGGTATCCGCAGCAGGCTCAATGAACAAGGCTGAATACCGTACACTGCTTATGCTGCTTAATCCCTTTGCACCCCACATCACTGAGGAGCTTTATCAGGTAATGGGTTACGAGGGTGTACTTAACGAGCAGTCATGGCCTGAATATGACGAGGCACTCTGCATAGACAGCACTATCGAGATCGCTGTTCAGATAAACGGCAAGATCAAGGCTAAGCTGAATATTCCTGCAGAAGCATCTCAGGACGAGGTACTTGCAATGGCAAAGGCTGACGCTGATGTTGCGGCAGCAATCGACGGAAAGAACATCGTAAAGGAAATTTATGTCAAGGGCAGACTGGTAAATATCGTTGCAAAATAAGGCAAAAACACAGGTTTGTTGAAAACTAACAAAACAATCTTAAAAAGTTTGTAAAAGATTTTTTTGCAGTTACTTGACAGTTTTGAAGATATATAGTATAATGTAAAAGTTATATCTTATATATAATCCTCTGCCTCTGGGGCAAAGGGAGGGAACAAAGTTGGCAGAAATTCACGTTGGCAAGAACGAGACTTTAGACACAGCGCTTAAGCGTTTTAAGAGAAGCTGTGCAAAGGACGGCGTTATCGCTGAAGTGCGTAAGAGAGAACACTATGAGAAGCCTTCGGTAAAGCGTAAGAAGAAGTCCGAAGCTGCTCGTAAGCGTAAGTATTAATATTAATATCTACATCGCTTGAATTAAAGGCGGGCATATTTGTTATGCCTGCCTTTATATTTTTATACGGATATATGGAGGTACATATTGCGTATGCTGTTTACACCTACAAGAGCTTACAGAACTATTCTGGATATATCCCCTCATACACTGAAAAAAATGGGAGTTTCCGCACTTTTTCTCGATGTGGACAACACCCTTACAACTCATAATAACCCCAGACCCATAAAGGGTCTTGACCGCTGGCTTGACAATATGAAAAAGCACGGCATCAAAATGATAATCGTATCAAATAATCATGCTCCGAGAGTAGCTCCCTTTGCTGAGGAGCTGGGACTGGATTTTATCCCCGAGGGTGCAAAGCCTTTGCCTGTGGGATATTCCAATGCACAGAAAAAGCTTCAGGTACCAAAAAATGAAATATGCGCAATAGGCGATCAGCTTTTTACGGATATTCTGGGAGCTAATTTATTCGGTATCAAATCAATATTTGTATACCCTATCGAGCCTGAACCGTCGGTTTTCTTTAAAATAAAAAGAGCAATAGAAAAACCCCTTTTACCTAAAAAATACATTCAGAGACGAAAGGATAGATAATGATGAAAGAGGAAAATGATATGCTGATCCAATTCGGATTTATGCCCAAGGAACAATCCGAATTAAGCGAAGAAATGAAAATGAATATGCTGGATATGTTCCGAAATGCTCTGACAAATGAGCTTATGAAGCATGACCCCTCAACAGGAGAAATTTTCGCCGATAAAAAGCCCCGTACCTTTCAGGAAATGTCCGAGCTTATGGGAAATATGGTTGATTCCCTGAATGATATGGGGTTATATGATAATATCGACCGTGAAAAGCCTGTTAAGGCGCAGAGAGCAGAACCGAAATACAATATTAAAGATATCATCGAAAGAATAGATAACGAGCTTGGCAGCAGACAGATGCTTAAATTCAATACTGTTATTACCGATACAGATATTTTTGACAGCAAGATAGGCGGCGTTCCCTATATGCCAAAGGATTTTGAATATCCTATGGGAAAGGGCAATTATGAGGGTATGCCCTTACAGCTTATCGCACAGCTTAATTTTGAGCGTCTCCCTCATATCAAGGACTTCCCCGAAAAGGGTATTTTACAGTTTTTCGGCTCCCCCAATGACGCTGATTATTCCTACGGTATGGATTATGACGAGCTTACACTCCAAAACGGTTTCCGTGTGATATACCATGAAAATATCATCACAGACAGATCCATGCTTTTATCCGCAGAGGATATGCCCCCTATCGAAAGTGTTGATTTTCCTTTCGATGAAAACTTCACAATGCTCCTTGAGCCTGTACTTACGGAATGTAAGCCCACAGCAAACTGTTTTGAATTTTACAGCAGACTGCTGAAATACTGCGGTGAACGCTGCGGCTGTCAGATCAGAACTATCAAGGATATGATAAATAACGGCTTTTCGAAAGATGAGATAGACGGGATTTTTCAGGAACGCAGGAACGAAACCACCTGCATGGGCGGATATCCCGATTTTACACAGGACGATCCCCGATTTGACGAAAAATATGCTGACTGCGATATCCTGCTTTTCCAGTCTGTAAGCGAAAACTATATAATGTGGGGAGACTGCGGAATAGGAAGCTTCTTTATCCCCCGTGACAGACTTAAGGCACTTGATTTTTCAAGAGTTATCTTTACATGGGACTGCTGCTGATATCATATTGCTCCCCCAATTAAACCTTGCCAAAATGTAGAATACAAATTTGGGTAAACTACGTAAAATAGGGATTAAAACCTTTTTAGATCATCAAAAGTGGCAAGGTTTAATTGGAACATCAATAAAAAGGAGTAGCATAAAATGAATTACATTTTAAGAAAGCTTTATAAACGCTTCGGTATAGGAATTGCTTTTGCGGCAATAGGACTTATCTGCCTTGTGGGCGGTATCGTCAACATAGACAAATCCGCCGCTGTCACTCCAAGCTACATACAGTCTGTGGGAACAGTTACGGAGGTACGTGAGGTCCCGGGAATATCGTGGGTAGCCTATATTGATTATACCGATCAGAACGGCATAGACCGTCAGGGAATCATTGAATATGACCATGAAGTGACTGCGGGAGAAAAGGTAGTCATAAGTATAAACAGCTATAATCCGCAGATAATCGCAGGAGAAACGGTCAATGATGTTCCTGCACAAAGCAGCAAAAAAACCTATGCGAAAACGGCGCTTATTGAGATAGGCTCAGGTATTGTACTGCTTGCTGCAGGCTGTATGCTTATCGTCCGCAGACACAGAAAAAATACCGCCGAGGAAGAAGCGGCACAAGCTGCACAGGCTGAATATCAGCGGAAGCATGATGATTATATGGCAGCAAAGCAGGCGGCAAAACAGGCTGAGGAACGCAAACAACAGTCTGCTCCCGTGAATGAACCGCAAACCGACTGTAAAAAACAGGCGGCTGAAATAAAACGGCTCATCGAAAACGATAATCCGAAAAAGCCTTATGTAAAGCTTATTCCTGTGCCTGCAAATAATCTTGACGTTTACGAAAGCAAAGCAGGCGGTACTCCCTACTGGCCGAAAACAAGACCCTATCCTGTGGCAAAGGGCGGTGAAAATGAGGGTAAACCTCTGCGCTTTCTTGCACAGCTTAATTTTGAAAAGCTCCCCCATTTAGAGGATTTTCCCGAAAAGGGTATACTTCAGTTCTTCTGCCTTGATGATACGCTTTACGGAATGAATATGGAAAATCAGAGAGATCAGTCCTGTTTCAGAGTAGTATATCATGAAAATATAACGAACAATCCCGTATTTTTATATAAGGCGCATGAGCTGCCGCAGTTTCCCGGTCCTGAGGATAACGAAAGAGAATTCCCTCTTTACAGAGAATTTCATCTGAGAGCTGAGGATGTATCTTATATGCCCGTCACCTATAGTGACTATCATTTCAGACAAGGCGAGGATAAATATGTCGGGCAGATATGCGGCGGAGAGCCCGATGAGGACGTATTAATGGAAATATGTGAGCTTTGCGAGATACCCGATATAAGCTGTATCGGCGGATATCCCAACTTTGTGCAGGAGGACCCCCGTATAAATAACGAAAAGCTCAGCGATGCAGATGTGCTGTTATTTCAGTTATGCAGTATGTATCATGGCGGAAAAATGTCCGAGGATATTTCATGGGGCGACAGCGGTATGGGATATTTCCTCATAAACCGAGATCAGCTTCTGCGCAGGGATTTTTCAAAGGCAGTATATGAATGGCAGTGCTGCTGATAATATACATATAAATTTAAAAGGAGTTATGAGCAAATGAGTGCAAAATTCGGACCTGCCGGCACAGGCGAAAGCTTTAAGACTATGGGATATAAAAAGACAGTACAGCTGGGTGAATATCTTGAAAAGTTCGGTCTTGACCACTTTGAATATCAGTGCGGACAGGGTGTGCGCATAGGAGATGAAGCGGCAGTCACCTTCGGAAAGGCATTGGCGGAAAAAAATATTACCGTTTCCGTTCATGCTCCCTATTTCATATCCCTTTCAAGCGTTGAAGAGGAAAAGCGAAATAATTCGATAAACTATATCCTTGCATCTGCAAGAGCCGTTGATAAAATGGGCGGAGACAGGATAGTGATCCACAGCGGATCATGCTCAAAGATGACCCGTGAGGAAGCTCTGGGGCTTGCAAAGCAGACCATGAAGAAAGCAAGAGAAGCACTTGTTTCCGAGGGACTGGGACATATACACTGCTGTCCCGAAACAATGGGCAAGGTAAATCAGTTAGGTGATCTGAATGAGGTCATGGAGCTATGCAGGGTTGACGACAGCTTTATCCCCTGTATTGATTTCGGTCATCTGAATGCGCGTACCTTCGGAGAGATAAAGGGTGCAGAGGAATATAAGCAGATACTTGACACAATAGAAAATAAATTAGGTGCGGACAGATTAAAGATATTCCATTCTCATTTTTCAAAGATAGAATATACATTAAAGGGCGGCGAAAAAAAGCACCTGACATTTGAGGACACAACCTATGGTCCGCAGTATGAGCCGCTTATGGAGCTTGTATATAAGAAAAGCCTGTCACCCATATTTGTATGTGAAAGTGCAGGTACACAGACAGAGGACGCACAGACCATGAAAAAATATTATGAGCAATGCGCAAATACCAAGCAGTAACACAATAAAAGGGTTTTGTCCACTTTTTTCCCAAAAAAAGCGGCGAGGGGTCATTATGGAACCGCTGATTAAATCGATTATCGCCCCACTCAGTCAATTTTGCCGCTGCGGCAAAGGCATTTTCGTGCGGCGTAATCGATAGCTGCGCCTTTAATCAGCGTTTCCTTAGTCTGCGGACAGGGGGCGAGGAACCGCCTGTCGCTGTCCGCAGACAGCGAAATCCCCTTCAGCACATAACAGATGCTAATTCTAACCAAAAAGAACGAAAACGAAAGGAAAATATCAAATGAAAGATCTTCTTATAATAAACGGACCGAACCTTAATCTTCTGGGAGAAAGAGAACCGGGAATATACGGAAACGATACATACGACAGCATATGCGCCGAAATAAAGGCATATGCTGAGGAACTGGGATTTGAGTCCTGCGAGTGCTTCCAGTCAAATCATGAGGGAGAGATCATAGACAGGCTCCATGCCGCACGACTTGACAAATGCGCTGTTGTAATAAACGCAGGGGCATATACCCATTACAGCTATGCAATCAGAGACGCAATAGCCGCAATAAAGATCCCTGTTGTAGAGGTTCACATTTCAAATATAAACAGCCGTGACGCTTTCAGAGAAAAATCGGTCATTGCACCCGTATGCTGCGGTCAGATATGCGGATTCGGCAAAAACAGCTATCTTCTCGGTGTAAAGGCTGTTTCAGATATGATATCTGACCTTAAATAATAGATATTTTGTTGCCGAAGTAATAAAATAAACTTTTTTCAAAAAATAATGAAAAAAGGTATTGCATTATCTGTTGAAATGTGGTATTATATAAATAATAATGTTAATCATATTATTTTATTGAGATTATCCGTCAATGCCAGCGGCATTTTCGCTTTCCGTAATTTACGGAGACGGACGGTAAAAAATTTGAAAGGATGGTTTATTTTATGATAACTGCCGGCGATTTCAGAAACGGTATGACTTTTGAGGAGGACGGCAACGTTCTTCAGATCGTTGAGTTTCAGCACGTTAAGCCCGGAAAGGGTGCAGCTTTCGTAAGAACCAAGATCAAGAACGTTATCACAGGTTCAGTAATTGAAAAGAGCTACAACCCTTCCGCTAAGTTCCCCACAGCTTTCGTTGAGAGAAAGGATATGCAGTATTCCTACAACGACGGCGAGCTTTACTACTTCATGGATCCCGAAACATACGAGCAGCTTCCCATCAGCCCCGCTGAGCTTGGTGACAGCTTCAAGTTCGTTAAGGAAGAAATGACATGTAAGGTATGTTCCTATAAGGGCAAGGTTTTCGCTGTTGAGCCTCCCAACTTTGTTGAGCTTCAGGTTACACAGACAGACCCCGGCTTCAAGGGCGATACAGCTACAAATGCTACTAAGCCTGCTACTCTCGAGACAGGTGCCGAGATCAAGGTTCCTCTCTTTATCGAAGAGGGCGAGTATATCAGAATTGATACACGTACAGGCGAGTACATGGAAAGAGTTTAATTTATAGCTTTTTTGAAATTTTTATTTAAGGAGGATTTTTATCATGAATAATATGACTTTAAGCGAAAAGGTTGCTTATCTCAAGGGTCTTCTTGACGGTATGAACAAGGAGGACAAGGTTATTTCTCTCATGGCTGATATCCTCCGTGATATGGCTCTCGAAATTGAAGACCAGCAGGATCAGATTGACGAGATCTGCGAGGTAGTTGATTCTATCAGCGATGACCTTGACGAGATGGAAGCCGATATCTATGATCTTGATGATGAAGATGAAGATTTCGATGATGAAGACGATGATTACGACGATGAGGATTATGAGGACGATGACGACGAGGACTTCGATCTTGACGATGATGACCTCTATGAAACAACCTGTCCTACCTGCGGCGATACTATCTACATCAACGGAGCTATGCTTGAAGAAGGCTCTATCAACTGTCCTAACTGTGATGAGCTTCTCGAATTTGACCTTGATGAAGATGATGACGATGAGGAAGCATCTTCTGAGGAGTAAGAGGATATCACGAATATTTTCTTACAAAATATAATATTATATTAAAAATGCAACCTGTTTCAGGGCGAGGTGAAATTCCTCACCGGTGGTAAAGTCCACGAACAGATGCTGTAGTCACAGTATCTGCCGATTCGGTGAAATTCCGAAACCGACGGTATAGTCCGGATAAGAGAAACATTGCAGTGCCGTGAAGTGCGCCTTCCGTGCGTTTAACGGTTCATTTGCAGATTTCAGATCCCCGAAACACTATTGTTTCGGGGATTTTTTCTGACAGCTTGCATAATTGACCGCTGTTAAATCAGCAGAAAAGGAGTATTTACCATGAGCACAAAAACACTTTCAAACCCTGCGTCAAAACGCCCCAACATCAGAATGATGACAGTAACAGGTATGCTTTCGGCATTGGCATTTGCACTTATGTATCTTGATTTCTCAGTGCCCTTTATGCCCTCGTTCATTAAAATGGACGTTTCCGATCTGCCTGCACTGATAGCATCCTACTGCTTCGGACCTGTTTCGGGAGTTTTCGTATGCCTTATCAAAAATCTGCTCCACCTTCTTATTACAAGAACAGGCGGTATAGGCGAGCTTTCCAACTTCCTTTTAGGCGTAATGTTCGTTATGCCCGCAGGTTTTATCTATCAGAAGAAAAAGACCCGCATTTCCGCAATAATGGGTTCTGTAACAGGTGCGCTTATCTCTGCGGCAGGCTGTATCCTTACAAACTATTTTATAGTATATCCCGTATACTATAAAATAGCAATGCCCGAAGAAGCTATTCTCGGTGCATATCAGGCAATTCTTCCTTCCGTTGAAAGCATTATGGAATCTCTTATAATCTTCAATGCACCCTTTACATTCCTTAAATACATGATATGTACAGCAATACTTTTCCCCTTCTACAAGCATATTTCACATCTGCTTAAGGGTAAATCAGCTAACGATTAATCAGTATTTTATACATAACCGCCCCGATTATCCTGTAAAAATCGGGGCGGTTTTAAATTTGCGGTATTATATCATCTTATATCTAAAAAGTCAAGGTTATTTCAGAACTTTGTATATATGCACACAAATAACTTGTTAAGTTTTAACATATTGACAACCCAAAAATATAAATACAACAAAAGATTGTATATCAGCACTATTATTTTCTGACTTTTTGTTGATAATAAACAAGTAAATCCACTTCTTCATCTATTAATATTATATTTATACACATATATAAAAACGTTTTATATAATAAATAAACGTGACAATTTACAAATCATCAACTTAATTTAATCATATTATCAACTTAACAAGCTTATTTTACTAATTATATTAAGTTAAATAATTGTAATCAAACTTAAGCAGCAATTTGTATTGAAAAAAATCGGGAAATATGATAAAATATATTTACAGTATTATCAGCAAAATATGGGGTGATCATTATGAAATCGATCGGTCAGAAAATAGTATCATGTACGGTAATTCTTATATGCGTATCACTGATTATACTAGGAATTTTTTCCTCTTATATGATGTATTCCTCATCAATAAAAATTGTTGAGCGTGATATAAATCAGATCGCCGGACTTACTTCTGAACGCTTATGCATGGAACTTGAAGCATATAAAAAGCTTGCAATAGATACAGGTAAAAATAAAGAATTTACCGAAAGCGGCGTATATGAAAATCATAAAAAGGATATAGTATACGTTGCAGCAATGCAAAATAAAATGAAGCAGGGCGTATATATCAATAATGAAGGTATTGATTTTTACGAAAAGTCCTATAAAGATGAGTATTTCTTCAAGGAAGCTATGAACGGAAACAGCGTTATTACCGAGCCCACACTCAATGACAAGGGCGAGCTTGAGTTCCGTATCGCTGCTACAGTATGGCTTGACGGCGTTGTCGGCAAAAAGGCTTACGGCTGTGTTTATTTCGTTCCCGAAGAGGAATTTCTCAATGATATCGTAAGAAGCATCAAGATCAGTGAAAACAGCGTCGGCTATATCATAGACGCAAACGGAAATACCATTGCAGCCATTGATATGGAGCTTGTAAAGAGCGGTCAGGGTATCCTGGGCGCAGACGGAAACGCAGATCCCGCACTTATCGAAGCTATTGAAAAAATGAAGAACGGAGAAACAGGCTTTGCACAGTACAGCTCAGGCGGCGAAAAGAAGCTTATGGGATATTGTCCGATCGAAGGCACAAACGGCTGGTCTGTTGCTGTTGAAGCACCTGCCATGGACTTTATCGCAGACTCCTATAGAAGTATTTTCTTCACTATCGTACTTGTTATAATCGCTGCCGTTATCTCAGCATTTATTTCTATCATGCTTGGAAAGGCTATCGGAAAGCCTATCGCATTATGCACAGAGCGTATTGAAAAGCTTGCGGCAGGCGACCTTACCAGTGATGTACCCGATATCAGAGAGGCTGACGAAACAGGCAGACTTTCCGAAGCTACACGTACAGTTGTTACAAGTCAGAATCATATCATCAATGACATCGGACGTATTTTAGCCGCAATGGCAGACGGTAATCTTAATGTTGATACCGAGGAAAACTGCACATTCTATACAGGCGACTATGAAAAGCTGCTTTATTTCTTAAGCGAGATCAACAGCCGTCTGAGTATCATAATGTCTCAGATCAACAGTGCGGCAGATCAGGTAACATCAGGCTCAGATCAGGTTTCCTCAGGAGCACAGGCACTTTCTCTGGGTGCTTCCGAGCAGGCTGAATCTATCAGACGACTTGCCGATTCCATAAACAGTATTTCTCATATCATAAATGCAAACTCCGAAAGTGCAGCAGATGCAAGCCGTCATACAAATACAGCCGATCTTGAGATCAAGGCTGTAAGCGATAAGATAAATGAGCTTGTTGCCCAGATGGATAAAATAAATGAATCCTCCGCCGAAACAAAGAAGATCATCAAGATCATCGACGGTATCGCATTCCAGACCAATATCCTTGCACTTAATGCCGCTGTTGAGGCTGCCCGTGCAGGTAAGGCAGGCAAGGGCTTTGCAGTTGTAGCTGATGAGGTAAAAAATCTTGCAGACCGTTCATCTCAGGCGGCGAAGAGCACTACCGCACTTATCGAAAGCACTGTAGAAGCTATCGAAGAGGGTCAGCGCATTGCTGATATGGTCTCCGAAAGAATGGAGAATGTTTCCGCCACCGCAAGAAAGATCGCTGTTATCAATGCAGGCATATCTGCGGATTCAAAAAAAGCAGCAGAATCCATATCTCAGGTCACAGAGGGCGTGGACGTTATTTCGGGCGTTGTACAGTCAAATACAGCAACCGCAGAACAGAGTGCAGCTACCTCACAGGAGCTTTCGGGACAGGCATTTACTCTCAGAGAGCTTATCGCAAGCTTCCTGCTTAAGAAGGATATTTCAAAAATACATCATATAGCTGATGAAAAGCCGATCGCGGCAGCTCTGGAAGAAGCCGCAGCAGCTGAGGAAATACAGCCTGTTGATGATAAACCTGAAATAACCTTTAAAGAAAGCATATCCGATACATACGAAAACAAGACAGAGGATATCCCCCATGAAATCATACAGACCGAAGAGGAAAAAGAAGAACCGCTCCCCTTTGAGCCTGTAGATTTTTCAAAGGAACTGCCTGACAGGATCATACTTGACGATGATTTTACAGATGTAAATTCAAAGTACTGATAAATATCATAATAATAAAAAAGGAACGCCTCCATGTATGAAGCGTTCCTTTTTTTATTAATTTTATTAATTATCATCAGGCTCATTAAGCTTTTTGTAGATATCCTGCATACGCCTGTCCGTATCGGCAATGGTTTCGGCGCATCTGAAAAGCTCATCGGAAAGCTCACGGCTCACCTTTTTTCCTGTCTTATAGTGAAGCTCATGCTCCAGACTTGCCCAGAAGTCCATAGCCATAGTCCTTATCTGAATCTCTACGGGAGCATATTCCTTACCCGTTGAAAGAAACACAGGTACATTCACCACGATATGAAGGCTTCTGTAGCCGTTTGGCTTGGGATTCTTTATATAATCCTTAGTTTTCAGCAGCTCGATATCGTCATGTGCGGCAAGCAGCCCCGCAAGCGTATATATATCGTCGATATACTGACAGATAACTCTTACTCCCGCAATATCATAAAGATTAGCCTTTACCGCCTCAGCACTCAGCGGAATACCCTTTCTGTTCAGCTTTCCCAGTATGCTTTCGGGGGACTTTATCCTGCTTTTCAGCGTATGGATAGGATTGCGCTGATATTTTGCGGAAAACTCGTTATCAAGTATCTGCAGCTTGGTTACAACCTCGTCCGCTGCCGACTGATATAAATTCATAAGCTCGATAAACTGAGCATAATAATTCATAAAGCTTGTTTTATTTATCCTTGCGTCCTCGAGTACGGCTATGTCGTACTGCTTTTCTACAAACATTTTTTACCTCCTAATCCACCACTTCTATTTCACTTTCAGGTATCGTTTCGCTTACTATATCCATCTCAAACCAGAAGGTACTTCCCGTGCCCTGCTCGGACTGCACACCGAATTCAAAGCCGTGACGAATGAGTATCTGCTTGACGATAGAAAGTCCCAGACCTGTTCCGATGACCTCTCTCTTATGCTTTTCCGCACGGTAATACCTGTCAAAGATAAGGGGCATAAGCTCCTTTTCTATGCCCTTACCCGTATCGGTTACGCATATCCTTACCTTGCGTCCCCTTACAAGCTGCATCACATATATTTCACGGCTGTCACCGCTGTAATTCACCGCATTGTTGATAAGATTGTAAAGCACCTGCTCTATCTTGATGATATCCGCCTTTACCGTTATCTCCGCAGGCGCAGAAAGATAGAATTTATACCCCTGCTGCTCGGAAAGCAGCGTATATCGGGTCATAACGTCCTCCAGCTTATCCTTTAAACAGAACTCAGATATATTAAGCTCTGCAGTCTTGTTCTCCAGCTTTGAAAGATCAAGTATATCATTTACCAGCGCCGCCAGACGATCGCTCTCTTCAATGATTATCCCCACATGCTCATTGCGCTTTTCGGGATTATCTCCCGAAAGATCCCTGACCATTTCCGCATACGCCTTCACCATTGTAAGGGGTGTTCTCAGGTCATGGGAAACATTTGCAATAATATCCTTTCTCAGCGTATCTACCTTGCTTATCTCTCCCGATGCATAGTTCAGGGTATCGGCAAGACGCTCCGTTTCGGTATATCCTCTGCCGTTGAAGTTTACATTATAGTCACCCTGACCCATTTTTTCGGCAGACCTCTTTATACGTACGATAGGCGTTGCAATAAGCTTTGACAGGAAATAGGACACGCCTGCACCTATGATAAGCACCGCTAAGGTTATCTGCACCATCTGACTGCGGAGTATCTCGGTAGTTGAATCAAGAGGCTCCAGCGAGGTATTCAGATAAACATATCCCTTAGGCTCCTCCTTTGTTCCTATAAGCATGGCAAACATAAGAGTATTGTTATTGAAACGGGGATTTTCCAGTTCGGTATAATATATACCGTTTTCCGAATTGAACACAGCCGAACGTAGCGAGGGAAGATTGAAAAATCCCTGCGTTCCGTGGATAAGACAGTTTTTCGCCATTATATCATAGGAATACATGGTACGGAAATAGCTGTCCTGAATAAGCACACACATATCATTGTCATGAGCTATCTTGTCAAGCTGCTCTGTGGTAAAGCGGTCGTTGTTCCATTCATTTACGATATACTGCGCCGTATCCAGAATGGTACGTGTTTTTGTAACACGGTAGGTACGCTCCAGCGAAAACACAAAGGATACCCACATAAGCACAAGAATACTTATCATAAATATAGAAAAATACAGCCATACGGTAAATCTGAGACTGTGGAATTTTTCATACAGAAGCTGCTTTTTCTGCTGTCGGGTCAATACTCGTTTATTTTTCACTTCGGGTCATTCCTTTATCAGCAGTCAAATTTATATCCCATGCCTCTCAGCGTAACGATGAATTTACGGTATTCGCCGAGAGAATTACGAAGCATTTTTATATGAGTATCGACTGTACGGTCATCACCGTAAAAATCATAGCCCCAGACCTCTTCAAGAAGCTTTTCTCTTGAAAGTGCAATACCCTTGTTGCGCACAAGATAGAAAAGCAGGTCATATTCCTTGGGAGTAAGAGACGCTGCCTTTCCGTCAACAATGACCTCTCTGCCCGTCATATTGATCTCAAGACCCTCAAAGGTAAGCTTTTCGGCAGTAACTCCGTTTGAAGCACTGCGCTTTATAACAGCTCTTACTCTTGCCATAAGCTCCTTGGGAGAAAAAGGCTTTACCACATAATCATCAACGCCTATTTCAAAACCGAAAAGCTTGTCATATTCCTCTCCCCTTGCGGAAAGCATGATAACGGGTATCTGCTTGGTCTTTCTTATTTCCTTTACAGCGGAATAACCGTCAAGCCTGGGCATCATTATATCCATTATGATACAGCGGAAGTCTTCCCTGCGGCATATTTCCACTGCAGCCATACCGTCCTCCGCCTCAACAGTTTCATAGCCTTCAAACTCGGCATATTCCCTTACAACATTTCTTATCATCTTTTCATCGTCAACTATAAGAATTCTTTCCTTTGACATATATGATTCTCCTTTCGGTATAAATCTTGCTTTTACATATAGTTTACCACATAAATGTGTACGATATGTGAAAGATTAGGATTATTTTCTCAATTTTACATATTAATTATTGACAAATCATAAGCCTGGGAGTATAATTATTTTGTAGGAATATACACATTATTATGGATATATATTATTTTTTTATTTCACAACAGACGCAGCATAAATCCGCAGAAAGGGGGAAATATATATGAGTTCACTGTATGCTATGATAATGTGCGCTATCGTTGCGTTTTCAGCGATCATACTGAATGTTCTCCTTACATTGTTTCCCAACTATACAACATATATAATAGTAGGCTATCTTGCAGTACTTGTAACAGGTGTTTCCTATGCAACAGGCTATAAGATATATGAGATCTCCACAAGAGTAAAGCACCGTAAAAAGATGATCCGTGAAATAACCAAGCATATCAATCCTATGGTTATAGTATGGGACGCAGATTTCAGCTATATCGACGTAAATGATGACTTTACAAAAAATCTTGGCTATACCGCCGCAGACCTTATGGCAAACAAGGATTATCTCCGCAAGGTTCTCCCCGCAGATGCCTTTCAGGATAATCTGCAGGCGATCATAAATAACCGTGACGAAGAATTCTATGCCACCGCCTATGACGGAAGCAAGATCTGCACTATCTGGAATACCTCCATGATATATACCACCACCATTAATAAAAAGACCACATATCTGCTCATGTCAATAGGTCCCAACCTTACGGAGACCATCAACATGAAAAGCGAGCTTATGCGGTATTCAAAGGAGCTTGCCGAATCGGAAAACAAGTATATGCTTTCAATGGAGCTTGCCGAGATCGGTCTTATGCTCAAGGAGCCGGGCGGCTCACGCTTCTATATATCCGAACAGCTGCAGGCTATGCTGGGCATTGAAGAGGAATTCATCAGCAGTGCCGACCTGAGAGCGCTGTTTCACCCTAAGGACAGGATCATATTCGACAGCTTTGCGGGAAGTACGGGAAACCGTGCAGATGATAAGGCAGGACAGATCCACTCTGTTGAATTCAGGGCGATAACCCCCGATATGACATATCACTGGTTCCAGTTCAGATATAAGACCATGTCAAACAAAAACGTACTTCAGGCAAGCATAGGCGGAGCTGTTATCGATATAACCAAGGAAAAGGAAAAGGATTCCCTTATCGAAAAAATGGCTTATGTGGATGATGTTACACAGATATTCAACCGCAACAAGTTCATGATGACAGGCGAAGAGCTTCTGGCATGGACAAAGGACGATCCTGCACTTGACTATTGGCTTATCGTAATAGATATCGACGGCTTCCATATCATAAACGATACCTGCGGCTATGCCAACGGAAACAAGCTGCTTGCAGATGTGGCGGCGATAATCACATCCTGTCTCACGGAAGGCGGCTTTGCTGCAAGAATAGGCGGCGATAACTTTGCCGTGCTTATAAAGGCAAACGGCGATGATGAACTGCCTGTTGAAATAATAAAGCGGATACAGAGCGATATTCTCTCGATTCATTCAGATTCGCTGGAAACTCATTCAATAACCTGTTCCGCAGGCTTCTGCAAAATGTCAGACGGTAAGGACGAATTCTCCAAGGTACTTGACCGTGCGGAATTTGCCCTCAGCCTTTCAGACGGCACACGCAGCAGTATTATCAGATATGACAGCACAGTACATGATAAGATCATCAAGGGTACAGAGATCGAAAAGGATCTTACAAAGGCTCTTGAAAACAATGAGCTGGTACTCTATTATCAGCCCAAGATTGATCTTACAACAGGAATTGTAATGGGCATGGAGGCGCTTATCCGCTGGATAAAGCCTGACGGAAGAATAGTTCCCCCAAGTGAATTCATTCCCGTTGCGGAAAGCTCGTTGCTTATTACAAAGATCAGTAAATTCGTACTTTACGAGGCATGCCGTCAGAATAAGAAATGGCAGGATATAGGACTTGCTCCCGTTACCGTATCGATAAATCTTACAGCAATAGATTTCTATCAGACAAATGTTACAGAAACTATCAAGAAGGCACTTGCCGATACAGGACTTGAACCGCAGTGGCTGGACGTTGAGCTTACCGAAAGCCTTGCCCTTAAGGATATCGACCATGCTATCCAGCAGATGAACGAGATCAAGGAGCTTGGCGTAAAGCTTTCAATGGACGATTTCGGAACAGGATATTCCTCACTGAGCTATATTCAGGTACTGCCCATAACCCTTCTTAAGCTTGACCGCAGCTTTATAATGTATCTTGAAGAGGACGAGATCTCCCGTGAGATCGTATCCGCAGTTATCAGGATCGCAAAATCAAAGCATATCGAGACCGTTGCCGAGGGTATCGAAACATCAGGTCAGGCACAGATCTTAAAGCAATCGGGCTGTGACTGGGCACAGGGCTATTTCTTCGGAAAGCCTATGCCTGCCGATCAGTTTGAAGAATTTCTCCGCATGAGACAGAATCATCCTGCGGAGGTATGACCCCCGGAATAAATACTCGAAAGGATTGATAAATATGGCTAAAAAAAGAATAGGTATCCTCACCAGCGGCGGCGACTGCCCCGGACTTAACGCAACTATCAGAGGCATTGCAAAGGCGTGCTATGAAAAATTCGGCACAGATGATGTTCAGATAGTGGGTATCCAGAACGGATATTATGGTCTGATAAACAACATCGCACGTGAAATGGAGCCTTATGAATTTTCGGGTATTCTCACACAGGGCGGTACTATTTTAGGTACAAAGCGTCAGCCCTTCAAGATGATGTCCGTTATAGAGGCGGATAACGTGGACAAGGTAAAGTCCATGAAAAAAACATACAAGGACTTAAAGCTTGACTGTCTGCTCACACTTGGCGGAAACGGCACTCACAAGACCGCAAATCTGCTTTCCGAGGAAGGACTTAACGTTATCGGTCTGCCCAAGACCATAGACAACGATATTTTCGGTACTGATGTTACCTTCGGATTCCATACCGCAGTTGATATTGCAACCGATGTTATCGACCGTCTCCACACCACAGCCGCATCGCACAGCCGTATACTTGTAGTCGAGATAATGGGCAATAAGGCAGGCTGGCTCACACTTTATTCGGGAATTGCAGGCGGCGCAGACGTTATCGTTATCCCCGAGATACCCTACGAAACAGAAAAGATCGTATCTGCACTCAACAAGCGTACAGAAGCGGGAAAGAGCTTTTCTATCGTAGCTGTTGCAGAGGGTGCATACGATGTAAAGGAAGCGGAGCTTAAGAAGAAGGAACGTGCAAAGCGCCGTGCTGAAGCAGGCATCACCACTATTACTTCCACTCTTGCCGCTCAGATACAGAAGGGCACAGGCGTTGAAACAAGAGTATGCACACCGGGACATATGCTCAGAGGCGGAAGTCCCTCAGCCTATGACCGTCTCCTTGCTACAAAGTTCGGAGTACGTGCCGCAGAGCTTATCGCAAAGGAAAAATACGGCTATTCGGTAGCGCTTATAAACAGTCAGATCGGCGAAAATCCTCTCTCCGATGTTGCAGGAAAGACCAAGTTCGTTGATCCCAAGTGCGCAGATGTTATCACCGCAAAGAGACTTGGCGTTTCCTTCGGCGACTGATACAAAAAAAGCTTAAAAATCACAAAATCCTCGGAGTTCTTTACTGAGTTCCGAGGATTTTTATCGTTTATTGTATTTTATGCAGACATTTTTATTTGCGTCTGTTCTTTTTATTTCTCTTGGTTATATACATCTGTTCGTCGGCACAGCGGAAAGTATCCTCAAAATTGAAGCTGTCATTCATTATCACGGAATATGCTCCGCAGCTGGCGGATACCTTATATTCAAGCCCCGAATTATCATTGAATTCCTTAAGCAGCTTTTCAACCCCCAAAGTCATTTCATTGGGATCACATTCACCGAAGATAAGCGCAAGAAGCTCATCGCCGCCGTATCTTGTACAGAGGGATCTGTCTGCAGGACAGGCTTTTTTCAGTGCCTGTGCAGCTGCGGCAATAGCCTTATCGCCTGCATCATGACCAAAACTGTCATTGATTATCTTAAGACCGTCAAGATCAGCCATAATAAAGGTCAGCTGTGTATCGGTATTGTGATAAACAAACCTTGCTTTTTCAAATTCGGTCTTAAAACCCGTACGGTTATAAAGACCCGTCAGCGAATCGGTCTTGTACATATTTTCGACCTTATCGGAGAGATATTTCTGATGACTCATATTAATAAAGCCGCCAAGACCCATTCCTATGGTATTTGCCATGCTTGCAGTCTTGGAATAATCGGTAATATCATAGCTTCCGAAATAATAGCATATATATCCTATAGGCTTGTTCATATAATCAATGGCATTGAAAATAAGAGGATAGCCATTGTTAAGCAGATTATCCATATCCGGAACAAGCTCATTTTCGCCAAGGGGAGTAAGCTTATTGATATCAGAATAGCTGTCGCAGAGTATCATCCTATTTTTCCTATCCGGATAATATGAATCGGAGAGGAAGAACACATTTTCAACATCAAGACATGCGCTGTCGATAACACAGCAAAGATTAAAGAAAAGACTTCTCTTATACTTGATATGAGAACGGAGAATATCCGCCGCCGCTTCAATATCAGTACACTGCTGCATTTTGACGGTGCTTTCATAATAAAGGCGGATATCGTCCTGATAGCGATAAAATCCGTCATTAAAGCAATCTATCTCGGTATGGTCAGAATCCTTTCCGCAGCAGCCGCAGGATTCATTAAGATCAAGCTCAGGTATAACAGAATATGTTCCGCACTTTTTGCTATCCATGTATTTTATAAGCATATCCGCAGCCGCCTTTGCCATAGCGAAGCTGCTGCAGTTTACAGTGGATATTCTTGGCATAAAAAGCTTGCCCTCATATATGCCGTCAAAGCCTGAAACTATGACCTGTTCGGGAACCTTTATTCCCCTTGATGTAAGAACATCACATACATTAATAGCCATAATATCATTTGCGCAGATAATAGCCTCAGGAAGCTCACCGCTGTCAATAATAGCATTAGTAGCCTCACGGGAAGGACCTGCCCAGAAACCGCCGTAGCTTATCATATCCTCTGTCAGAGGGATATTGTTTTCGGCAATGACCTTTTTGAAAACCTCTGTTCTGTCTTCGGAAAATTTATTACCCTCTATACCTGCCATAAAATGCGGTCTGCGTACATTATGGTCTTTGATGATATGTTCTATCATCCTTTCAAGCCCCTGTGAATAATCAAAGCTTATGGACGCAGTATCCTCATAGCTGCCGTCAATGACCGCAATAGGCACGGAGAATTTCTTTGCTTCAGCGATTATTTTTTCCGAAACCTGACGGCTTTTTATTTTTTCGTCCATAATGACAACTGCGTCAAGGATATTATAGGGAATTATATCATATACATATTTTTCGGGGTGAACCTCACGTTCATTCCAGTAAAGGTCTGAATTAAGCGTAAAAATGAGCAGATACATATCATTTCTGCGCAGTTCTTCATTGAATTCTGAAATAAATTTATGTATCTGAGCGTCATAGATGCGTGATGTACAAAGTGCGATTATTTTTTTGTCATTTAACACATATATCACCGTCTTTTTACCGTTTGTTATATTATATCATATTTAAAGTGATTTTGCAAGAATTTTATGCAATTTTATGTAATATAAATTCGGAATAAGTTGTAATAAAAAAAGAGTGATTTTATCACGTCGCTGTCACAATAGTATGTTATCATGAGTAATACTGTAATATATATCAATAAAAGAGGTGAGTAAGAGTGAACAAAAACGATCTGAGGGATAAGCTGATAAAATTCATGTACGGAAGATACGGCGCAGATGAGCTTTATAAATTTTCCGCAGCGGTGATATTTGTACTTTTGATCCTGAATATTTTTCTGAGAAGTATCGTATTGTCTCTTATCATAACCATTCTTATCGCACTTTCATATTATCGTGTTCTTTCTCGCAGGCTTGAAGAACGCCGAAATGAAAACAGGATATATCTTAAATACCGTGATAAAATAAAGGGCTTTTTCAGAATACAGAAGCTTAAGCTTCGTGACAGAAAGACCCATTGCTATAAAAAATGCCCAAGCTGTAAGAAGATGCTCCGTCTGCCGAAAAAGAAGGGTAATCATACAGTATGCTGTCCCCAGTGCAAAAATAATTTCAATGTAAAAATATAGCCGCCCGATTTTTTCGGACGGCTGTTTATTGTTTATTGATCCGCATCGTTTCTGAAATTGTCCATAAGCTTGTTTAACAGGGTATATAGCTGTAATGCTTCATCGGGAGATAAATTTATGCATGAAGACATCTTACGGGGAACCTCTGCCGCTTTTTCCTTAAGCAAAACTCCCGCTTCGGTAACAGATACATTAAGGGAACGTTCATCATCAGCGGAGCGTGTCCGGTTTATGTATCCCTTTGTCTCCAGCTTTTTAAGTACAGGAGTAAGCGTTCCCGAATCCAGAAAAAGACATTTTCCCAGTGCCTTTACTGAAAGCTCTTTTTTTTCCCACAGCACCATCATAGCAATATACTGTGTATAGGTTAGATCAAGCTTGTCAAGATGAGGCTTATACATCCGCACGATTTCCTTTGAACAGGCATAAAGCGGAAAGCACATCTGATTTTCAAGCTTAAGACAGTCGAAGTTTTTATCTTCCATAGCGGTTCTCCGTTTCATATAACAGTTTTTATTATTACTTCGGCAATTAAACAGTTTGATTAACTATTTCTAAATTACAATAATTGTCGTATCTGCGACTTTTTTGAAAAATCAAGCACCGAGCAATCAAATTATATTATTGCCGAAGTAATAAGGAATCACTGATCATATCCGATCATCCTTTCCTTAATTATCTATTATACACTGTTTTCAAAGCTTTTGCAAGCTGATCCGCACAGGAAGTCGGTCTGCGTCCGCAGGTTATCCCTTCCAGCTTTTCAATGGCATTATCGGCAGTCATTCCCTCAACAAGAACGGCTATAGCCTTCAGATTGCCGTTGCAGCCGCCTGTAAAGCTTATATTTTTTACGATATTGTTTTCAAGCTCAAAGCTTATTTCGGTAGAGCATGTGCCCTCGGTCTGATAAATATGCTTCATATATTTTCTCCTATAAATACGAATAGTCATATCAATTCAAGAATTTTTTCCTCAAGCTTATCGGGTGTGACAGTAGGCGCAAAGCGTTCCGTAACATTTCCGCTGCGGTCAACCAGAAATTTTGTGAAGTTCCATTTTATCCTGTTGCCCATTACGCCAGTTTTCTGTGCCTTAAGATAGGTAAAAAGCGGAGCTTCATCATCTCCGTTTACGTTTACCTTTGCAAACTGACGAAAGGTCACACCATATCGGGACTGACAGAAATCAACGATCTCCTCTTCCGTTCCGGGTGCCTGTGCTCCGAACTGATTACAGGGAAAATCAAGGATCTCCAGACCCCTTTCGCTGTATTTTTTATACAGCTCCTGAAGTCCCTCATACTGAGGTGTAAATCCGCAGCCTGTTGCTGTGTTTACTATCAGCAGTACCTTGCCTTCATAATCCTTCATATTTACCTGATGTCCCTTTGCATCATTTACAGTATGCTCATAGATCTTCATAAATATACCTCCAAATAAATTTGATAAAATTATATTGTACTCAATTCATTTTCGCAATTACATTGTACACAATTTATTTTGTTCTGTCAATACGAAATATAAAAATTAATGTTCTTTTTACTTTTAATACACAAAACTGCTGTACAATAAAATCTATACAGCAGCTTTATGTATATTTAAATAACTACAGATAAAAATTTATCCCCACAGCTCAGTCACAATACGTCTGCACTCCTCCGAAACGCCCTCGTCGGTTATTTCCGGAGGATATTCGGGAATTACAGCAAATCCGATACAATCTGTTATTGGAATAATGCGGGAATATGTGATATGCTTTTCGGTTTTTGGGTCAAGAAAGGTCATGGTCATGCGCTTGGTGTAAAGCTTAATATCGCTGTCAAATTTCAATTCTGTAAAATTAATATTTTCGCAAATGATATCCGACTCGGAAAATTCGGTAAGACGGCTGCAGAGAGCCTCAGAAAATTCATCGTCAGGCGCATACGGATTGTCTGAACAGTGTCTACTTATCAAATTTGGCTTAAGATTACTTGTAGGGTCAAAAAATTCGGTAAATGGAACGTTATCCAGACAGGGATTGATAAGATAATCAACTTTATTTATAAGCTGTTCGTATTCAGCATATTTTTCAGGAAAAGCAATACTTTCCGTAGATTCACAAAGAATATTTATAATATATTTTCCTCTGTATTTCGATAAGCTTACATAGCTATTGGCAAAATCATGAAAACAGAGCACATATGTGGTTGTAGGAAGATAATAATCATAATTTGGAAAAATGAAAGAGTATTCAGTTCCCAGACTTGAAACTTCCGTTATTCCAATAGTTTTCCAGTATTCATACAGTTCGTTTATAGTCTCACGGCGAATTGTAATTTCTTCTTCGGAAGGTATACGTAAAATATCCTGCTGAATTATCAGTTCGTTCATAAAGTTGTCAATATCACCGCTTATAAGCATATTAAACACTCTGTCTGCATCGGGATTAACAAGGCTTTCTTCATATTTTTCCCATTCATATCTGTTTTTATATCCTGTTATACATATAAATAATAATATAACAAGCAAAAGTATGCAAATCAGATTTCCTGCTATAGTAATAGCCTTATTCTGCATTTTCAGATTGATTTTTTTGAAAGCCTTATCGGCGGATATTTCCCCTGTAACGGCAGGCACATCTATGTCCGCCTTCATAGACCGTATCATATCCGCACATTCTGTACATTCCGCTGTATGAGCCTCAATTTCCCTTGACGTTTCCTCTGAGCAGAGTCCGTCACAGTATGCGGGAAGAAGATCCCTGATTATATCACATTTCATAAAAACATTCCTTTCGTCATTCGTTTATTTTCCTTATGATCATTTCCTTTGCTCTGAAAAAGATGACCCTTGCCCAGCTGTCCTTTTTTCCGAAAAGCTCGCCTATCTCCTTATAGGACAGCTCGCCGAATATGCGCAGGGAAAAAACCTCCTTATAAGGTTCTTCAAGTGCATGGAGTACACGGTGTACCGCAAGCAGCTGTTCCTTGTCCTCAATGTGCAGGGTCATATCTGCGCTGTCGGGATAATTATCGTCTTCTATGTAAATATTTTTCCTTTCGCTCTTTTTCAGATGATCGAGATACAGATTTTTAGCTATTGAACAAAGCCATACCGACATGGTGCAGTTTCCCTTGAAGCTGTTGATATTCTTTACCGCACGATAAAAGGTCTCAGAGGTAAGCTCCTCGGAAAGCTCGGCACTAGCTGTCATACGCATGAGAAAGCCGTATACGCTTTTTGCATATAGTCTGTATATCTCGTCAAAATCGGTCATTTTTTCACCCCCCTCATTTATTTAGACGAATGACTTTTTAAAATGTATCAAATAAATATATATTTTTTCAAAAATTTACCCGTGAAGCTGTTTCACGGGTAACGGTCAGATCAATATAATAAGTAAACGCTGAGCAGATCGATTCATGCCCCTCTCATTGACGGATTTTCAAGCTCTGTAGGAAGATCCTCCCACAGCTCCGTTCTAGTTTTGTTATTCCTTAATTTCTCGCGTATCCTTCTGTCTGTTTCCGGAAATACGATAAAACAGTCCTCCTCGCCTTTTTCTGAGCGTACAGGAAAGGCAAGCTGCTCCCTGTCAACAGAAAACTGTGCATTTACGCCATTCTTATTCCCTCTCGGATCAAGACGTATCCACTTTTTATATTCCTTAAGATATACTCCGTTAAGCCCGTGCATGATAAGCACAGGAGCAGCTTCATCATCAAGAATAAGCCTCTGATAGCATAATCCCGCAGGTATGCCCTTACAGCGCAGAACTGCCGCAAGAAGATGAGCTTTTGCAAAGCATATACCATGACCCGCCGCAAGCACCTCGGAAGCGGAACAGGTGATAATATCCTCATTTATATCAGCAGAATGGGAAATGTTATCACGGACATATTCATAAGCCGATCTGATAAAATCAAGCTCATTGCACGCTCTGTCGTAAAGCTTTTCTGCAAGTGCTTTTATCTGCACGTTTTCGTGATCTATTATATCATCTGATTTTAAATATTCGTTTATATTGCTTGTGTATGGAACTATTTTCATAACTCACCTCCTTTGTGTATTCCAACTGACCTGATTTTTTGTTATCATTCCATAATTTCAGCATTCTTTTTCAGCATGATAAGCTCCGCCTGAAATACTGACACAAAAACCAAACATATAGCCGCTGCAGCTAAAATTGTAGCCGATCTCACAAATATTCCGAATACGGTAAAAATCAACAGCATAAATATCCAAGGTGCCCTCATTCGCTTTATGTATAAAATACGATCCTCGGCAGTTGTACGCAGTTCAAAAGGCTTTCCGTCATTGTGCTTTTCGATTATCATAAGCTCTTTATCAAGAGTTGATGATTTCATTGCAATACGTCCGCCTTTTTCTGCCCAGGGACGCACCTCCGCCTTGCCTATTGACCACCTGAGATTGATATTTTTATAAAATACACGATAGCCAAACTCCTCCAGAAACTCCCTATAGCTTTCCGCATTGTACTTTGATTTATCTGCAATAAAATCAATGCAATACTGATATTCATTGGGCTTACATTCCTCAAATTCATATAAAAGCTTACCTGTATTTATCAGACGATATCCTTCAGCAGCAAGCTTATTCAGCCACTTTTCCTGTGTTTTGATAAGACCTCCGAAGAAACGGTAATATTTTCTGCTCATAGCGCACCTCCTATAATTTTATCAGCTGTTTCCGTTAATTCATGCAAACGCATAAGCTCACGTTCTGCGGCTTCACGACCTTCAGCAGTTATCAGGTATTCCTTTTTTCGTCCATCCTTTTCGCTGCATAACTCTATCCACCCTTTATCCGCCAAAGAATTTAGCGCACCATATAAAGTTCCGGCTCCCAATGATAACCGTCCGCCTGTATTTTCTTCAATAAACTGCATAATTGCATACCCATGCTTTGGTTTATACAACGAAAGCAAAATATAAAATGTCACCTCTGTAAGTGCGCCGCCTTTCACATTATCCCTCATAGTCCCTCCTTGTTACGTTTACTGTAATAACAGTATATCACTTACTGTAATAGTTGTCAACACAAAACAGAGCAGTTCATATTTTTTTTACATTTACACATATAAAAAAAATCCCGCCCAAATAAAAAGGCGGGATAAAAATTCACTTCAAAGAGAATTATTCAGCAGCGTAAACGCTAACCTTCTTACGGTCTCTGCCGTAACGCTCGAACTTAACTCTTCCGTCGATTGTAGCATAGATTGTATCATCGGAACCGATGCCTACGCCTGCGCCGGGATGAATGTGTGTACCTCTCTGACGAACGAGGATGTTACCTGCTGTAACGAACTGACCGTCAGCTCTCTTAACACCAAGTCTCTTGGACTCGGAATCACGACCGTTCTTTGTGGAACCCATACCTTTCTTATGAGCAAAGAACTGCATAGAAATTCTAATCATGTGTTACACCTCCATAACTGATAAACGTATTGTACCGTTATAATCCTGTGAAATAAAATCAAGATGCTGATAGAAGCTTTCGATCAGCTTTTCCGATCTGTCACAGTCTTTGTTCAGCATAAGCTCAAACAGATTGCCATCTGCATATGCCTTAGCATCTGCACCGAAAAAATCTGTCACGGTATTTGCGGTAAGCATAGCGGCTGAGGAGACCGAAGCGCATACAATATCGCTCCCCGATTCTGCATAGCCTGAATGCCCCGATATGCCGAACCCCCGGAAAGCTCCGTTTTTCTTATAAAAAACAGCCTTGATCACGGGAAATTATGCCTTGATAGCTTCGATTCTTACCTTTGTGTAGGGCTGTCTGTGACCCATCTTTCTGTGGGAAGAGCCCTTCTTAGGCTTGTAAGTGAAAACAGTGATCTTCTTAGCCTTGCCGTTCTTAACAACCTTAGCCTCAACTGCTGCACCTGCAACGTAGGGAGCACCTACTGTAAGAGCGCTGTCGTTGTTTACTGCAACAACCTTGTCAAAAGTTACTGTATCATCAGCATTAACGTTGAGCTTCTCGATGAAGATCTCATCGCCCTCCTGAACCTGATACTGCTTTCCGCCTGTTTCGATAACTGCGTACATCTGTGGCACCTGCCTTTTCTTAAAAACTCGCTGTATAGGGCGTGTATCCTTTGATAATACAACTTTCCTGCCCGTTACATGCGGCTTTATTATTATATCATACACCATTCTCTTTGTCAAGGGGTTTTTCGCCATTTTTTATATTTATAACAAAAAACGGAGCCGCATTCAATGCAGCTCCGTCATTTTATTGAGACTATATGCTCTATTTCTTATTAACGCTTCTCATTCTGCGTTCTTCGGCAAGCACACGCTCGGTACGTTCAAGCTGTGCCTTGTCAGGCTTATGCATCTGATCGTACATACGTACAAATTCAAGTGCATTATGCTCGTCCATAGGCTTGCTCATAAGGAAGCCCTGAATATAATCACACTTCATATTCACTATGGAATTATACTGTGAGACCGTTTCAACGCCCTCGGCTACAGTTTTTATACCCAGACCGTGTACAAGATCGATAATACTTCCCGTGATCCTGTAATCCTTGCCGTGACTGTCAATATCATCAACGAAGGATTTATCCACCTTAAGACACTTTATAGGGAAATTCTTAAGATAATTAAGCGATGAATAGCCTGTTCCGAAATCGTCCAGAGCAAGCGCTATTCCCAGACTGTTTATCTCCTCGATAACATTCTGCCCTGTCTCCATAAAGTCGATAAGCGAGCTTTCGGTTATCTCGACCTGAATATTTTCGGGATTGACCTTTGTGATATTAAGCACACGATGGATATGCTCCATATAGTCATGCTTCTTCATCTGCACAGGCGAAACGTTTATCGACAGGATTATATCACTGTTATATTCGTTGAGCCTTTTCAGGAAGCGGCAGGCAGTCTCAAATATCCATGTTCCGATGCTGACGATATCTCCCGTTTCCTCTGCGATCTGCACAAACTTTGAGGGAGGAACATATCCCAGTGTTTCAGACTCCCATCTTAAAAGCACCTCAAAACCGTGGATACTTCCGTCAGCAGTGGATATGATAGGCTGATAATTAAGATAGAATTCACCCCGTTCAAGAGCCATTGCCAGATTCTGAGCAATAGATGTCTTGCTGTTTACGCTGCTGTGAAGTGCAGTATTGTAATAGCTTACCCTGTCCTTTCCTCTTTCCTTGGAACGGTTCAGAGCTATATCTGCGTCCTGCAGCAGTATATCGGGAGTATCTCCGTCATCAGGATATACCGCAATACCTGCGGAGCATCTTACATAAAGATTTGTTGCAAATACATTGAACGGAAAGTTCAGCTCACTGCGGAAACGGTTTATAAGCTCATCTGCCGCAGAGGTATCATTTCCTATCTCCACAAGAGCAACGAACATATCAGAGCTGTAGCGGTATGCACGTCTGAATACTGTTCTGAGACGATCCGCAAAGGTTTTCAGTACCTCGTCGCCGTAGCGGTGACCGAGAGTTTCGTTTATCCAGCGGAAATTGTCAATATCAATAAAAATAAGTGCAAATCTCGGCTGTGTATGATCCCTGCTTACGATAAGATCGTCAATAGCCTCATACATTTTTATCCTGTTGCTTATTCCCGTAAGGGTATCCAGATTTACATAGGAATCAATAAGCGCATTATTATCCTGAAGAGTCTTTGCCATTGTATCGACCGATTCAGCGATAAGACCTATCTCATTGCAGCATGATGAATTGATCCTGAAATTATAATTTCCTGCCGATATTTCCGCAATAGACTTGGAAATAGCCGGTATTTCACGGCATTCTCTGCGCACGATGTTGATAACAGCGATTATCATCAGAACAAGAAGTCCCACAAGAAGAAGAAGCTCTCTGCCATAATCCGCCAGAAGTGCTTTCTCCGCACCTTTTTTATCAAACACTGCCATGACCTTCCATGAGGTATAGGGATCAACAGCACTTCTGCTGTAAATGTTTCCCTTCATCGCATCAGGATCCGAAAAAACAGCTTTCATATGCTCACTTGAAAACCTGTCGGGAGCAGCGTCTGCAGGGTTATATATGATATCTCCGTTTTCGGTGCCTATCATAATATAACAGCCGTCTGAAAGATTGAAGTTTGAAAAGCGTCTGCTTACAGCGTCAAGACCCACCTCAGCGCCTGCAAAGCCTATGATATTTTCATTGTCTATAATAGGATAAACCATAGTAACACAGGCACAGTTGCTCACAACGCCTGAGCTGCTCAGTGTGAATACCGATTCTCTTCCTCCGTGATTATAATAGGAATACCATGAGCAGGCGGAAAGACTTGAAAATCCGCTGATCTCGTTGGCTATGAACTCACCGTCCATATCCCTCATTATCCACACAGCCATAATATCAGGATCATTCAAAGCAGCATTTGCGGTAGCTGTACGCACTGCCACAGAATCAGCCTCATCAAGCAGCCAGCTTACTATCCCATGATGCTCGGAAGCAGTCTTTGCAGCATTCAGCTTTGCCTCGGCATAATCGGAAACTGCATAGACCGACACCGACAGTGCCGAATCCATTTTTTTATTGATCTCCGACTCAGAGGTTATCTGCAGCATAATACCCTTTACAACGGCGAAGCATATAAAAAGTATTACATTTAAGAATATAAGGGTAAAGGCAAGCCTTGAAGAAAAGCTTGTCCGCATACTCTCCCTGAATTTTTTTAACATAGCGGCGGCGTCCGTTATATTTATACAATATTGTCAACGGACTGCTCCTTTCGAAAATAATAAATAAATTCTGCAATAATTAAATATATTATATCATCAAAAAATTGGAATTGCAATAGTTTTTTTGAATTTTCTTTAAAAATAATTTATTATTTATTATATTCCGCTATTTTATCAAATTCAAGCCTTCCTCCGAAAATATCCAGCGCACTTCCCACAGTAAAATCAACTCTGCCCTTGCCTGAAGCTTCAAGCTTGTGTATATCTTCATAAGAGCCTATGCCGCCGGCATAGGTAACGGGAAAGCCCTTCATCGTTCCAAGCAGCCTTGCAACGCCCTCTTCAATTCCTGCAGCCTTGCCCTCTGCGTCCACCGCATGAACAAGAAATTCTCCGCAGTATGAAGCAAGCATATCAAGGCTTTCTTCGGAAACGGTCACATCTGTAAATTTCTGCCATCTGTCCGTCACTATATAATATTTCCCGTCTCTTCTGCGGCAGGAAAGATCAAGCACAAGACGCTCCTTTCCTACGATTTTTCCAAGCTCCTTTATTCTGTCAAAGCTTATCACGCCGCCGCAGAATACATAAGACGTCACGATAACATGGCTTGCGCCCATTTCGATAAAGCTCTTTGCATTATCCGCATTGACTCCGCCGCCTATCTGCAGTCCGCAGGGGTATTCCGCAAGCGCGCCCCTTGCCTGTATAAGATCATTTTCATAATGCTCCGTGCCTGCGGGATTGAGCAGGATAATATGTCCTCCCGAAAGACCTCTGCTTTTGTAAAGCCTTGCATAAAAGGCTCCGTCATACTCCGAGACGAAATTTTCTTCGGCAAAGCTGTCCTTGTCGGTCAGACTGCCTCCTACTATCTGCTTTACGCTTCCGTTATGTATATCGATACATGGTCTGAATTTCATATACTTCCCCCATCTGAAAAATATCTGCTTTAAGCAATACCGCACGAAGCTTGTGCGGTGTTGCCTTAAAATCGGGGCTTGCATATGCCCTGCAAAGCCCCGTTTCATATAAATATTATAGTATAAAATACCGACAATTCATAATTCACATTGCCTTAATGCTTCATAACATCGGGATTTTTATTCTTTTTATCGGCATACAGCTCAGCATCTGCCTTGTCCATAAGAGACTGTACCTTTATGTTTTCATTGCATTCAAAGGCGCAGAGTCCTATACTTACGGTAACATTATAAGGCTTGTCGCTGTTCCTGTTATGCTCTGCGGCAATAGCCTTTATTCTTTCGGACATACCCGCAATAACGCTTTCATCGTTGACCACCGCAAGCGCCGCAAATTCATCGCCGCCTATCCTTGCAACGATATCCGAATTGCGAAGTCCGTTTACGATTATCCTTGATGCCGCAATAATGGCATAATCTCCGTCGTCATGACCGAAGGTATCGTTTATCTTTTTAAGATTATCAAGATCCGCAAAGATAAGCACACCCATCCTGCCCTTGTTCCACGAGTTCTGAATGGACATATTCGCATACTTGTAGAAGCCTCTGCGGTTATATACTCCCGTAAGCTCATCGGACATGGACATCTGCTTAAGGATCGTATTTGTATTCTTCACCAGCTCCAGCGAGCCTTCAAGATGATTTACCAGATTATAAAGCTTTATGGCAGTGCATATCTGCGGTGTAACAGAATATACCCTGTGGAAAAACTTCTGTTCAAGGTCGCAAATTATAACGCCGTACTGCTCATCATTCAGGAACAGCGGAGCCAGGACAAGCGTCTTCTGAGTATCCTTTCTGATAAACTCATTATCCAGATATGACATCCATGGTATCTCCTGCCTGCCCTTTTCAAGTGCAACGATATCCTCACCGTTATGGAAACCCTTTAAAAGCAGTGTTTCGGGCATTTTCCATTCCGAATCCTTATTGTTTACGATAGGCGTTTCATAAAGGTATATATACGTACTCTTAAGACTTGTACGGGAAAGATTGCTAAGGATCGCCCCATAGCATTTTTCTTCATTTCCCGAATAGTTCATCATATCCTTGGTAATATTGCTTATAAGGAACTGTGCCTGCGAGGTCTCTGTCATCTGACGATAATACATACCGATAACATGGTCTGCCATTTTGCAGCGCATATTTTCAAAAAGCCTTGCAGACCTTATCTTGCTTTCACAGCTTTTACTGTATTCTGAAAGTATCACCGTTCTGATAGTATCAATAAGCTCGGAAACAGTCTCATAGCTTACCTTTTCGATAAGACCGTCATCAAGCATTTTATCAAATCTTCTGATTATTCCCGTTTCGGAATAGTTTTCCTTTGTGCTGACCGCATAGAATATCTCTGCAACGCTTCTTTCGATCTCACTGCGGATATTTCTGTCCTCAAAGCCGCAGCCTCTGCCTGCCACCATGTTTACTATAACAGCAGCCTTTTCCTTTATGCCCATTCCCTTAAGAGCTTCAACGATCCTGCCGCCGTCAGAGCCTATCATAGTTTCACAGCTGCATGAATCTCTTACTACAAGGCTTGCGGAAAGCTCTTCATTTTCGGCAGGTGTTCCGCTTGTGATGCTGCCCAGTATCTTTTCAACCGCCTTATAGCCGAGAATATCAGCCTCCGCACGTACAGTTGTAAGAGGGGGATCAAGCTCCATAGCTATTTCCGAATCGTCATAGCCTGTTATAAGTATATCCTTTCCGGGAATAAGACCTCTTCTGCGTATCTCCTTGTATGCACCAACGCACATATTATCATTTGCAAAGCATATAGCGTCGGGTATAGCACCGCAGCTGTCAAGAAGAACGCTTACGACATTTTCGGAATATTCCGAGAAATTGCCGTAGGCTATCATGCTTTCATCACATGAAAGACCGTTTTCTTCCAGTGCCTGACGGTATGCGTCAAGCCTTGCGGCAGCGTCGCTGTTATTCTTAGGGCCGCTTACAAAGGCGATCCTCTGACAGCCATGCTCTTTTATAAGATGCTCAACTGCCTGCTTTATTCCGCCGCTTCCGAAGCGGAGACAGGGATATCCCCTGACCTCATTTTCAAGTGCAAGAACAGGCATACCCTCATACTTATCTATAAAGGACTTAAGCTCCTCACGGGTAATAAACTGTCCCACAGTTGCCGCAGAAACGATAAGTCCGTCCAGTGCCCGGGGAGTTATAAAGTTATAAAGTACATTATACTGATATTCATAACGTGAGTTTTCCTTGTCATGTGGGTCAAAATTGATAGATCTTCCCGCAAAGACCACCAGATTTACATCAAGCTCCTTAGCTGCCGTGACCGCTCCCCTGATGACCTGCCTGGAATAATCATTTTCGAGATGATGGATTGCAAGACCTATATTAAGCCTTTTTTTCATGACAGATATACATCTCCCTTCTGCCCGAATTATTCTTTTGTTCCTATCTTTATATAAATATATGTATATGCAGAGCTTTTGTATTTCCGATATTCCTCCGCAATTACCCTACAATTATTCGTATTATACAATAATCAACACAAAATTTCAACCGTACTTTATGAATTTTACATCGGACACGTAAATTTCGGCATCAGATACAAAAAAACATATTCCAATATATTGAAAACTTCCAAGAATAAAAACAGCAGGCATAAATTTTTCTCCTCTGATAAATCAAAGCATATCGGTCATTCAATTCCAATTTTGTCACTAAGCTGTTTATAACAAAGCCTTTGTATAAAGTAAAAAACATAAACAACAGAAAGACACTTTTGCCATCGTATCAAAAGTGTCTTTCTGATGTTTTTATATATAACGGAAGCTTCCTTAAAACTTGCTTTCATCAGCACAGCTCGGATTTTTCGGGGACTGCAAAGCTCAGCTTGTCGGTGCTGAAGGATATATCCGCACAGCCGCTTTCGGACAGATATTTTTCGCCGTCACAGTTTAAAAGCAGAGGTTTACCGTCTCTTCTTGCCACCTGCATTTCCCTCGCCTTTAAAAATATCACATCGGAGCTGTTTTCATGAAGCTTTCCCTGCAGAAGCTTTGCAAAAAGCATACATTTTTTTATGGGATTAGCCTTTTTGACCATAAGTATATCAAAAACCCCGTCATTCGGCTTTGCATCGGGTATAGGAATGACCGCTCCGCCCATGCATTTACCGTTCATCAGGGTCACAAAGCTGTATCTTCCGCTGTAATCCGCTCCGTCAACGGTTATCTCATAGTCATGGCATTTGCTTGCAAACAGATCGAAAATTATTCCCGGAGCATAATAAAGCACAGGATTTATATAAGCAAGCACCTTAAGTATCCTGTATCGGTTAAGAAGTGCGCTTTTCAGTCCGAAATTGATAAAATCTATAAAACGGACACCGTTTACCTCACCTATATCCAGCATATCCACCCTGCCGTCAATGATATTTTCGGGCTTTTTGAAAAGCTTTTTTGTTTCGCCGTAGCTTTTCAGGATATCGTTGCTGAGTCCGATAGGGATAGAAGCAAGCTCCACGTTTTCAAAGTTATCCACCGCATTCAGAGCCGAATTAAGCGTTCCCGAACCGCCTACACAGTATATGCGTATCTTTTCACCGCTGAAAAGCTCGCTCATGCGCTTTGTCATTTCATATTCATAGCCGGGGTATTCCGATATCCAGATAAGCGGCTCTATCCCTCTCAGCTTACACAGGCGCTCTATCTCCCTGAACAGCTTTTCGCTTGAATCGGTTCTGCCTGCGGCGGGATTTATAATAAAAATATGTCTCACGGAATACACCTGCTTTCTGTAATTATTTTATCCATTCCTATTTTAACACATTTTAATCATTCAGTCAAATAAAATTTCAGGCTTTCTATTGACGTTTTTTTAAATAAAATGTATAATAGTAGTATATATACTTTTATAAATTAAAAAACGGAGTACAGAATAATGAAAACCGATAATTATATCAAGCCCTCACATAAAAAAAGCACCGTCTATTCGGGAGGTGCATATCTTACCACCGCATCAATGTATCTGCTGCTGGGAATCATGAACGGAATGCAGTCGCCGCTGCAATATTTCATTGCAATAGCTATCCCCTTTTCCCTTGTGATAATGGCATTCATCAGTCCGAGACTTAACAAAAGCGGACAGGCTATCATGCTTATGGCAGTACATATAGTTTACTATGTGCTTTATGTGCTTGCATATCACAGTGCATATGACGCCTCGCCTGTATTCATAGCCCAGCTGTGCATTATCGCCCTTTATGATGATATACTGTATACAAAAATACAATCGGTGCTTTTCATAGGCTTCTATATCCTTGTGATAACCTCTCAGCAGATGTATCATGAGCTTAAGCTGCCTGACAGCTGGTATTCATCGCTTATAAACGAAATGTGCGGAGATGTTGTCCCCATAAGCTCAGGCATCGCCGCATTCTCAAAGATATTCACAGGCTTCATGCTTGCGGTCATATCAATTATGGTAATAAACCGTCTTATGAGTCAGAACAGACTTAAAACCATTGCCGAAACACGAAAAAACAGAAACAATGAATATCTTCTGAAAATGCTTGAGCTTAAGAACAAGGAATCGGAAGCGGCTGTCAAGGCAAAATCCGACTTCCTTGCGAATATGTCCCATGAGATAAGAACTCCCATGAATGCTATCTGCGGCATGAGCGAGCTGCTTTCGAGAAGAAACCTTTCCGCTCAGGAAAGCGAGTATGTGGAATCTATCAGAAGCTCCTCTGAAAATCTTCTTGCGATAATTAACGATATCCTTGATTTTTCAAAGATAGACGCAGGAAAAATGCAGCTTGTGAACGATGAATATATCATCACATCAATGATACATGACATTCAGAGTCTTATAAATGCCCGTCTTTCGGGAAAGCACGTTGTATTCAATATCAATGCAGACCCCTCTGTCCCCTCGGTGCTTTTCGGAGATGAACTGAGGATCAAACAGATACTTATCAATCTGCTTACAAATGCGGTAAAATTCACTCACAAGGGTATGATATCATTGGACATCACCTGTAGACCATCGGAAAATGAAAACGAGGTTATCATAAGCTACAGTGTTACCGATACGGGAATAGGCATCAAAAAAGAAGACGCAGACGAGCTTTTCAATGCCTTTACACAGCTTGATACAAAGAAAAACCGCTCAGTTGAGGGTACAGGCTTAGGTCTTGCGATCTGTGATAATCTTGCAAGACTCATGAACGGACGAATCGAGCTGGAAAGCGTTTACGGTGCCGGCTCGGTATTTACCTTTACCGCTCCTCAGAAGGTAATAGACCATACTGCCTGCGTTTCCGCTGACTGCGGCAAGGACCACAGGGTATTTTTCCTTGAACACAATGATTTTTACAGAGAAAGCCTTTTAAAGACCGCAAAGGCACTTTCCGCTTCATCATCTGTTCTTGAAAGGGCTGAGGATATCGAAAATATCACCTCACTGAAAAACGAGGGTTTCTTCTTCTTTGATTTCAGAACAGCTATCGACTATGTAATGAGCCATGCCGATGAACTCATTTCAAAAAACATCACTCCCGTAGCAATGCTTGCACCTGCCGATTTTGCCGACGAAAGCGCATATTCAAAAATACGCTTCTGCCGAAAGGCTGTTACCGTATTTTCAGCAGCCGCCATATTCAGCGGCGAATACAGCAGCGTCAAAAAGGGACATAAGACCGAGCTGAGCCGTTTCCATTGTCCCGATGCAAGAATACTTGTAGTTGATGATAATCTGGTAAATCTCAAGGTAGCAGAGGGCTTCCTGTCTGCATACAAGGCGGAGCTGGAGCTTGTAAACAGCGGCTATGAGGCTATCCACCGCATTGAAGAGGGTACTGTATATGATATCATCTTCATGGATCATATGATGCCTGAGCTTGACGGTGTTGAAACCACACGTATCATAAGAAGCATGGAATCCGAATATGCAAAAAATGTGCCTATCATCGCACTTACAGCCAATGCGATAAAGCACGTTGAGGATACCTTTATCGAAGCAGGCATGAACGGCTTTGTTCCCAAGCCTATCGACCTGAAGCTGCTGGGTGCAGTGATGAAAAAATGGATCCCCGAGGAAAAGCAGCTGAAAAAGACTGTTGAAGCTGCCGAAGCTGTCATTGATGGAAGTGACAATAAACAGATACACATTGAAGGCATGGACTTTGAACGTGCTCTTGAAAAATACGGCGGAAATACAAACGCTCTTCTTGATATTTTAGGCGTTATATATACCGAAGGCATTAAAAAGCTTGATGAAATGGAAAAGCTTTTACATGAACGCAATTACGAAAGATACGTGATCGAGGCTCATTCCGTCAAGGGAATATGCGCAGGAATATGCGCAGACAGACTTTCCGAGCACGCAAAGGCTCATGAATTTGCAGGCAAGGAGGGCAGGACCGATTACATTGACCATGACGGAAAAAATCTTCTTTCGGAATACCGCCGTCTGCTTGACGGTATCAGACC
>JAFUOZ010000002.1 GCA_017481565.1 Oscillospiraceae bacterium | reverse complement strand
ATTTTCTGAGCAGATAAATTATTACTTCGGCAATTAAACAGTTTGATTAACTATTTCTAAATTACAATAATTGTCGTATCTGCGACTTTTTTGAAAAATCAAGCACCGAGCAATCAAATTATATTATTGCCGAAGTAATAAGATAACGGCTGATTAATATTAAGATTATCTTTTAAGTAATTTAGTTTGACTTCTCCCAATATAAATTAATAACACCGTTTCTTTGATACATTAATTCACATTTCATTGTATCATCATTATATAACTTATTAATTAACCCCAGCTCATCGACCTGTGTATTAGTAATATCAACGAAATAATCTTCAATTCCTATGCTATTTTCAAGGCTTATTTCGCTGAATGATACATAATGGTTATCTTTTTTATTTGGAATGCTTATGAAATATATATTTTCATCATTATCATAAGTCATTCTGAAAACACATGTATCCTTATAGTACAAATCAGAAGATATTTTATTATCATTTTCAGCGATTTTTTCTATTGAAAAATCCTTGCTCAATAAAAGTATATCATCTGTACTGCATGGAAATTGCAGTTGATGTCCGTCCACAGATATCATATTAAGTAATTGATCTATTGTCAAATCATCAGGAATCTCATCATAATCATTTTCTGACGAAAGATATGTTATTTCATCAATATTTCTATATCCTGCATTTATCATATGTACATACCCATCTATCATTACAACTGTTATAGCAAAATTATCACTTATAAGATAGATCATATTATCCGTATTATCATGCTGAAGTATTTTATTGGGTTCCCCCCATTCAGAGATTATATCTTCCTTTGTTGTTGTCTGACTAAAACAGAAACCGGCGATTTTCACATCAAACCAATCAAGAGAAAACACTATTTTTGATATAAGCTCAGGTGTATTTTTATCTGATGTTATTGTTGCAAATGGCTCTTCCTTGTAATAAAGTTGTGAATTGTTTTTTCCTCCGATTGAGAATTCATCTCCCAGTTCTTCAACTGAAAACGGCAAAGAGACTGTTTTTCCGCATATCTCAATACGATTCATATCTTCAGGCGTTAATTGCTTGCTTTCAGCTTCTCGGCTTACTTCTGTACTATCACTTTCAGCCATTGTAACCTGCGATACATCATTATCGGGAATATCCTCAGCCTCCGTCTCGCTGCAGCCGACAGAAGAAAGCATCATCGAAACAGCCATAAGCAGAGCGGAAAGCTTTTTAAAGTCATGTTTTTTCATTATAGTCCTCCATAAAATGTAATAAAAAACGTTGGAAATATATATGTAATCCATTACATATATTGTACACCGATAAAAAACCTCTGTCAATAATTTCAAATATGATTTGTTGATTGTACCAAAATATTCTGTAAGCGGTTCCTTAATACAGTGATTATTCATATAACAATCGTAAAAGAAAAAAGCTCCGCCCGATGCTTTTTCACGGAGCGGAGCAGATAAAAATCAATTTTCCCAATAAGACGGTTTAAGCTCAGGACATTCGGAGAACAGAAGCTGACAATCCTCAACAGAGCAGTCGGTGTTTTTCAGCATATCAAGAAAAGCCTGCTTAGTACCGCAAAGCCCTGCAATAAGCTTAACGACCCCACGCTTTTCACCCATGGATATACCCATGGATATACCCTTGTTATATCCTGCAGTCATACCCTTGTTATATCCTGCAGTCATACCCTCGGCATATTGATTAGCCATAGCACTTGCATAATCAGCCTGAGCCTGTTCTCTCAGCTCGGCGTTTACTCTTGTTTTTTCATCTTCGCTTATAAGAAGCAGCCTGTCGGCAGCCGTGGTCATTGTGTGATAGTTAGTAGTATAGAACATATCTAAATCTCCTTTCTTCTCACATTTAAAAAGCATCAGCCAGAAAAGCAGCTTATCTGTATTGTTTGCAGGATCAGAAAGATTTCTGAAAAGCTTATCATCAAGCTTTGAAAGCTCTAAGAAAAAGATCTTGAATTTTTCGGATAAAAGTTCGTTTCTGTTCTGTTCACGCAGTTCAAACACAGATTTATATTCACTGCAGTCAAAAAGCTTGTTTTTCAGTACGTTTATAGTGTATGCAGGAGAGGTTTTGATATAACCGTCTCCGCACTTGATGTTATTGTTGGCAAAGTGCCGTGTGCTATACAGTAAAGACCTGTCAATATAATCACTCTGACTGTAGGACTGCATTTCAATATTGACAAGAGCAGAATCAGATTTTACTCTGATATCCATTATTATCTGCTTGCCTGCAATGTCAGTATCATTAATTTCGGGATTAATGACCTGAATCTCATCATATACATGACCTGTCACTAAAGAGAGAAATTCGCCCAACAGACTGTAATCGTTGTTGTATGTAAAAAAACGTTTAAAAACCAGATCATTGGTAAGTTTAAGAATTTCTTTTTCCATATCAGACCACATCCTTTACAAACACTTCCTTAACTATATTATATCATATTATAACTATGTATATGTGGATTTTTTATGAACTACAGAACCTGTTGAATGAAATGAAATAACATTTTATAACCGCAAACCATATAACTGTCAACAACCTCCACCCCGCCCGCAAATAAGCCTTATACGCATCTATCCGCCCAAAATCGAAAAAACTATTGTCATAAATCAGATAATATGCTATAATAAAAGTATCTGTAAATCACGGGAGGTGTAAGCGCTGCATAAATTATTCAGAATAAATCCGAAAAAGCTTGAAATACAGCATAATATACGGCTTTTAAAAGCAAATATACCGTCACTTGCGGCAGCAGCGGCACTTGTAGTGATAACAAACGTAGTAATGCGTATCGTAACAACACCGCTGCAGCTTTACCGTGCAGTATTCTATGTGACCAATGTATTCACCGCATATAGCTTTGTGGTGTGCCTTGTAAGCTCGCTGGCAGCAACATACAGCATAAACGGCCATAAAAAACATACATATATTGAAATATTCAGCGATGTGATAGTTTTTTCTCAGTTTGACAAAACGGTAAAAGGCAGTGATAATAAGTATACCGATTATATAAAACTCTGGGTAATGAACCTTTCCGATGTTGAGGACGCGTATTCCGACAGAGGAATGTTGTTTGTAAAGGGTAAGGCAAGATTTTTTTCCATGCCTCAGGAATTTCTTAAATATTCCATAGACGAAAACGGACGTATAGTTTTTGAACATTGGTGGAATAACAGCTACGGCGGTGAAGATGTACAGTTGGTAAAAGTCAAGGATTATTATACTCTTGGTGAAAGAATACTGCAAAGGATAATCTTCTGTGCAAAGAAACGACGTATCAGTGAACAGCGTATGGCAGAATTCAGAGAACGTCTGCTTTCTATCGCAAGGAAGATAGACCGTAAAAAAGGACTTTCACAGAAATATGTAGAGCCGCCCAGGCGTATACCCCGGGAGGGTATAAAAGAGCGGAAATGGTGATATATTTATCATGAACCCGCATTTACAGCTATTGTATGAATAGCTGTGAATAATCAATTAAAAGGAGAAAGAATGTATGAAGCTTGTAAAACCATATTATGAAATACTGACGGATATTTCCGAGGGAGCGAAGGACGAACTGATGCACATCGAGCGTATAGGCAGGGTATGCTATAAGTCCGAGGACAGAATAACCGAGGACGGAGAATCCGCTAAAAAATTCGTAAAAATGCTTATAAATAACGGCCACGAAGCCATGATAGAGCATTCCTTTTTATCGGTAAAATTCACCACCGACCGAGGAGTGACCCATGAGCTTGTAAGGCACCGAATAGCGAGCTTTGCGCAGGAAAGCACCCGCTACTGCAACTACACCAAGGACAAATTCGGCAGCGAAATATCGGTAATTCCCATAGACGGCGGATTGTCGCTGGACGGGAAAGCAAAGGGTCTCACAGGTGAGACCCTGCAGCTGATAATCGACGAATGGTGCAGTGCCATGGAGGACGCAGAACGGCATTATTTCAGAATGATAGAATTAGGCGCATCACCGCAGATCGCAAGAGGGGTTCTTCCAAATTCTGTCAAAACCGAGATCACAGTATCGGCGAATTACAGGGAATGGCGTAATTTTTTCAAGTTGAGAGTGCCCATGTCAGCACATCCGCAGATGAGAGAGCTGACAATACCACTGCTTAAGGAGTTAAAGGCGCGTATTCCCGTGATTTTCGATGATATAGCTATAACCGAGTAACGTTATGCACTTTATCAAAATCGATCAGATGTTGGTTAAAGATAATCACGGTTGAGCGTGAGATATCCTCATAAAAACAGCAGAAAGGAGCAGACACTATGAAAACCTATGATATAGCCGTTATCGGTGCAGGTCCTGCAGGTGCTACATTTGCACGGCTTGCGGCGGAAAGCGGACGAAAGATCCTTGTGATAGACGGCTCGGATAAATACGGTAAGCCATGCGGAGGACTGCTTGCTCCCGATGCACAGAAGGTGCTTGCAGGCTTTGATCTTACACTGCCCCGCGATATTCTGGCAGATCCTCAGATATTTGCCGTGCGAACTATAGATCTGCCGAAAAAGATCGTAAAATACTATTCAAGAATGTATCTTAATATGGACAGGAAAAGGTTTGATGAATGGCTTGTTTCCCTTATCCCCGACAATGCTGATACAGTAAAGGCACACTGCCGCAGTATTGCGAAAAACGGCAGAGGATATACCGTTACATATAAAAACGACAGCGGCGAATACAGCGCAAGATGCAGATATCTTGTAGGTGCTGACGGTGCAAATTCCATAGTGCGCAGAACCTTTTTCGATACGGATATAATGTATTATGTAGCCATTCAGCAGTGGTTTGAGTGCAGCGGTCAGGTTGATCCCTTTTATTCCTGCATATTCGATCCGGAAACAAGTGAAAGCTGTTCATGGTCGATACATAAGGATAAATATTTCATTTTCGGCGGAAGCTTTGCTCCCGAAAAATGCCGTGAAATGTTTGAACGTCAGAAACAGCGGCTTTCCTGTATGGACGGCTTTTGTTTCGGTGAACCGATAAGGACAGAGGCTTGCAAGGTTTATCGTCCCCGTAAAATGAGCGATTTCTGTACAGGTGAGGGGAATGTTTTCCTTATAGGCGAAGCGGCAGGATTTATAAGTCCAAGCTCCTTTGAGGGAATAAGCAGTGCTATGAAAAGCGGTACTATGCTTGCGGAGGCTTTTCTCGGTGGCGGTAATATCTATGAAAATTATAACAGAAAGGCACTTGCTCTTAAGCTGAAAATGTATGCCAAATGTTATAAGCGCCCCTTTATGTATGAGCCTGTTTTACGTGAGCTTGTTATGCGGTCGGGTGTTACAGCGATAGATGTAAAAGCATAGAATTTATTATAAAAATGCCTTTATTAACAAAAAAACGGATAAATGTTCATAAAATGATTGACAATCGTAGTCATCAGTGCTATAATATCAATAGGGCAGAGTATGTGCCGAAAAAATTCAAGAGGTGTTTTATAATGTCGGAAACAAAAAATGAAAAGGAAGTATCTGATTTTGAAAGCGGCTTTGACAGCAATATAAAGGAATATATCGTGCTGACTGAACGATCTGCAGGCGCATTAAAAGCAGGCGGTGCGGTCATGTGGACTGCAAATCTTATGGCACTTGCTGTAGTTGATGTTGAAACAGACCGTTTATATAACGAAAAAACGCGGCTCAGATGGCTTATGACCGATGAACAGAATAACGAAAATATGCTTTTCGGTTTTGAAGGCGGTAAGATATACCGTATCAAAGCAAGAGAAAGTATTTCTGAGGGCATAAAAATGCTTATGGTCTGTGAGGTAATGGAAAGAGAGTGCAGCGAAAGTCGTCTGGAGGCTGTCCTCGATGAATATAATAAGGCAGTGACTATCTCTGCATCGGGCTGTAGGGAGCTGGTTCTTGATAAATCGCTTAATATATTTGAGGGCGAATGTATCATAGGCAATTTTAAATTTACTCTTATGCTTGATGTTGATGATGCTGAGGACTGTTCCGAATGTCTTGAGCTGTGGGATAATATATATAATGATTTCTCCGCATGGGAGAAAAAAGCCCGTGAATTTGCGGCGGAAGAGCTGCTTGACACAGCTGATGACTGGGGTTATGATATCTACTGTGACGAACATATCGATGACGATCCCGAGGGTGATAATTATGAGGGTATGACCGCAGAGGCGTTTGCCGGCAGGATAAAGATCTCAGACGTTGTGATATGCTCCGACGGTACTTTTACATTTGATTTTGACGATGATGATATTTTCCTCGGTCATACAATAGCTGTTGAAGGAAACCTTGATGAAGGCTTTACCGATGCTGCGTTTTAAATATTAAAATATTAAAATAAAAACCTATCTGCATTATCTTGTGATATGCGGATAGGTTTTTTGATTATTATCAGCTTATGCGGTCAGAATAAGCATCTGTTACGTGCTAAAGGGGATTTCGCTGTCTGCGGACAGCGACAAGGGTGGCTCCTCGCCCCCTGTCCGCAGACTAATGACCCCTCGCCACTTTTTGGGGAAAAAGTGGACAAAAACCCTTGATTTTTTGTTTTATGTGATATTGAATATATTTATCAGCAGAAGCCATGCAAGTCCGTAATAAACCGTAACGGAAACAAGGTCATTCACTGTTGTTATCAGCGGTCCCGATGCAACTGCAGGGTCAAACTTCAATGCCTTGATTATCATGGGTACGGCAGTACCTACCGCACTGGCTATCAGCATGGCAAACATCAATGATAATCCGACGCACCCCGATATCAGAAAGGCTGTGGGTATTGCAACGTCCTTTGCAACTATTATATAAAGTCCGATTATCACAGTGGATGCTATTCCAAGTAAAAATCCGTTCACAGCACCTATACGCACTTCCTTGAAAACAAGAGCAAGCTTTTCCTTTAAGCTCAGATCCTCATCAACAAGCACACGGATAGTTACCGCAAGTGATTGTGTGCCTACATTTCCCGACATTCCCAGAATAAGTGACTGGAAACATACTATAAGAGTAAGTCCCGATATTACCTGTTCAAATGCACCGACTACCGTTGATACCAGCAGAGACAGGCACAGAAGCACCACAAGCCACGGGATACGCTTGCTTACACCTGTCATTACAGATTCGTGCAGGTCGCTTTCCTCGGCAAGACCCGCAAGCTTTGCATAGTCGTCGCTCATTTCATCATCTACTACCTCGATGATATCGGTTGCGGTGATTACGCCTATAAGCATATTATCGGCGCTTAAAACAGGGATAGAGTCCTCGGAGTAGTCCTTAAGGTCTTCGATACATTCGGATATCTCCTCGGAGGCGTATACAAAGGGGTAATAGGTGGAGATTATATCTTCCAGGGGAATATTTGCCCTTGCTATGATAAGGTTTCGCAGTTCGATCGCACCATAGAAGGTGTCATCGTCATTGAGGGCGTATATCGTTGTTATATTATCATTTTCCGCCGCCTGACTGATAAGGGCGGTCATTGCCTGTTTGACGGAGAAGGATTTTTTCACGGTGACGAAATTTGTGGTCATACGGCTGCCTATAAGTTCATCGCTGTATGAGTCGATAAGATTGATATCAGCCTGAGCCTCATCGTCCATAAGGTTGATGATAGCTTCTCTTTGTTCCTCGTCCAGTTCATCCAGAACGTCAACTGCATCGTCGGCATCCATCTGCTCGATGATATCTGCAGCCTTTTCGCAGTCCAGCTCGGCGATATATTCTTCTACATCGTCGATGTAGGCGAAAATATCGGATATACGTTCATCATCCAGGATACGGTATAAGCTGCGGCGTTTTTCGGGGGAAAGGTCGGTTATAGCTGCGGCGATATCGTTATCGTGATAATCATCGAGTATTTTTCGCAGTTCGGCGGAGGTATAGTTGCCTTCCGTGATAAGATCGTAAAGCTCTTTACGGAAGTCAGGTTTTTGCAATGCGTTATCTTCGGTCATTTCTGTGATATTTTCAAGTTCTTCGTGCATAGCAGACACCTCCGGGATAAATTAGTGATAAAGCGGATAGTTGACAAGTAAAAGTGCATAAGCAATAACACAATATAAAAGCTTCGCTCAAGCCTTTACAAAGGCTTGCGGGTGTCAGTAGTCTGCGGACAGGGGGCAGCGCCCTTTGGTCGTGCTCCGCAGAGCACGAGATCCCCTTTAGCACCTGACAGATGTTATTACTTCGGCAATAATATAATTTGAATGCTCGGTGCTTGATTTTCAAAAATGTCGCAGATACGACAATTATTGTAATTTATAAATAGTTAATCAAACTGTTTAATTGCCGAAGTAATAATTCTGAGCGGAAAAGCTAAAAATGAAAAGCAACATAAAAAGCCGCCCGTTGTAAATCTAAGGCAGAAAAATAAACGGATAGGGTTTTTGCTTTTGTTCGTATATCAGATTTATTTGTACAAACAGACAATGTTACTTCCCAGAATGTTTTATTGCATTCGATCCGCATTATATTATTATAATATAAATTCGTCGTTTTTGCAACAACAGGGTTGTAAATTGTATGTAAATTTGAAATAACCTGTTTTCAGGACGTAAACGTTTTTTGTATCAAATAACCAAAAATACACTTGATATTATGTGAATATAAATTTTGAAAACTCTTTCAAAAAAAGAAAAAATATGCTATAATAAATATATCTATGTAAATAAACAGCGGACTTTTCGCTGAAAGGAAATTATTATGAAAAGAAAAATTTTATTCAATGACGGCTGGGAATTTACTCTTCTTGATAACGGATCTGTTATTGCAGATACCGAAAACGCAGAATATAAGCCTGTGGATATACCTCACGACTGGCTTATTTACGATACAAATGAGCTTTACAAGGCAGGCGACGGCTGGTACAGAAAATACATAGACATTACCTCTGACGAGCTTTGCACTTCTGATTTTGTTCTTTATTTTGACGGCGTATATATGGACAGCACAGTCTATGTAAACGGCGAAGAGGCGGCTTCATGGACTAACGGCTATGCAAGCTTTCAGGTGGATATATCACGATTTCTCAATGAGGGCAGAAACTGTATAGATGTATGCGTCCGCTATCGTTTCCCCAATTCGCGCTGGTATTCGGGAGCGGGTATTTTCAGGAATGTATGGCTTTACAGGCTTTCTACCGTGCATATCAATATTGACGGTGTATATATATCCGCCGACCCCGAAAGCGGTCAGGTGTATGTGAATACAGAGGTTTCGGGCGTTAATTCCTCAATGCCCGAAATGAAGCTGGTTTATGATATTATTTCCGCAGACGGAGATATTATCGCAAAGGGTGAGGAGCCTATCAGCTGGAGCTGCTGTGATACCGTGCTTAATGTTGAAAGCTTTAAACTATGGAGCCTTGAAGAGCGTAATCTCTATACTCTCAGAACAAGTGTTGTTATTGCTGCTGACGGTGCGGTGCTTGATACATCGGAGGAAATTTTCGGATTCCGCAGCATAAAATTCGATCCCGACAACGGCTTTTTCCTTAACGGAAAAAATATCAAGATAAAGGGTGTCTGCCTTCATCATGATTTGGGCTGTCTGGGTGCGGCGGTGAATTACAGCGCTCTTGAAAGACAGCTTTTGCTTATGAAGGATATGGGCGTTAATTCCGTAAGAACCGCTCATAATATGCCTGCTCCCGAGCTTATGGAGATATGCGACAGGATAGGTATGCTTGTAAACAGCGAAAGCTTTGATATGTGGGAGCTTTCCAAGACGGAATTTGACAATGCAAGATTCTTTAAGGAGACCGCTCACCGTGATGTGATGAGCTGGGTCAAGCGTGACAGAAATCACCCGTCTCTTATTCTCTGGAGTATCGGAAATGAAATATATGATACCCACAAGGACAGTCACGGCTATGAGATCGCTGAAATGCTCCTCAGCTATGTAAGGGAATTTGACTATAAATGCAATGCGGGAGTTACTATAGGCTCAAATTTCATTGAGTGGGAAAATGCTCAGAAAATAGGAAAGCTGCTGGGTATTTCGGGATATAACTATACCGAGCGATGCTATGATGAGCATCATAAGAAATATCCCGAAACGGTCATTTACGGCAGTGAGACCTCGTCCGCTGTACGCAGCAGAGGAATTTATCATTTTCCTGCATCTGCGGCACAGCTTACACATGACGATCATCAGTGTTCATCCCTTGCAAACAGTACGGTAGGCTGGGGAAAGCCTGCTGAAACAGCGTGGATCGAGGACAGAGACCGTCCCTTCTGCATGGGTCAGTATGTATGGACAGGTATAGATTATATCGGTGAGCCTACTCCCTACAGCACAAAGAACAGCTATTTCGGCGCTGTTGATACGGCAGGACTTAAAAAGGATATCTATTATTTCTATCAGTCGGTATGGACTGATGTAAGGGATAAGCCTATGGTTCATCTGCTGCCCTACTGGGATTTCAACGAGGGTCAGCTTATTGATGTTATAGCATATACAAATGCTCCTTCTGTCGAGCTTTTTGTAAACGGTCGGTCGGAGGGCAGACAGCAGATAGACCATGCTCACGGAAATATTCTGCACGGACAATGGAGAGTACCTTATGAAAAGGGAAATATCTGTGCAAAGGCATATGACGAAATGGGAAATGTTATTGCAGAGGATATAAAATACAGCTTTACGGATCCTGTTAAGGTGAATGTGGCTGCTGAGCGTACCGATATTTCCGCAGACGGCAGAGATGTGGTATTTGCTGTTATTTCCGTTACGGATAAGGATAACAATCCTGTTGAAAATGCAAGAAATATCGTGTCTGTTACCGTTGAGGGCGCAGGTGTGCTTCTCGGCATGGATAACGGAGATTCTACCGATTACGATCAGTACAGGACTAATACAAGAAGGCTTTTCAGCGGAAAGGCAGTATGTGCGGTAAGAGCACTTACCGAGGGCGGCGAAATAAGGATCACCGCTTCATCTTACGGACTGGAAAGCGGTACGGCTGTTATAAATGCTGTTCCGTGCGATATACCCGAGGGTATATCCTGCGCCGACAGAACAGAGTGTCCTGCTTATGAGGGCGATGCTGTTCCCGTAAGAGCCATGAGAGTGCTTTGTGATGAAAACAGGCTTACAAAGGATAAGCCTGAGATATCTGCGGAGCTTATGCTGCTTCCCGAAAATGCCACCTATAATGATATATCCTGTATTGCAGTCAAGGAAAACGGCGTAAAGGCTACAAACGGAAAGGCAGTATACAAGGACGGAAGGCTTATTGTGACAGGTCTGGGCGACGGTGAATTTATCGTGAGAGTATACTGTAATAACGGCAGTGAATATCCTCAGGTGATTTCTGAAAAGAGCTTTGTATGTGAGGGTATGGGACAGGCTGTGCGCAGTCCTTATGAATTTATCCATGCAAACACATTTAACAGCAGCGACAAGAATCTTAATCTTATCGAAAATGATGCACTTGGCGGCTTTGCAGGCGGTGCATATGCGGCGTATACAGGTATGGACTTCGGCAGAGCAGGCACTGAAAGGGTCAAGCTCTATATCGGAAACTGCAATAACAGGGATATTCCCGTTAAGATATGGAACGGTACTCCCGATGATAACGGAAGGCTTATCTATACGGCGATGTTCCCACATAACAACCGCTGGGACGGCTTTGAACCTGTGGAATTTGAGCTTCCCGAAAAATTCAGAGGCTTATGCACCGTATCTGTTGAGCTTGACTGCGGCTGTATTTTCGGCGGCTTTGAGTTTATCAGCGGAGAAGAGGCATATTCCGAGCTTCTGCCTGTTTATAACGACGAGCTTTACGGCGATGATTATACTATCGAGGGTGAGCGTATAACAGGTATCGGAAACAATGTTGTAATAGGCTTTTCCGCTATGGATCTTGCAGAGGGAGCGTGCCGTATCTCTGTAAAGGGAAGAACGGAAAATCAGCTTAATACGATACAGCTGCGCACGGTAAAGGACGGAGTTCAGAAAACTCAGCTCCTTGAATTTACTCATTCCGAGGATTATACATGGCAGACCTTTGACATCGAAAGAATAAGCGGTGTAAATGATGTAAGCTTTGTATTCCTGCCGGGAAGCAGTTTTGATTTTGAAGCGTTCAGATTTGAAAAGTCGGATACATAATATATAAATCATACAGAGGGCATGAACAGGCTTTGTGTCCTCTGTCAGCAATACGATATAACGGAGAAAAATATGTCAAAACGAAAAAACAAAAGCTTTGTAAGGGCAGCGACTATATTCGGAATTTCGGCAGCGGCTGCCGCTGTGATTTTTGTTATGGGTAAGGGAGATAATTCCTCTGACGGTTTTGAGGCTATTGAGGAGGATATACTCATGCCGCCCATAACCGAAAGCGTTACCGAGGAAAATATACAGTCCGAAGCGGAAACTGAACAGACAGTAACAGTCACTGTTACAGAAAAGACCGAAGAGGAGATATCCTCCGAAACAGAGGTCACGGCGGAAGCAGTCGAAACGGAGCTTTCAGCCGATGAAACAGCGGTTGAGACAACGGCAAAATCAAGAACGGTCATCACAAGCAGAGAGCGTGTTGCCTTTGCGGGAAGCAAGGTATATATAGATATGGGGAATATTCTGCAGACTCCCGAGCTGCCTGTGGGCTGTGAGATAACTGCGCTTACCATACTGCTGAATTACTGGGGCTTTGATGCGGAAAAAACTCATATGGCTAAAAATTATCTGCCGATATCATCGGGAAGATATGAATATAAGGACGGAAAGACCTATAAGGACAGCTTTTTCGATTTCTTTATAGGAGATCCCTTTTCGAGAGGCTACGGCTGCTTTTCAAATGCTATCGTAAAGGCGGCGGATAAGTACATAGCCGATATGGGCGGCGGATATACCGTAATAAATCTTTCCGGGTGCGATCCGGATACTTTATATGATTATGTATCAAGGGATATACCTGTTCTTGTGTGGGCTACCGACGGAATGATCGAGCCTGAATATTACGAAACATGGTATGATATTGATACGGGGGAGCAGCTTGACTGGTATCTTAACGAGCACTGTGCCGTGCTTGCAGGCTTTGATATCGACGGAGGATATGTAACCCTCAACGATCCCATGAAGGGGATAATAGATTATAATATCGACAAGTTTGAAACACGCTTTAAACAGATGCACAGTCAGGCTGTGGTTATAATTCCCGATGATTCCGATGAGGAGACAGCCGCAGAAACAGCACCTCCCGAAACCGAAGAGGAAATAACCGAAACAGAGACGGAAACAGCTGCTGAGAGCATTGTATCTGACGAAACGGAGGCTGCCGAAACTGAATCGGAGGAATCCGTGATTGACTATGAAACAGAAAATGAGTTTTCCGATGAGGGCTTTACAGGCTGGGAAGAGGACGGCGCTGCCGAGCTTGATGAGGACGGAGAATTGGTGGAATGATTAGGGAAGCGCTGATTAAAGCCGTAGGCATCGTTTCAGACCCACGAAAATCCTTTGCCGCAGCGGCAAAATTGACTGAGTGGGTCGTGAAACGATTTAATCAGCGGTTCATTAGAATCCCATTAAAACCATTAGATTATGTTTACTTCTGTTGACTTATCCGTTTTTGTGTCCTATAATTAAGGTACAAACACAAAAACAGAACACAAGGATACGGAGGAATTATCATGAAAGCAAAATGGTTTGTAAGAAATGCATCAAAAACCTTTATAGAGATATTTTTAATAAGTATAGCGGTTGACCTTTTATTCAGCAGCGTAGGTTCTCTTATTTCGGGAGAAATGTTCTCTCTGACTGCTGTTGTTCTTGAAAGCACTTTGTTTACCGCAATTTCCGTTATTCTGGGTATGGGCATTATCAGACTTGATTCGAGGACCCTTACAAATTCACGGAAGGCAGACGTTGAAAGATATCTTATCGAAAATAATTATATCGAGGAAAGAAAAGGCAATGACAGCTTCTGGACTGTTGGCGGCATGAAGGGGTTTGCTCCCGATGTGCTTATATGCAGGGACGAAAGCGACTATATCATCTACAGCACGGCGAATATGTGCAATGATATCGATGAGCTTTGTTTCTGTGTGAAATAATTGTATGAAAGGTCGTATAGGATGAAAATAATACTTGCTTCCGCATCTCCCAGGCGAAAGGAGCTTATGAGCCTTGTTTCAGAGGATTTTGAAATAATCCCTGCGGATATAGATGAAGCTCTCCCCGATAATATCGGGGCGGAGGAAAGTGCAGAATATCTTGCCTGCATGAAGGCGGAGCATATCGGCAGACAGCATAAGGGAGCGGTAACGATAGGCTGTGACACGGTGGTGGTCTGTGACGGTATCGTCATGGGTAAGCCTGCGGACGAAAAGGACGCTGAGAGAATGCTGTCCGCTCTTTCGGGCAAGGTACACAAGGTCATTACGGGAGTGTGCTTATATTCCGATGATGAGAAAAGGAGCTTTTCACAGGTAACAGAGGTGGAGTTTTATCCGCTGTCGGAAAAAGAAATATCCGATTATGTAAGCTCGGGCGAGCCAATGGATAAGGCGGGGGCTTACGGTATACAGGGACTGGGCTCACTTCTTGTAAAGGGAATAAACGGCGATTATTTCAATGTGGTGGGTCTTCCTGCCGCAAGACTTAAGCGTGAGCTAGATGAATTTATGTGCGAAATAGCCAAATAAAACGCTGCGGATTACGTTTGAAGTGGTGGTGTATACGAAATTTTTAGAGAATGGGCAAAATTTCTTATACCCCTTGACAGATTTTGAAAATGGTTGTATAATGTGTAAAGTGAGATTGCTTTACAAAGCAGTTTCCTTTACACATTTTTTTTGGAGAGCTGATATGGACGGTGTTGAGAAAAATCTCCGCATTTCAAGGCTGCTTGATTATTACGGAAGCATGCTTACCGAAAAGCAAAGGGGATTCATTGATTTGTATTATAATGAGGATTTTTCCCTTGCTGAGATCGCAGAGCATGAAAATATCACCCGTCAGGGAGTCCGTGACAGCATAAAGCACGGCGAACAGATACTCTTCGAGCTGGAAGAAAAGCTTCATCTTGCCGAAAAATCTCAGGTGTATTTTGCACTGAATGAAAGAGTATCTCATCTTGCACATGAGATACATCGTACCTGCGGCGGTTCATCGTCGGGGGCAAAGGCGGCAGAGATAGAAAAGCTTATGAAAAAATATAAGGAGCTTTTCTGATATATATTATGACAAAACATACCGAAAGGAAGTGCTGATCAATGGCTTTTGAAGGATTATCCGAAAAGCTCAATAACGTGTTCAGACGGCTTAAAAGCCGAGGTACCCTTAACGAAGCAGATGTCCGTGAGGCTATGAGAGAAGTCAGAATGGCACTTCTTGAAGCGGACGTAAGCTATAAGGTCGTAAAGGACTTTGTAAGCAAGGTCACAGACAGGGCTGTGGGCAGCGATGTTCTTGCAAGCCTTACTCCCGGTCAGATGGTTATCAAGATCGTTAATGAAGAGCTTATCGAGCTGATGGGCAATCATAACGCAAAGATAAATTTCCCGTCCAAGCCTCCCTGCATCATTATGATGTGCGGTCTTCAGGGTTCGGGTAAGACAACTCATGCGGCAAAGCTTGCCAAGCATTTCAAGGAAAACGGCAAGAGACCTTTGCTTGTTGCCTGTGACGTTTATCGTCCCGCTGCTATCAATCAGCTTCAGGTAGTCGGCGACAAGGCAGGCGTAAAGGTTTTTGAAATGGGACAGATAAATCCCGTTACCATTGCCAAGGAAGCTGTAAAGCACGCCAAGGATCACGGAAATGATGTTGTTATTCTCGATACGGCAGGCCGTCTTCACATTGATGAAGAGCTTATGGATGAGCTTAAGAACATCAAGGAAGAAACTGCTCCTCATGAGATAATGCTGGTAGTTGACGCTATGACAGGTCAGGACGCTGTAAATGTTGCAAAGGCATTTGATGATGCCCTCGGTATCGACAGCGTGCTTATGTCAAAGCTGGATTCGGATACAAGAGGCGGTGCGGCGCTTTCCGTACTTGCTGTTACAGGTAAGCCTATCAAGTATGTGGGTACAGGTGAAAAGCTTGATGATTTCGAGCCTTTCCACCCTGAGAGAATGTCCTCACGTATTCTTGGTATGGGAGATATGCTCACCCTTATTGAAAGAGCTGAATCCACTATCGACGAAGCAAATGCAAAGAAGCTTGCTGAAAGGATCAAGGAAAATACCTTTGATATGAATGATCTTCTTGATCAGATGAAGCAGGTAAGAAAAATGGGTCCGTTGAAGCAGGTCATCGGAATGCTCCCCGGAGTAGGCGACAAGATCAGAGATGTGGATATTGATGACAGGCAGCTTCTGAGAATTGAAGCTATCATCACATCAATGACTCCTGCAGAGAGAGCAAAGCCATCTATCATCAATCCCAACAGAAAGAAGCGTATTGCTGCAGGAAGCGGAAATTCCGTTGCCGATGTAAACAGGCTTCTCCGTCAGTTTGAGGATATGCAGAAGATGATGAAGCAGCTTGGTGTAATGGGCGTAAATCAGAAGGGCAAGAAGAACAAGCTGAGAATGCCCACAAGATGGAAGTAAATCATAACGCATATCAGGCGTTTTGATATATATTCGCTTTATGCGAAGGATTAATTTAAGCTGAGAGTTACTCTTTATTGAGTTATTCTATGTATTTTATTGGAGGTAAAGAAAATGGCAGTAAAAATCAGACTCAGAAGAATGGGCGCTAAGAAGGCTCCCTTCTACCGTATCGTTGTTGCTGATTCAAGATATCCCAGAGATGGCAGATTCATCGAAGAGATCGGCTACTATGATCCTACAAAGGAGCCCTCTGTAATCAAGGTTGATACAGAAAAGGCACAGAAGTGGATGGCTAACGGCGCACAGCCTACAGACACTGTTAAGAAGCTTCTCGATATCGCTTCCAAGTAATTTCGGGAAAACACGCAGTCACGTTGGACACCTGCCTTTAAGGCGGTGCTCCAATCGCTGATCTGTATTTTTTTATCAGACCGTAACGCTTATTCCGCTGCTTATCCGTTCCGGTCGATCATATTGCGGAAATGATATACCGTATATTTTTACGGGGAAAGGATATTAATATTATGAAGGAACTTCTTGAAACTATTGCAGCAGGTCTTGTTGAGGATAAGGCTGCTGTTTCCGTTGAGGCGGACGAGCCCGACGCTGAGGGTGTTGTTGTTTATCATCTTCACGTTGCAGCTGATGATATGGGCCGTGTTATCGGCAAGCAGGGCAAGATCGCTAAGGCTATCAGAACTGTTATGCGTGCAGGCGCAGGCAGAATAAATCAGAAAATTATGGTTGAGATCGATTGATCTTAAGGGTGATCTTGATCAAGTAAATATAAAACGGAGGTGGAGCTGATGCAGCTGACCCTTCTGATGCATCTGTCGGCAGTACGGGTGCTGTTTTTTGTCGGCATCACACTGGTTGTTTTGCCGATTATTTTTTTAATTCTTAAGGGTACGAAAAAGATAAACCCGAAAAAATCGGCTGTAAATGCGGCAGGCACTTTGCTTGCATTCGGTATAGCATTTTGCATACCGTTTCTTTACGGGGTATATCTTGACGGGAAATTCGGTGTATTTGACTATACCGATGAAGATATATTATATGTAGCCGCCGGAAACGAGGATCATAAGGCGATCCGTACAATACTGGAAAGAGGTGCAAATCCCTCCGTAAATACACGCTTTAAGGAATGTGCCTTTGTGGAAAGCGTTAAAAACGGCGATATTGAATCGGTAAAGCTTATGCTTGCAAACGGTGCGGAGGTAAATAACTGCTTCGGTCAGTTTACGCCCCTCGGTACTGCCTGCATGAACGGGGATACTGAAATGGCGGCACTTCTTATCGAAAGAGGTGCGGAGCCTGATTATAAGCCGAATATGTATATATCTGCGCTGACCTGTGCCGCTGCCTTTGACGAGGGCTATAATGCGGAGCTTATAGAGCTTCTTTGCCGGGCGGGAGCAGACAGAAAGGCTGTTTCGATAAGTGATGAGGGCAGACTTATGGTGCCCTTTAAATATTATTTTGTGAAAGCAAAAAATCTGACCCTTGCTCCTGATGAGCAGGCGGCATATGACAGGATAGCGGAGCTGCTGGAAAGATCCTATCGCGAATGGGTGGTAGAAAATGCGGCAGAGCTGTTTGATTAATGGAAGGATAGTATATGAAAAAATATCTTGAAATAGGAAAGATCGTCGCTGTTCAGGGTCTGAAGGGCGATGTGAGAGTTGATCCCTGGTGCGATTCGGCAGATTTTCTCTGCGAATTTGACAGGCTTTATTTTGACAAGGGAAGTACTCCCGTTGAGATAGAAAAGGCACGTCCTCACAAGAATATCGTGCTTGTTAAGATCAAAGGCGTGAATACTGTTGAGGAAGCACAGCTTTTGAGAGGAAAGATACTCTATATGGACAGGGACGAGGTAGAGCTTGAGGAAGGCTGTTATTTTGTGCAGGATCTTATCGGACTTACCGTTATAGATAACGATGACGGCACCGAATACGGCAGGCTTTCCGAGGTAAAGGCAACAGGCGCAAATGATGTTTATGTGGTAAAGGGAGCGGACAGGGAATATCTTATCCCCGCTATTCCCGATGTTATCATAGAGACGGATATTGAGGGCGGGAAAATGCTGATACACAAGCTTGACGGACTTTTTGACTAAAGGGTATAGGCTTATGAGAATAGATATAGCTACTCTTTTTCCCGATATGTGCATGACCGTACTCAATGAAAGCATTCTGGGGCGTGCGGTAAAGGCGGGAAAGGTAGAGTTCAACTGTCATCAGATAAGGGATTATACTCTTGACAAGCACCGCCGTGTTGATGATAATCCCTATGGCGGCGGAATGGGAATGGTCATGCAGGCAGATCCCGTTTATCGCTGCTGGGAGGCTGTCTGTGAGAAAATGGGGGCAAAGCCTCATGTTATATATATGTCACCGAAGGGAAAGGTGTTCACACAGCAGAAAGCTGTGGAGCTTTCAAAAATGGAGAATATATTTATAATATGCGGTCACTATGAAGGTCTGGATCAGCGGCTTATCGACAGTATCGTTGATGAGGAGCTTTCTGCAGGGGATTATGTGCTTACGGGCGGCGAGCTTCCTGCGCTTATCGTATGTGACGCTGCAGCGAGAATGTGCGAGGGTGTGCTTTCCTCGGCGGAATGCTTTGAAGAGGAAAGTCATTACGGAGGTCTTTTGGAATATCCTCATTATACACGTCCTGAGGTGTGGCATGATATGCCTGTGCCGCCTGTGCTTCTGACGGGGCATCATAAGAATATTGCCGCATACAGACATGAGCAGGCACTGAAAATTACTGCCGAAAGAAGACCCGATATGTATGACAAATATATGCAAAATCACAATGATGAACAAAAAAAGAAATAAATCCCAGTTATATAATAAAGAAAATGTGGCGAAAATTCATATAATATATTGTTGAAAATTGTAGAGAAGTTATAAATATGGTTATTTTAAACAAATCAAAATTCAGAAAATCCTTTTGGCTGTTCAAATAGCAGAAATTTGAGGGAAAACGGAATTAAATCTGATTTTGTCATTGACTAACTTGAAATTGCATTGTATAATATAGATGTTGGAATTACACCACAAGGGCTTTTAAAGCCGCTTAAAGAATAGGAGAGATTTTATGTTCGTTAAAGATGTAATGGTTCAGAATCAGGTAGGTCTCCATGCAAGACCTGCAACATTCTTCATCCAGAAGGCAAACGAATTCAAGTCATCAATCTGGATTGAGAAGGAAGAAAGACGTGTTAATGCCAAGTCACTTCTCGGTATTCTTTCACTTGGTATTGTAGGCGGTACACAGATCAGAATTATCGCTGACGGTGCTGACGAGAATGATGCTGTTCAGGGTCTCGTAGAGCTCGTTGAGAGCGGCTTTGCTGAGGAGACAAGATAAATCAATTCGCAATTCGCAATGCGTAATGCGCAATTATTTGGGACTCACAGCTTTATCAGACATTATTTGCTATATAAAAGGACTGTTGCATAGTGTTATGTGACAGTCCTTTTTTAATGCTCAATTCGCAATGCGTAATGCACAATTTAAATTGTGATGAAAAAACATCCGCACAAACAAATCTGTGCGGATGTTTTTGTAAGCTTATAAATTTTTTGTTATAATTGCGAATTGCGAATTAATTTATAGTTGCGCCGTCAACATTTAGGACAGTACCCGAAACATAGCTGGACATATCGCTTGCAAGGAAGAGGAATGCGTTTGCCACCTCTTCCGGCTCGCCTACACGTCCCATGGGGATACCGGCTGCAACCTTGGCTACCATTTCAGCAGGAAGAGCGGCAACCATGTCAGTTCTTGTAACACCGGGAGCAACTGCGTTTACTCTGATGTTATATTTGCCAAGCTCTCTGGAAAGGCTTACTGTAAGACCGTTTACGGCAAACTTTGATGTAGGATAGCCTACGCCCGATACCTGACCTGTTTTTGATACCATTGAGCTTGTGTTGATGATAGAGCCTGCACCCTGCTCCTTCATATATGGAACAGCAGCCTTACAGCCGTTGAATACAGCTGTTACGTTAAGGTCCATAATATTCTTGAATGCGTCGGGAGCATATGCCTCGATAGGTTCTCTTGCGGAAATTCCTGCATTGTTTACGAGAATATCTATTGCGCCGAACTTGTTCTTTACTTGGGCAAATGCGGCTTCAACTGCATTGTAATCTGTAAGATCGGGGCAGAGTCCCATTACTTCATATGCGGAGTTTTCTTCGTTCAGTTTTGCAAGTGCATTATCGACAGTCTCCTGACGTGAGCCGAAAACAGCTACCTTTGCGCCGTTTTTCAGAAAAAGCTGTGCGATCGCATATCCGATTCCTCTTGTTCCGCCTGTGATTATAGCGGTTTTTTCCTTAAGCATGATAATCTCTCCTTGTTGTTTGATTTTTTTATGCATTTTTCATGCACATCATATATACATTATACCACTTGTTAATAAAATGTCAAGTGGTTTTTGAAAGATTTTGTGCGGTTTTTACAAATATTTGTGTGATCTTGTTTTTTTAATTATAATTATATATTTATTACAAAAGGCTCGTTTATCATTGAAAAATTAATATCTATGTGATATGATAGTTATTATAGTAAAGATTAAAAGGGGAATTATCATATATGGAAAGAACAGCATTTGTATTAGATGAAGACAGTGGTAAGGACGATTTTCGTGAAGTGGGAGTATCAGAGAGTGAGAAAATGGTATTGGTATTAGACAATAAAGGTGGTAAAAATAAAAAGATTATTCACAAAGGGAATTTATCAGAGAGTGAGAATACGGCATTGGTATTAGCTGGTGGCGGTGGCAAGGGTGCTTTTCAGATAGGTGTATGGAAGGCTTTAATTGAAAATGATATTATGAATGACATTAAAGTAATAGTAGGCACGTCTGTAGGCGCTCTTAATGCTGTGTTAATAGCATTAGGTGATTATGAACTAGCTGAACGTATATGGAAAAACATTACTCCAAATGATATGTTGGAAATAAATAAAGACGGCAATGGTATTTTTTCACGTGAAGGACTACTAAGAATACTTGATAGCTTGCCACTTGAACGTCTTGCTTATTGTGGTAAGGATGTATATGTTACGGTGCAAGAGGTTAATAATCCGTTTAACAATTTTCTTCCAGATACTACTCATCTTAAAAGTGAATATATAAATACAGTTAGTTATGTTTGTATTAACGATTTGGAAGTTTGGAAAATAAAACAATATCTACTTGCTACTTCAGCAATGTCAATAAATCGTGATAATAAGACTGTAGTTGATATTTATCCCAAGGTTACAATAGACGGAAGAGAATATTACGATGCAGGTATTCATGAATTTTATAATATACCGATAGAATGTGCAGTAAATTTAGGATGCAAAAAATGTTATGTTATAGCGTTGGATACGCATTACAATATAAGAAAAGTAAAAGTACATAATGTAATTCCAGGTGTTTTTACCATAGATACTGATATGATATATCCTAATACTCGTTTTGAAGTGATAAAACCTACTATAGACATTGGGGGAATATTTGAAGGTACAATGAATTTTACCAATCCCAAAATCAATTTTTTGATAGAATTAGGATATATAGATGCTTTAAGAATACTAATAAAAAAAGTTGGAAATGGTGTTGTTAAAGGCAATAGAATTATTTATACTGCAATGGTTGCTATGTTTTCAACTATGACTGCATTAAATCCTTTGGTATCGTTCACATTGATTTCGTCTGCACAAACCATGCAAACGTTAGACATCTACTTTGATGAAGTCAATATTAAAATATTATATCTTGTTGCAAATCATATCACAAAAGCAAAAGATATGGAAGAATTTATTCGTTTTAATAATGAAATTACTAAAGCCAACCATAAAACTATGGGAGGTAAAACATGGTATTGTGACTTGATTCATGTTGGCGGATATAAAATACAGCAACATAGAATAGGGGTAAGACTTAATCATTATAGGATTCTTGATAGCAATGATAACTGTGTAGCTTATACTTTTAGTGGAAAAAAGCTTCTTGAAAGCCTCGAAAAATATATAGAGTTCAAAAATAGAAAAAAGTAGTGATTTGAAAAGAAACTACAATATTGATTTCTGGGAGGTGCTTTAATATGGAAATGGAAAAGAGATTAGATGATAATGTTATAGTTCCTGATTGGGTAAAACAAATGTCACCCGAGGAATTGGAAGCGGCAATTAAAAAAATGGAAGACGAACTTTTTTCAAAGAAAAATGGTTAGTATCAATATCATTGATATATGTGAACAGCCGAAAAGCTAAAAAATGCTTTTCGGCTGATTTTTTGTTTACCGATTTATATATGCGGAGTTTTCGGTTGATATGGGAGGGAGTATTATTTCTCCGCTTGCTGTGTGAAGTCTAAGCAGGGATATGCCCAGTGTGCTGTAATTGGAAATGTATTCTATGTTATCTGAAATGATGTATGTCTCCTTGCGGATGATCACTCCCGAGGAGATACATATCCGATCATTGTCAACGGTTATTCTTACATTGTTAATGACTTTTCTTAATATAAAAAGAATTGTAATATATAATACAGATGTAAAAAGTGTATATTCACTGAATTTGTATATTGACAGTATATAAAATGTTGTTGCCTGTACAGATAAAAAATAAAAGCTGATTTTTGATATTCCAAAGCTGTTCATTATATCACTCTCTTTACCACGTGTTTTATGTATTGGTGTATATACAAAATGTATAGTTATAAATTATCATCGGCTTTAATATAATTTTATAAACAGCTATATGGGGTGTATATACAATGAGTAATGTTATAGATAAAATAAACAATGCGTTATGGGGCAATCTGACGATAGTCCTTATCTTTGCCGCCTTTATTTTTCTTTCCTTTAAATGCGGATTTATTCAGCTTAAAATAAAAAGAATATTCAAGGCGTTTTTTTCGTCGGATAAGGATAAAAAATGCTCCTCCTCCATTGCGGCGGTGCTTGCCGCTTCAATGGGAACGGGAAATATTCTGGGAACGGCTGCGGCTCTGGCGGCAGGCGGACCCGGAGCGGTCCTCTGGATGAATATAACCGCATTTTTCGGCATGGCGGCGGCTTATTCGGAAAATTATCTGGGTATCTTTTCCATGAAGGGAAAGGGAAAGGCTGCTCCTTTTTCTTATATTTCACAGATGCCATGCGGAAAATTTTTTTCGGTTATTTATGGGGTGCTGTGTATATGCGCTGCTTTTACTATGGGTAATATGCTTCAGGGCAGTGCTGCCTGTTCCGCTGCATCGGAGCTTACGGGCAGCGGAAAAATAACCGCTGCTCTTGTTATCTCGGCGGTGCTTGCACCTGTTATACTTGGAGGAGCGGAAAGGATATCGCGGGCGGCGGAAAGGCTTATACCGCCTGTATCGGTCATATATATCGCTCTCGCTCTGGGGGTGGTGATAATAAACAGGGAGAATATACCCTATGCGGTTGGTGAAATATTCCGTCAGGGGCTGGGGATAAAAGCGGCGGCAGGAGGGGCGGTGGGATATACTGTCAGGTCGGCGGTCAGTGTGGGTATGAGAAGAGGTATATTCTCAAATGAAGCAGGTCTGGGCAGCTCGGCGGCGGTACACTCTTCATCGGGGATAACCGATCCTGACAAGGCAGGAAAATGGGCAGCCTGTGAGGTGTTCATCGATACGGTGATATGCTGTACCCTTACCGCTCTTGCTGTTCTTACGGCAGGTGCGGATATATCAGATGACAGTGCAGCTGTACTTTCGGACACCTTCGGAGCGGCTTTCGGCATTATGGGGGAGTTTCTTCTTTCGGTATGTGTGATGATATTTGCGGCTTCGTCGGTGCTGGGCTGGTGCTGCTGCGGTGAGCTTAGTCTGAAAAATATCGGCGGCGGAAAAAAAGGGGTATATATTTACAGGATAATGCAGGTGATACTCCTTTTTATCGGCGGTGCGGCTGATATATCAAGCCTCTGGGGACTTGCGGATATTGTGAATTATCTTATGCTGATGATAAATATGACTGCGGTTATTGCGGTCTCATGGGGGACGGAATTCAGGGAATATGATGCTATACGAAAGGTATATATTAAATCTGATAAAACTAATGGTAGATTATCATGTTCCCACGATAAGAAGTGCCGCTGATATTAACACCGCAGCAATAACAAGCACTGTGACCGATATTGTAAGCACTCTGATGAAATTATCCTGTTTTTTATGCTCAGTCAGTTCGCCGCTGTTCATGATACGGCGTGCGTATATCCGTGCTTCCGCTTCAAGTCTTGAGGGCGGCACGTCGCAGTCGGGGCGTACGTAAAGTACCGCTTTTTCAAAGCAGCAGCTGTCGGTTTCCTGTATTTCGATTATACGGCGGTTTACTCCCTTTATCACATTCATTTTATGCACTTCCTTTTTTATTTATAGTATTGTCCTTTTCAGGTATATATATACAAACAGTAAATCTGACAGGTGAAAAGTTTTCAAGGCTGTGTTGAAAAGTTGGTTGAAAAGGTTGAAAACTCTTTGAATACATGTTGAAAAGTATGTTGAAAGAGTGGAAAACTCCGCTTTTGCGCAGTAAATCAAATGGCGGGAAATGTTGAAAAATATATTACCTTTTGTAATATTGACGGAATCGGTAATTCTTATGTATATACAAAACCTACAATTTAATGGGGTTTGCAGGCTTTATTATTTACGGTGATAAGCGGTTTTGGTGTTGACAAAGCCGCTTTATTGAGTTATAATAATATTATAATGCATAAATTGTATTCTTTCGTTAATAGTGCAATAATTAATGCAATACTATATTTAAGGTGGAATAAATTAAATGGGACTTTTAGACGGACTTTTCGGTAATTACAGTAAGCGTGAGCTTAAAAAGATCGAACCTATCAGAGACAAGGTGCTTGCTCTCGATGAGGAATTCGGCAAGCTTTCAGAGGCTGAGCTTAAGGCAAAGACTCCCGAATTCAGAGAGCGTCTTGAGGGCGGTGAATCTCTGGACAGCATCATGCCTGAGGCTCTTGCTACGGTAAGAGAGGCTGCATGGCGTGTTCTGGGCAAGAAGCCTTATCCTGTGCAGATAGTCGGTGCGATCGTTCTTCAGCAGGGACGTATTGCGGAAATGAGAACAGGTGAGGGTAAAACTCTCGTTGCCTGCTGTGCTTCTTATCTTAATGCGCTTGAGGGCAAGGGCTGTCATGTCGTTACGGTAAACGACTATCTTGCAAAGTCGCAGTCGGAGGAAATGGGTAAGGTTTACCGTTATCTCGGTCTTACTATCGGCTGTATCATTCACGACCTTGACAATGACGAGCGCCGTGAGGCTTATAACTGCGATATCACATACGGTACAAACAATGAATTCGGCTTTGACTATCTCCGTGATAACATGGTTATTCACAAGGAAGAAAAGGTTCAGAGAGAATTCAACTTCGCTATTGTGGACGAGGTTGACTCTATCCTTATCGACGAGGCACGTACTCCCCTTATCATTTCGGGAAGAGGAGACAAGTCTACCGAGCTTTATACTCATGCAGACAGATTTGCAAAGACCTTAAAGCCGTTTGTCGTTGTTGAAATGGACGATAAGGTGGATCAGGAGGATGTGGCCGAGGAATGTGACTACATCATCGACGAAAAGGCAAAGACTGCTACTATCACACGTCAGGGCGTTAAGAAGGCTGAGAAATATTTCAGCGTTGAAAATCTCTATGACGCTAACAATTCAACACTTCTGCACCATATCAATCAGGCGCTTAAGGCTAACGGCGTTATGAAGGGCAATACAGATTATATCGTCAAGGACGGTGAGGTAATCATCGTTGACGAATTTACAGGCCGTCTTATGGTTGGACGTCGTTTCAATGACGGTCTTCATCAGGCTATCGAGGCTAAGGAAGGCGTAAAGGTTGCTCATGAGTCAAAGACTCTTGCTTCCATTACATTCCAGAACTTCTTCCGTCTTTACAAGAAGCTTTCAGGTATGACAGGTACTGCCATGACTGAGGAGGACGAGTTCAGAGAGATCTACAAGCTGGACGTTATCGAGATCCCCACAAACAGACCTGTTCAGCGTATAGATCACCCCGATGTTGTTTATAAGACAGAAAACGGCAAGTTCAGAGCTGTTATAGATCAGATCGCAGAATGTCACGAAAAGGGACAGCCTGTTCTGGTAGGTACTGTTTCCATTGAAAAATCTGAGGTGCTTTCAAAGATGCTTGACAAGAGGGGCATCAAGCATGCCGTTCTTAATGCTAAGCAGCATGAAAAGGAAGCACAGATAGTAGCTCAGGCAGGTAAGCTGGGTGCGGTTACTATCGCTACAAACATGGCAGGACGAGGAACGGATATCCTCCTTGGCGGTAATGCCGAGTTCCTTGCAAAGGCTGATATGCGCAAGCAGGGCATGGACGAGGAGCTTATCAACGAGGCTATCGGATTTGCGGATACTACCGATGAAGAGGTGCTTTCCGCAAGAAAGGTATATAAGGAGCTTTATGACAAGCACAATGCTGTTATCAAGGAGCAGGCAGATCAGGTAAGAGCTGCAGGCGGTTTATGTATCCTCGGTACTGAGCGTCACGAATCAAGACGTATCGACAATCAGCTGAGAGGCCGTGCGGGACGTCAGGGCGACCCCGGCGCCAGCCAGTTCTTCCTTTCTCTTGAGGACGATCTTATGAGACTGTTCGGCGGTGACAGGATCACTACAATGATGAATACTCTCAATGTTGACGAGGATATGCCTATACAGTCAAAGATGCTTACAAAGGTAATTGAGTCTTCTCAGAAGAAGGTAGAGGGCAGAAACTTTGCTATCAGAAAGAATGTACTCAACTACGACGATGTTATGTCTACTCAGCGTGAGATCATTTACGGTCAGAGAGCTAAGGTGCTTAACGGTGAGGATATCCACGAGAATATTATCAATATGATCACAAGCTGGGTTTCTGACGGCGTTAATGCTTATATTCTTGATGAAAATGTTCACGATGACTGGAATCTTGACGGTCTCCGTTCTCACTTCATGGGACTGCTTACCACATCTGAGGATTACAAGTATTCCGTTGAGGAGCTGGAGCAGGCTACAAAGAAGGGTATTACGGACGAGCTTACCGAAAAGGCTCTTAACTACTATAAGAAGCGTGAAGAGGATATCGGCGGCGATGTTCTCAGAGAGCTTGAAAGAGTTATCCTGCTTAAGATAGTTGATATGAAGTGGATGGATCATATCGACGATATGGACGAGCTGAGAAAGGGTATCGGTCTCCGTGCCTACGGTCAGAAGAATCCTGTTGTTGAATATCGTTACGAAGGCTTTGAAATGTTCGATGCTATGAACGAGTCTATCCGTGAGGAAACTATCAGACTTCTGTTCACTATTCAGATAAACAACAACGAGCAGCCCAAGCGTGAAAGAGTGGCTCAGCCTATGGATACAGGCGGAGACGGTTCTGTTTCAGGCGGCAGACGTGTAAAGAAAAAGGTGGGCAGAAACGAGCCCTGTCCATGCGGAAGCGGTAAGAAGTTCAAGAACTGCTGCGGAAGAGATCTTAAGTAAGCAATATGGTACAGTACCCTGTTTTTCGGGGTACTGTATATGATATATATAATAAAAATAAAAAAGGAAGTATAGTCGGATGCTGATAAATGAATGCAAGCAGGAGCTTAACGGACATATCATTCCGTTCTGGAACAAGCTCAGGGATAATGAATACGGCGGCTTTTACGGTCAGATGGACAATGATCTGAATGTGGATAAGAAGGGTACAAAGGGTGTTATCCTCAATTCAAGAATACTCTGGTTCTATTCAAGCTGCTATCGTGCAGAGGGCGGCGAGGAAAATCTGTCAAATGCACGTCATGCATATGAATTCCTCAGAGACAAGTGCGTTGACCGTGAAAACGGCGGCGTTTACTGGATGATGAATTATGACGGTACAGTAAATGACGGTATGAAGCATACATACAATCAGGCGTTTGCTATATATGCGCTTTCGGCTTATTATCTTGCAAGCGGCGAAAAGGAAGCTCTTGAGCTTGCTTATGAGCTTTTCAATACTGTTGAGGAAAAGTGTACTGATGATGTGGCTTACATGGAAGCATTTACTGCAGACTGGAAGCTTACGGATAATGATGCACTTTCCGAAAACGGTCTTATGGCTGACAAGACAATGAATACGGTACTTCATCTTATTGAAGGATATACTGTATTCTATGAGGCCGCAAAGGACGAAAGGATCGCTGAAAGACTCAGGTTCTTACTTGATATATCAAAGAATAAGATCTTTGATGCTGTAAATAACAAGCTTCTTGTTTTCTTTGATAAAGATATGAATGTTATCGGTGATATTCATTCCTATGGTCACGATATTGAGGCTACATGGCTTATCGACAGGGCTTGTGAGACCCTCGGCGATGAAAAGCTTATTAAGGAATGGCGTGAGATCAATCTTAAGATCGCTGAAAAGATATATAATATCGCTTTTGAAAACGGCGCTGTCAATAATGAGCGTGAGGATAACAAGATAGACCGTAAGAGAGTATGGTGGGTACAGGCTGAAAGTATTGTCGGCTTTATCAATGCATACGAACATTCGGGCGATAAGAAATATCTTGACACAGCCTGCACTGTATGGAAGTGGGTCAGAGATGTTCAGGTTGATAAGCGTGACGGCAGTGAATGGTGGGCTGAGGTGGATTTTGAAGGCAAGCCTATGCCTAAGGTCACAATGGTGAATGAGTGGAAGTGTCCTTACCATAACGGCAGAATGTGTCTTGAGGTTATGGCAAGAGGCGTTGACGGTCAGGTGTGATCCTGTAAAAATAGCCTGTCCCATTGAGAACAGGAAAGATAGGGAGTTTTGTTTATGGCACTTATCAATATGACTGAGATCATTGCAAGGCAGAAGCTTACTGAGCTTCTGCAGGAGTCGGATTGCTGCAAGTGTGAGCAGTGTTATCTTGATATGCTTGCGTTTGCACTGAATAATCTTAAGCCTATGTATGTAAATTCCAAGCAGGGACAGCTTATTTCACGTATCAACAGTACTATCAGGCAGAGAAATGTTGATATGGATATAGCTATAGTCAAGGCTATAAGTATTGTAAGCTCATCACCTCACAGAGCGTCTGATGAAGATGATGCCGAGGTTGAGGAAGAGGATATAGCCAAGGCTGAATAAAATAATTACGGGAGATCGTCCGATAAGGGTGATCTCCCGTTTTTTTATTCTATTATGTTTATAAGCTCGCTTATGGAGTTGATCGCGCAGTCGTATCGGTCGGCGGTGCCGAAGCCGTATGCGGCATAGATAAAGCGTGTACCGGCAGAATATGCGCTGTTACAGTCGCCCTGGGTATCTCCTACGTAAACTCCGTCGGTGATGTTGTTTTTGGTCATTATCAGACGGATATTTTCGCTTTTGGGCAGTTGATTATCTCCCCAGCAAAGATGATCGGTGATGTATTTTCCGAAATTATTATATTCAAGGAATGCTTCAATGTAGCCTGACTGACAGTTGCTTACGATGAAAAGACGATGATGTGCAGAAAGGACGGAAAGTGTTTTTTCAAGGTCATCAAAGAGAGTTCCGCCGTGAACACGCAGATAGTCGTTTTCGTGAGAGCCGCATTGGTCCATAAGCTGTAAGCGGCGTTCTTGGGGGAGTGAGCTGAAAAATTTGTCGGCTATTGCGTCCATTGTAAGACCCATAATGCTTTTTATATCATCAGCAGTGAGAGTAAGGTCTATATCGGGAGCGGTTTTAAGGATATCGTTCCATGAAGCAGCTACATTTGCGGCGCTGTCCCAGAGGGTTCCGTCCATATCGAAAATAATGCTTTCGGTTTTCATAGTGTTTCCTTTCGGTTAATGTAATGTGCAATTCGCAATTATCATTATAACCGATTATTGAAATAAAATCAAGTGAATTCGCAAAATAGTGAAAAGAAAAAATGCGGATTCTTTATACAGCATAGATTTACCTGCTAAAAGTAAAAATCCTGTCCGTTTATTTTGCAGCCTTAGATTTACAACGGGCGAGCCTATCGGCTCGTGCAATAAATGCGCATATCGCAGCCGGGCTGCGATTGCTGTTTATTGCAAAAAGCCGCCCCGAATTAGTACCTTCAGGATTATTTTAGAACGGATTTTTGTAAAAAGCGTATTTTTACACTTTTTGAATGGGCGGCTTTTTATAGTAGCTTTTCGTTTTCGGCTTTTCCGCTTATTGATATCATTTGTTCGTGTTGAAGGGGCGCTGCCCCTTGAACCCCGCAAGGGTGGCTCCTCGCCCCCCTTGACCCCCTCGCAAGCTGGAGTCAGCTTGACCACTTGTCTTGGGTCTTTATTCTTTTTATGATGCTGCTCCTATTGCTCCTATTGACAGTGCTGTCATGTTCTGGGTTATCAGTTTCTCTTTATTGCCCGATACTAAACCTTTTACTGCACCTTTTACCGTATCAACTGTTATCCATGGTAAAAGCTCCTTACATTCCGCTATCATTCTGCCCAGAATGATTATATTCGCCATTCCCGATATTCCGTTTTTCTCCGCTGTTTCCGATGCGGCTATATAATGACAGTGTATATCATTTCGTGCGGAAACTCTGTCCGTCATTGAACTGTCAACAAATAAATGTCCGCCGCTTGCAACAACAGGCTCAAAACGGTCAAATGACGGCGTATTCATTACTACCGCTATATCAGGTACGGTTACTAACGGAGAACCGATCGGATCGTCCGATATACATACGGAACAATTCGCAGTTCCGCCTCTCATTTCGGGTCCGTATGAGGGTAACCATGATATCTCACAGCCTGAATTCATTCCGCATAGGGCAAGGTTTTTTCCCGCAAATAATATACCCTGTCCGCCGAAACCCGATAATATTATCTTTGTAAGCATTTTTATTCACCTCATTATAATATCTGTACTTTATTTGCTCTGATTACTTATATCCTTATATATGCCGAGAGGATAATATGGAATAAGCTCCTTTCGTATGCGCTCCATTGCAGCTGACGGCGTCATGCCCCAGTTTGTAGGACAGGTGGATAGTACTTCTACAAGTGAAAATCCGATTCCGTTCAGCTGATTTTCAAAGGCTTTGCGTATCGCTTTTTTTGCTTCAAGAATATGAGGTACACTGTCTGCCGATACTCTCTGTACAAAGGCTGTTCCGTCAACTGCTGCAAGCATTTCACATATTTTTATGGGATATCCCTGCATGGCAGTGTCTCGTCCGTAGGGGGACGTCTGGGTTATCTGACCCGGGATAGTGGTAGGTGCCATTTGTCCCCCTGTCATGCCGTAGGTGGTGTTATTTATAAAGATGACGGTTATATTTTCACGTCTTGCCGCTGCATGGACCGTTTCACAGGTGCCTATCGCCGCTAAATCACCGTCGCCCTGATAGGTAAATACTACTTTGTCGGGAGATGCCCTTTTTACGCCTGTTGCAACAGCAGGCGCTCTTCCGTGAGGAGCTTCTATCATATCACAGCCGAAATAATCATAAGCCATGACTGAGCAGCCTACGGGACATACTCCTACGGTGTCGCCCTCGATATCAAGCTCGTCAAGTACTTCGGCGATAAGTCGGTGGATTATTCCGTGTGTACAGCCGGGACAATAATGTGTGGGTACGTCACAAAGGGCATGAGGTCTGTCAAATACTGCTTCCACTTAAGGCACCTCCTTTGATACGGCGGTTCATTTTTTCAATTTGTGTCAGTATATCTTCGGGTGAAGGGATATTTCCGCCTGTTCTGCCGTAAAATTCAACAGGCAGTGTATTTTCAAGAATAAGGCGTATGTCATATACCATTTGTCCCATGTTCATTTCAGTGCATAATACCGCTGAGGCATTTCTGCAAGAGGCTTTAAGTTCGGTTTCGGGAAAAGGATAAAGCGTTTTCGGACGGAAAAGTCCTGCACGTATTCCTTTTTTCCGTGCCGAATCTACTGCGGAACGGGCAATTCTCGCTGATGCACCGAATGCGGTCACGACTATATCAGCATCGGAGCATAAATATTCCTCGGAGAGTGTACATTCCGATTTTACCCTTTCATATCGCATAAAACGGTCGTTTACTGATTTTTCAAGCATATCCGGCTGCAGATACAGCGAATTTATAATATTATGTGTACGCCTGTGCTTATGACCTGTGCACGCCCATTCCTTTTCGGGCAGCTTTATTTCGGTATCGGGAAAGCTGACAGGCTCCATCATCTGACCTAAAAGACCGTCTGATAATATCATAACGGGCATACGGTATCGGTCCGCATTTTCAAAGGCAAGGTATGTCATATCAACAGTTTCCTGTACAGAGGCGGGAGCGTATACTATAAGATGAAAATCTCCGTGTCCTGCCGCCTTTACTGCCTGAAAATAATCCGATTGAGAGGGCTGGATACCTCCGAGACCCGGTCCGCCTCTCTGCACATTTACAATAACGCAGGGAAGGTCAGAGGCGGCAAGATAGGAGATACCCTCGCTTTTCAGGGAAATTCCCGGAGAGGAGCTTGATGTCATTGCACGTACTCCCGCGGCAGATGCTCCGAGTACCATATTTACAGCGGCGATCTCGCTTTCTGCCTGCAGAAAAACCCCGTTACGCTTTGGCATATTCTTTGCAAAATATGCGGAAATTTCTGTCTGGGGAGTTATGGGATATCCGAAAAAGCATTTACAGCCTGCTCTTATTGCCGCTTCCGCAAGTGCTTCGTTACCTTTCATAAGAAGTCTTTCCATATTATTTACCGCCTTTATAGATCGTAATTGCGCAGTCGGGGCATATTATGCCGCACATTCTGCAGCTTCTGCAGTGTTCGTTATCGGTACATTCTGCAGTATAATATCCTTTTGAATTGGGTTTGTCGTGTTTTATCATGATTATTTTCGCAGGGCATACATCAGTACACAAGCCGCAGCCCTTGCAGCGTTCACGGTTTATAGTTATCATAAGCTTTCACCGTCCTTATTCCCATGGCATTTTTACAAATCTTTTTACGGGATAGCCTGTTCTTTCTGATGGACAGGATATACAGTCAAGCAGGAGGGGGAGTCCTGTAAGCTGTTGTACCTCTGCGGAAAAATCTGCGCCCTTTTGCAGATATTCTTCATTGGTTTCGGTTCCCATATTTGAATTATTGACAAGTGCGGTACAGCTCATACCGCAGGCGTTTTCGATATTTTTCATCAGCTGTACGGTTTCTTTGGGGGATAGTCCTCGGTATGCACTGTATACGTACAGTAATTCTGTATCGGTTTTATACTTATCGAATATATTTTTGTATCGTCCGAGAGCGGTTGCGCCTGCATCATCTCCGCCTGCATCTATAACTGTATAGTCGGAGGTATTGATTATCCTTTCCATATCATAGTCAAGTATGGGGATATCAAGATTTGAAGCGGCGTATAAGGGCAGTTCGGCTGAGATATTATTTTCGATGAAAAGCTGTCTGAAATCTGCTGTTCTGAAATAGGGATTTACTATATCCATATCTACTATTGAAACAGTTCCCTTTTTTCGCATATCAAGAGCGATATTTACAGCGGTATTTGTTTTTCCGCAGCCGTAATATCCTGTTAAGATAACTATCTTTTTAAAATTCATTGTCTATATCATCGCCTTTGCATAATTGTTGCATCTAGTATTGAAAACTATTATATATCGTTAATCTGATTTTGTCAAGAGGTTTTTGCTATTATAAAATATTTTTATGATAAATCTATTGTCATTTACGGTAGTATATGATATAATACACATATCAGATAGAATAAGGAGTGTTTTATATATGGAGATACATTTACCCAGATGGAATGAGCTGCCTGACATTGATCTGTACATGGATCAGGTAATAACGTTATTGAACAAATATATTGAGCCTTTTTCATCAGAGGGGGAGATAACGCCTTCGATGATAAATAATTATGTAAAGCATGGGGTGATACCTGCGCCTGTCAAGAAGAGGTATTCCAGGGTGCATATATCCAGACTGCTTATAGTGTGTGTCTTAAAGCCTGTATTGTCGATACAGAGGATAGGGGAGATAACGGAGAGCTTATTAAAGGACAGGAGTGAGGAGGAGCTGCTGAACTTTTTTTCGGAGCAGTATGAGAGAACTCTGGAGCATATTGAGGGTATAGTTCTGGAGGGCAGCGGTGAGTTAAGAGGATTTTATGCGGCAGCCGCTGCAGGCGGTTTCAAAATGATAGCGGAATCCGAATTAAGAAAAGAACCTCAAAAGTCTGAGCAAAATTAATCTGTCAGGCTGACTGATTAAGGAAGCGCTGATTAAGGAAGCGCTGATTAAAGCCGCAGGCATCGTTTCAGACCCATGAAAATACGTGACTGAGTGGGTCGTGAAACGATTTAATCAGCGGTTCCTTAATGCTGTAAGCATCGTTTCCTTAAATACTTCGGCTTGTGGTGCATGGGCTGTTTTGGTATTTATTATCTGTTATTTATTGTTGTCGGAAAATTTATATTTTATACAAAAAATGTTGTTGTCAGGTTGACATGATTTTACTTATATGCTATAATATGGGTATATTATAGTAAACCGAAAGGGTGGACGTATGAACTATACATATGATGTGAAAATAATCCCCGATAAAAAGGGACTTGATGAATTCTGTAATGAATTTATGGAAATATATCCCGAATATGAAATAACCGAAAAAAAGGAATATTCGGGCAGCTCCTATATTGTACGTTTTTCTGACGGGGAAAATACCGTTACCGCTGAGCTTGATATTGAAGAATACAGCTGCACTGTTACAGCTCCCGTAAGGCTTACACGAATTCATGGACTTATCAGGCAGAAGAAAAAAGCTGCCGCAGGCAATAGATTAAAAGCATTTTTATACTCGGTATCGGACAGAAATTCAAGAGGAGGCTTTCACCTTAAGTATATTTATATCCCTTTGGTAATGCTTGTAGTATATTTTATATTTTCTATTATATTTTTTGGTCGGCTGAGCTTTGAATATGTATTGATTTGGTTTTTTGTGCTGTCAGACATATTAATCAGTTTTATTGAAGAGAGCTGGGGTTGGGTATGGCTTGTGCCGTTCATTCCTGCTGCTATTCTTGTTCCACACAGCAAAAGTACATTTGCGGCAAAGGCGATAACTATGTCTGTACCTGTTCTGGGAGTGGCACTTTTCTGTGCATGCGCTTTTAAGCAGGGTGTCGGTGTTCTTGGGTATACCATTAGGAGCTATATTGATTTCATTTTTGGTACATTACCCCTTTTATATATAGCACTGATTCCTTATATGGCTGTTGATGATCTTTGTGAATACCGCCTGGAAAAGATCACAGGGTTACGTTATACAGTTAAGGATAATCTTTTGGGCGGTGTATATGCGGTTCTGGGAAGTGTTGCTCTGCTTGTTGTCTGCAATGCTGTCGATATCAGCATAGATGAACAGTATACCGAGAATCTGAGCAGGATAGAGGCTGCTTATAATGATTATGATCTGGCAAGGGATAAGTTGGTAAGCGTTAAGTATATCGAACCTAACCGCAGTAATTTTATTTCTGTAGCAGAATATGTGCTGGAGCATGATTATACGGACTGGAGCCTTTGTCCCGATGAAGAGCTTGAAGATGAATGGGAAGCTATTTTTTCGGAGGGTGTGTCCTGTGAGGTAGATTATGATAAATCAGAAGAAAAGGTAGTATTTTATTTATTGAACAATGACAGCAGGGTAGCGGTATTTCCTTATAGGAACTGGGTTCTTACAGTGAGGTGAGTCTGATGAAGAACTTACTACGGATTTTTATAAGTCGGGTCATTCGGAGTTATATGTGGGGGATATGATGACAGGAATGTTTTAAATAAAAAGTTTCCTCTTGTATTTACAAAATTATTGTATCTGCTGACGGAAAAAACACCGAGACCGAATTTCGTGTAATATAAAAATATCCGCTCCGCATTATCGGGGCGGATTCTTTATGTAAAGGTGACATGAAGTGTTGTATTCACTGACTGCTGTTCATTGTCCGCTGTACACTGTTATCGTCGGAATATATAATTAAACGAGAAAAATATATAAAAAAGTCGGTAAAAATATATTTGAAAAATACGGAATAATATGCTATAATATAATAAGTATAACATTTTTAATATAGTATACTAAAAGGAAGAGAAACAAAATGAACACAAATTATGATGTTATAATCGCAGGCACGGGAGTAGGCGGTCTTTATACCGCTCTTAATCTGCCCGAGGATATGAACATTCTGATTATTTCAAAGCGTGAGCTTATACTCTGCAACAGCTCACTTGCTCAGGGCGGCGTTGCTGCTGTTTATATGCCTGAGGACGATAATATAAGACTTCATACAAATGATACTCTAATCGCAGGCGGTTTTAAGAATAATCCCGATTCGGTCAATCTTCTGGTTACGAATGCAGCCGATGAAATGGCTCAGCTTATTGAGCTGGGCGTGGATTTTGACCGTAATCCCGACGGCTCCTTAAGCCGTACCTTAGAGGGCGGTCACTGCCGCCGCAGGATATTTCATCACAAGGACGCAACAGGCTATGAGCTTACCACAAAGCTTCAGGCTGCTGTTCTTGAACGTAAAAATATTACCGTTATGGAAAATACTCAGCTTTGCAGGCTGAAAAAGACAGACGGTATTTTTGCGGCTGATCTGCTTATGGGAGATGAGCATATAACCTTCCGCTGCCGTAATTTTGTTATGGCTACAGGCGGTATCGGCCGTATTTATGATTATACCACTAACTCTGCCATTGCTACAGGTGACGGTATCGTTATTGCAGGCGAGGCAGGCGCTCAGATAAAAAATCTTTCCTATATCCAGTTTCATCCTACCGCTTTTGCGGATCATGAAAAGCGTGAGTGTTTCCTTATTTCCGAATCGGTCAGAGGTGAGGGCGCTTATCTTCTCAACTGCAAGGGTGAACGTTTCATGCATGAATATGATGAACGTCTGGAGCTTGCTCCCAGAGATGTTGTATCACACGCAATAATCATGGAAAGCAGAAAGCAGGAAAGCAACGAATTTTATCTTGATATTACTCACAAGGACCCTGATTTTATCAGAAACCGTTTCCCGATGATATATTCAAAGCTTCTTGAACATGGTATCGACATGACTAAGGACCGTATTCCTATATATCCATGTCATCATTATCTTATGGGCGGTATCAATGTCAATATCAACAGTGAGACATCTGTCAAGGGGCTTTATGCGGTGGGAGAATGTTCTCACACGGGTGTTCACGGAAATAATCGTCTTGCTTCAAATTCACTGCTTGAAGCTCTGGTATTCGGTCATCAGGCGGCAAGGGACATTGCCGTAAAGCTTGACAGGCAGCTTCCCTTCGGTGATTTTGAGTTTGAGCATACGGAAAATACCGAAAAGATCCCTGCGGGAATACGTACAGAAGTAAGGCATATCATGCAGAAGTCTTATTTTGTTATCCCCGATATGCATGAGGCAGTGAACGGTTTCCAGCGTATCAGTGAACTGAAAAATATGCTTGAAAGCGGTAATTATACCGTTGACCGTGATTACATAGAGGCTAAGGCTATTACGGGCTGTGCTTATCTTATCCTTAAAGAAGTTATATGAAATGCGCAATGCGCAATGCGCAATTCGCAATTAAAATGTTAATTTATAAAAAAATCCCCTGTGGCAAGCTCGCCATAGGGGATTTTTTGTGGGGAAAATTGTGGTATCCTGATTTCGCTTGCGCATTGCGCATTACGAATTGCGCATTACGAATTGCGCATTGCGAATTGCGAATTACGCATTGATCACAGTATAAAGCAGATAAGTCCTCCGCAGCCCTCGTTGATGATACGTTCAAGGGTTTCCTGCAGTTTCATTCTTGCGTCCATGGGCATACGGTAAAGCTTGTTGTGAAGTCCCTCGTTGACCAGCTCATGAAGTGATTTTCCGAAAATATTGCTTGACCATATCTTGCCCGGGCTTTCCTCAAACTCACGTAGCAGATACATTACAAGCTCCTCGGATTGCTTTTCTGAGCCTACTATGGGGCTTACCTCGGTGATTATATCCGCTTTCATAAGATGTATCGACGGAGCGGAGGCTCTCAGGCGGACACCGTATTTTCCTCCCTGACGGACTATTTCAGGTTCTTCAAGAGACAATTCATCAATAGACGGCATTACTATTCCATAGCCTGTTGCTTCTACCTCCTTAAGTGCATTTTCTATCTTGGAATATTTTTCTCTTATTCCGATAAGCTCCTTTAATAAGGGAAGAAGGTCGCTTTCCGATTTTATCTCAATGCCTGTTGCTTCGCCTATGATACGATAGAAAAGCTCGTTTTTCAGTGAAATTACGATTTCCGCACTGCCTCTGCCAAGGTCGATGCTTCTCAGGTCACAGCGGATAATATCCTCACAGCTGCGCAGCTCATCCGCTACCTTTTCAGCATCTCTTACCGTGGAAACTCCCTGTGCTGCTTTTTTTACAGCTCCGTAGATCTCGTTTCTAAGCCAGTGATCCGGTGACAGTCCGTTTATCCAGCGTGGCATGGAGATATCTATCTCCTTTGCGGGAAAGGAAAAAAGCACCTGCTTTAAAATTTCGTTTATATCATCTACGGTCATATCTATACAGCTGACAGGCATTACTGCTGCGGAGTATTTTTCCGAAAGCTCTTCGCACATTGCTCTTGTTTCCGCTGACATGGGGTGGGTGCTGTTCATAAGTACCACAAAGGGCTTGTTTATTCCTCTCAGCTCGTTTATTACACGCTGTTCAGCCTCGGCGTATTCTTCGCGGGGAATATCTGTTATCGTACCGTCTGAGGTGACTACAAGACCTATGGTGCTGTGTTCGTTTATCACCTTCTGGGTGCCTACCTCGGCTGCCATATTGAAGGGTATCTCCTCATCGAACCATGGGGTCATTACCATTCGGGGTGCTTCGTTTTCAATATATCCCACTGCGCCGGGGACTATATATCCTACACAGTCGATAAGGCGTACATTGAATCGGGCGGTATCTCCGATAGCTACCTCCGCCGCTTCCTCGGGAATAAATTTCGGCTCGGTGGTCATTATGGTTCGTCCCGCGGAGGACTGGGGCAGTTCGTCAACGGCTCTGCCCTTACGGTAATCGCTCTCAATATTGGGGATAACAAGTGCTTCCATAAAACGTTTTATAAATGTGGATTTTCCTGTGCGGACGGGCCCTACCACTCCGATATAGATATCCCCGTCTGTACGCTTTGCAATATCGCTGTATATATCTGTTTTTATCATTGTGCTTCTTCCTTTCAGAAAATCAATCAGCTATCGGAATGATTATCATTCCGTCTTCCTGCATTATTTCAGATGTAAGACCGTTTTCCTCCATTATAAGTGTGGGTGATGTACGGCAGCGTTTGGCGGTCTCCCACAGATCTTCGCCCTTTTCGGCAAAATATAGCTTAAGCGCTGCATCGGAATTTACGGGCAGCGGAGCAGCTTCATCGGCAGTTATTGAGGTAAGAGCGGTCACTGAGGAAAAATCCCTGATCTCGCCACATATTTTAAGCTCTGCTTTTATTTCGGCACTGTTATCCGATATCAGATTATAGGAACAGCTTACGGGAGCGGCTTTTACATAGATATATGCATCGGGGGAAAGTCCTGAGGGGGTTATCCCGTCAAAGCTGAAGGGCATATCGGCGGTGCAGATAACAGGTTCTCCCGAGGTGCTGTATGCCATGATACAGCCTACCGCCTTTCCCGAAACGGAAAAGCTTCCGTCCTCCTCACGTGATGTACGGCAGGATATGACCTCACACCATGCATCATAGATACAGTCGATATTTCCTTCGCGGTATTCGGCTGTACCCTTGATCTGTCTTGTCTGATTTACAAGAAGGGGGACCTTTGAAAGCTTTATGCTTTCGGTGGTGTGTTCGGTGATGCAGGTGGTGGAAAACTCGTCTGAGGCGATATATTTTTCCTCGTATCTTTCGGCTGCACAGCGTATCAGAAGCATGATCTCACATTCAAGAACATTTCCTTCTCCGCTGCCGTCTGATTTGGGACGGACTGTGCAGCTTTCGGCAGTAACGTCTACACGGGTCTCGTATCGGTCATCAAGTCCTTCCATATCCATGATATGAGAATAGGGGACGGTCAGCTGCATGGCATCGGGAACGGTTCTTGTGCCTCCGTCGGGCAGTTCTTCGGAAACAGAGCAGAGGATATTTATCTTTAATTCGCCTTTTGCCGCAAGCTTGCCTGATATGATCTTTTTATCCGAAGACATTACCGCTGCGGAAGCACGAAGTATATCAAGAACTGCAGGTTTTGTTCCGTCGGGGGTGTATTCCTCGGTGACGGTCACTCTTTTTTCGGCGTATATTCCTGGGGAGGGGCAGATAACGGGGCTTTTTTTAAGCAGGATATTATTTCCGAAAGCGTCAGATACGGCATCGGTGACTGATTCCGCAGTGACGGTAACGGCTATTCCCACTGCTCCGTGAATATCTACTCTTCTGCCTGTAACGGCACGGCAATTTATGTAATCGGCGGTGGGAATAAGTTGGGCGCACATTCCTACTCCTGTTTTTTCAAGGGGAACGGAGCGTGAAAATGTCATTTTTCTTTCAATGGTGCTGAGTCTCATTCCCTGAGTGCCGCAGTAGATTATCCTGATAAGAACGCAAAGCTCATAATTAAGTCGGTCGCCGCCTATTGTGCTTGAAATTATGCTTGGCTCGGCGGTACAGCGGATTATGCGGAATATCTCGGGGTAATAATCGGGAAGGATATAGTCCAGCTCAACAGGCTGTTCCTCGGCGGTACGGCAGATGATCTCCCGTGAGCAAAGCTGCTCGGTATTGATTTTTAAGCTCATAGGTATTCTCCATTCTTTTAAGGAAACGCTGATTAAAGGCGCAGCCATCGATTACGCCGCACGAAAATACTTTGCCGCAGCGGCAAAATTGACTGAGTGGGGCGATAATCGATTTAATCAGCGGTTCCTTAAGACTTTATCGTTTGATAAAGTATATTCGGCAAGTCCGATGATTATGACAGGCAAATAAAAAAATGCTCCTGCGTTTTGCAGAAGCATTTTATACTATTCTGAATTTAAGTCTGTGATTGGTTTCGTAGGATAAGTATACGGCGTTTTCGTTTTTTTCGGTGATATATTCCTCCGAACAGTCAAAGCTCATGTAAATATGGTCGTTTTTATATACGGTATAATGATAATAATCGGGCTCGTGATGAAGATAAAGGGAGTTATCCTCGATCTCTACATTGACGTTTCCGTCTGCGGAGGTGATATTTTTTACTGGGGGAGCATCGGGATAAATCCCGTCTTTTTCCGATATTTCTATCTCGTATACGGCTTCAGTGCCCTTTCTGTCGGGATATTTTACAGTTACCGTGTTTCCGTTCCAGCTTACCGTAGGCTCTTCGCTTATGCTGTAAACGTAAAAGTCATAGGCTGTGTGGGGACGCTCCTTGTCTGCTATCCGTATACTGTAGGGTGCGTCAAAGGCGTTTGATTTATCTGAGGTTATTGTCACTATGTGTTTATTGTCGGGGGAAATATATTCCTTTTCGCCGTGCCACGAGGCTATATAGTCGGTTATCAGCAGAATGGCTATGATCGGTAATGGTATTGTAAGAAGATACAGGATTGTTTTTTTCAGTTTTTTCTTATTCATAGAACTGCCTTTCCGATGTTTTTATTTATGATACCATGGTTTGAAATTATTGTCAATTAGTTATGTGGTATTATTTTGATGAATTCATTGTTTTGATTTATATATACGTTTATTTTGATACCATTTTTATAACAGTTGTCAATTACAAATTTTGTTCCTTTTGATTTTCCGTCCCAGAATGCAAGAACAATATCTGCATTTTCGATAATAGTTATGTTTCGCTTTAACGGGGCTGATCTTCCATATTTTGTGTATTCGGGAAAATATTCTGTAAGCCTGATATTGTTTTCTGTAGCATAGTTTCTTGCTGAGCTGTCAACACCTTTTGCTCCGCCTGATATTATTTCTGTAGTTTCTTTTGGTAGATATTTTCCTATATCAGATACACTTAATCCTCTTGAACCTATTACAGCAACCTTCATATTGACCTCACTTTGAATTTATTATAAGCTTGTTTTGGGTTTATAAAATCAATTATAACACATAATGATGTTAAAATAAAGTCATAATAAATGAAAAAGGAGATTTTTATGTCAATAAAAAGCTTATCCATAAGAATTGACGAGGAAATGCTCAATAAGCTGCATTATGTGGCAGATTATGAGGCTCGGTCGGCAAACGGTCAGATAATCGTACTTATCCGTGACTGCATTGAACAGTTTGAGGAAAAGCACGGAAAAATTGAATTCGGGAAGGCTGTTTCAGCCGAAAACAAGAAAAAATAAAAGCTCCGCTTCCGATGTATGATACACCGAAAGCGGAGCCTTTACATTTTAATTTACGGAAAATAAGACTTATGCCTTGTTTACGGAACCGAAGAGCTCCATCTTTTCCTTTACTGTAGCCTTGATAGCCTCGAAGCCGGGTGCGAGAAGCTTTCTGGGGTCGAAGCCCTTGCCCTGCTGATCCTTGCCTGCTTCAACATACTCTCTTGTAGCTGCAGCGAAAGCAAGCTGGCACTCTGTATTAACGTTGATCTTAGCAACGCCGAGAGAAATAGCCTTCTTGATCATCTCTGCGGGGATACCTGTACCGCCGTGGAGTACGAGAGGCATATCGCCTACCTTCTCCTTGATAGCTGCGAGAGTATCGAAGGAAAGTCCTGCCCAGTTCTCAGGGTACTTGCCGTGGATATTGCCGATACCTGCTGCGAGCATTGTTACGCCAAGGTCTGCAACGCTCTTGCACTCGTCGGGATCTGCACATTCGCCTGCGCCTACAACGCCGTCCTCTTCGCCGCCGATGGAACCTACCTCAGCCTCGAGAGAAATGCCGAGAACGTTACATGCATTAACAAGCTCGGTTGTCTTAGCGATGTTCTCGTCGATAGGATAGTGTGAACCGTCGAACATGATGGAAGAGAAGCCTGCATTGATGCAAGCCTTTGCGCCCTCGAAGGAGCCGTGGTCAAGGTGAAGAGCAACGGGAACTGTGATGTTCAGCTCGTTGAGCATACCCTCTACCATACCAACGATAGTTGTGTAGCCGCACATGTACTTGCCTGCACCCTCAGATACACCGAGGATAACGGGAGAGTTGAGCTCCTGTGCTGTGAGAAGGATAGCCTTTGTCCACTCAAGGTTGTTGATGTTGAACTGACCTACCGCATACTTGCCCTCACGAGCCTTGTTGAGCATATCCTTAGCAGAAACTAATTTTGCCATTTTTATCTACCTCCATTAATTTTTGAGATGCAGCTGTGTACATCTCCTGATTAAAATTTAACAATCTTTATATTACCATTATAGCGTATTATTACCGAAATTGCAATAGGAAAATAAAAATTTTCCCTATGTTAATAATTTGGTTTGCAATTTTTGGAGGAAGTATAGATAAAGCCGCTCTCCGTAACGGAAAGCGGCTGTTATTCTTAAAAATTACTGTTCTTCTTCCTCGGCGAACTTGTCGGGCTGATAGCGCTCCACCGCCTTTTCGTTGATCGTGAAATCAACTGCGGCTGCCCATTCGGAAAGAAGGGTGTTATAGTCGTCCTCACGCATTTCAAAGAGAAGTGATGATTTTGTGGACTCATAGTAGTCATCTGTTTCAAAGATATCCATTTTATAGACAACATAGTAATATTCGTCCTCTTCAACGATGGTGATGTCGCCTGTTTCCATTTCAAATATCTTTGCGTTTACGGTTTCATCGGGAATACCCGAATCCTTCTTTATTACCTGCTTGTTGCTTGCTGTTACTGCTGCATCATCGGTATCAAGGATAAGCTCGCCCTCGGCTGCTGCTTCCTCCTCGCCTACCCATGCGTTTGTTTCTGCCGATGTCTCTTCGGAGGTTGTTACGGCTTCGGTCTCGGAAACTGTTGTTTCGGCGGTAGTTTCCTCTGATGTTACAGCTGATGTGTCCTCGGAAGCGGTTGTTGTTTCTTCGGATGCGGTCGTTTCCTCGGATACTGTTGTTACAGCTTCTTCTGCTGCTGTTACTGCACCCGATGTTTCGGCGGGAGCTTCGTCCTCTGCGGCACTGTCTGTAACAACAGCTGTTTCGGTGACCTCTTCTGCTGTGTCTGCTTCAGCTGCTGCTGCCTGTGCTTCGGCTACCATGTTATTATAGAATTCCTGATATTCCTGTACGAGAGCATCAAAATCCTCGCCGTTCTTTGCACGTTCAACATAATCCTTTGCCATGTTCATACGCTCGGTCTTGCCCTCGGACTTAAGCAGATTGCCTTCGCCGTCAACAAGATTCATGGAAATATAATTTACAAGAGCGTAGTTTTCCTTCATGTAGTCCCTGATGGTTTCATCGGGAACTGTACGCTCGCCGTTTTCACCGTATACATATTCAAAGAGCATATCCGATTTAAGACCGTTAAGATATGTTCTGAGGAAGGATTCCTGACTGATGCCGTAGCCCTCGTAGAATTCGCCGTAATAGTCCCACATTGATTCGCAGTTTATTTCGGCAGCCTGAATTTCTTCCTCGGAAAGTGTAAGGCCGTATTCGTTGAATTTCTGCTCGATCGCAAGATGCTCGCGGAGACTGTCCTGTGCTTCGGATGCGATCCATGAACGTGCGTTTACATTATCTATGGTGATGGCAAAAACATCGGTCTCGGTGGTTTCACCGGAATTCTGCTGTTCTGTGAGTGTCTGTGTTGCTTCAAAGTATGCGTCCATAAGATAATAGATGTAAAGTCCCGAGGGGATATCCTCACCCTGAGATGTGCCGCAGTAGATAGTATCCTCTCCGCAGGCTGTCATGGAAGCAGCCATAGCTGCAGCGATAAACGCAGCGGAAATTCTCTTGCTTTTTGATATATAAGACATTTATGATAGACCTCCATATTTTATAAATACATATTATTATAGCATGGTTTGATGAGTTTGTCCAGTATGTATATATTTTTTTGTTGATTGTGACTTAAACATTATTTTTTGATACAGCTTTTTCGGTGTATTATGCACTTATGAAAAAACACAGGTTGCCAAAAATACGGGTTTGTGGTATACTATAATAAATAAATCTCCGGTGAGGTGAAAAAAATGCTTCTGACGATAGCACTTATAGTAAAAAATGAAATAAAGCATATCCAAAAATGTATGGACGCTCTTTCGGAGCTGAGAAAGCTTATGGATTTTCAGCTGATTATTACCGATACAGGCTCCGATGACGGTACAGATACGGTGGCTGAAAAATATGCGGACGTTTTTCAGCGGTTTGAGTGGTGTGATGATTTTTCCGCCGCAAGAAATGAATCATTTAAGGCAGCAAAGGGAAAATGGTATATGTTCCTTGATGCAGATGAATATCTTTGTGAGCCTGAAAAGCTTGCGGATTTTTTTAATTCGGGGGAGTATAAAAAATATCGCTCGGCGGCATATATCCAACGGAATTATTATTCGCAGGAGGGCGGCGGATATGCAGATGCATATATAAGCCGTATGACACGTATTTTTCCTGAAACCCGTTTTAAGGGCAGGGTACATGAGGGACTTTATCCTATATATGAGCCTGTGAAAATGCTGGGATTTCATGTTGACCACTATGGATATGTGCGTGAAAACGGCGTGAATGAGGAAAAGTCAAGGCGGAATTTAAAGCTTCTTATGCTTGAATACGGAGCGGGGAATATTACCGATACTCTGATAACGCAGATCGCCGACGGGTATATGAATCTGGGAGAATTCAGACAATGCATAGAATTCTGTACGGAAAACGGCGGAAAAGCAGGAGGGATATATAGATATATCCTGCTTGCAAGGCGTGTTACGGCTCATATTCTGCTAAAGGAATATGATGAGGCACTGAAAACCGCAGAGGAATATTCTGACGGGCATGAGGAGCAGGGGCTGGATCTGGAGATATACTATAATAAGGGTGTGTGTCTCTATTCGACGGGAAGGCACAGGGAATGTGCAGAGGCTTTTGCGGCGTATGCTCAGCTTTATGAAAGGCTGAACCGTGACCGTGAAAGATATGCCGCCACAGAGTATGAGCAGCTTTATGCGGACAGGGCAAGTCTTGCACGTGCGGCTGATATGGCGTATGAGGCTGCCTGCAGTGAATATGCATCGGGGGAGCGGGGGTATATGCGGCTTTATGACTGCATGAAGGCGGCGGCGCAGGTTTCTTCTCTTCTGGGTGAGGGGCAGGCTATGGCGGCGGCATACTATATTTATGCATACAGCTGTGCGGTTAATAAAAGCAGGGATTTTGTGCAGGCGCTCCGTATGTTTGCAGCTTCTGCTCCGCAGTTTGCGGCAGAGGCAAAGGAGCTTCTGGGATTTGCTAAATCGGTTATGGGGCAGTGAATATGACTGTACGGTATAACGGAGTTTTTGCTGATTCCGTTATACCGTAAAAAATATGCCCGTGAATGTATAAATCGGAAGAAAATGTTAAGTATATTCATAAAATAATGTGTTTTTGTGAGAAGTGCATATAAAGTGCGGGATAAAATGAGCATAATTCTACGTGAAAAAGAGAGAAAAATTTTGAAAAACACTTGAAAAGCGTGAGAATGTGTGCTAAAATATATCTTGCGTGACTGCAACAGATATGCGATGAAGCGGGAGGTGGCCGACGGTGCGTCGGGGAATTTCCGCAGAGTATGTCCGATTTTAAATTGGGCGGCTGTAATATTGAACACGGTATGTGCTTGAACCGTAAGAGGTTATCCTCTTGCAGGCAAGTTCTGTGCGTATTTTTATGCGCAGTGTGTGTACAGCCCCGAAACCGATGTGGTTATCGGGATTTTTTCACGGAAAAATGTGCGAAACACACGGCGGCGTGTAAACGAAATGTTACATTATCGTCCCCCAACAAAAACAAATTTTATTTAGGAGGCGAATCACAGTGGCAGTCAATGAGAAACTCAGAATCAGAATTAAAGGCTATGACCATGCGATAGTTGATTCCGCAGCGGCAAAGATCGTTGAGGCAGCTAAGCGCAGCGGTGCTAAGGTATCAGGTCCTATTCCTCTGCCTACAGACAAGGAGATCATCACAATTCTCCGTGCTGTACACAAGTATAAGGACAGCCGTGAGCAGTTCGAGCAGAGAACTCATAAGAGACTTATCGACGTTCTCAGACCTACTGCAAAGACTACTGAGGCACTTCAGGGTCTTGAACTCCCCGCAGGCGTTGACATCGTAATGGAGCTTAAGTAAGCTTCATACGGAAAGCTATTTCCGTCAAGATGAAACCCGTGGGTCATGTTGAGGTTTTCTCAACCAATAACCGTAAGGAGGAAAAATAATGACAAAGGCAATCATCGGCAAGAAGATCGGTATGACACAGATCTTCGATGAGGCAGGAAAAATCGTTCCTGTAACAGTTGTTGAAGCCGGCCCTTGTGTTGTAGTTCAGAAGAAGACCGTTGAAAATGACGGCTACAGCGCAGTACAGTTCGGTTTCGGCGATATCCGCGAAAAGCTCGTAAACAAGCCTATGGCAGGTCACTTCAAGAAGGCTGACGTTGCAGCCAAGAGAACTCTTAAGGAGTTCAGACTTGAAAATGCTGACACTATGAACGTAGGCGATATCCTTAAGGCTGATACTTTTGAGGTTGGCGACATCGTTGATGTATGCGGTACTTCAAAGGGTAAGGGCTATCAGGGTACAATCAAGAAGAACAACCAGCACAGTCTGAAGGAAACTCACGGTACAGGCCCTGTACACAGACATGCAGGTTCCATGGGCGCTTGCTCCTCACCCTCTCGTATATTCAAGGGTAAGAAGCTCCCCGGTCACATGGGTGCTGAAAGAGTTACTATTCAGAATCTGGAAATCGTAAAGATTGACGCAGAGAACAACCTCATCGCTATCAAGGGCGCTATCCCCGGTCCCAAGAACAGCGTTGTTACTATCGTTGACTGCGTCAAGAAGGCTTAATGGAAGGAGGAAGCAGTAATGCCTAACATGAAGGTTTTAGATATGACAGGTAATGAGGTTTCCACCATTGAGCTGTCAGATGCAATTTTCGGTATTACACCCAATGTTTCCGCTATGCACACAATGGTTGTAAATTACCTTGCTAACCAGAGACAGGGCACACAGTCCACTCTTACCCGTACTGAGGTAAGCGGCGGCGGAAGAAAGCCCTGGAGACAGAAGGGTACAGGTCATGCAAGACAGGGTTCAACAAGAGCTCCCCAGTGGACACACGGCGGCGTTGCTCTCGGCCCCAAGCCCAGATCTTACCGTTTCACTGTTAACAAGAAGCTGAGAAGACTTGCTATCAAGTCTGCTCTTTCTTCCAAGGTTCTGTCAGGCGATATGATCGTTCTCGACAGCATCACTATGAACGAGTACAAGACCAAGGATATGGTTAAGATGCTCGGCGCTGTAGGCGCTCAGGGCAAGGCTCTCATTGTTATGCCTGAGGTTGATTCCAAGGTTATCAAGAGTGCTGCAAATATCCCCGGCGTTAAGACTGCTCTCGTAAACACAATCAACGTTTACGACATCCTCAACTACGACAAGTTCGTTGTTGTTAAGGACGCAGTTGCAAAAATTGAGGAGGTGTATGCATAATGACTGCACAGGACATCGTAATCAAGCCCATCATCACTGAAAAGAGCATGGGCGGTCTGCAGGAAAACAAGTACACTTTCAAGGTTGCTAAATGCGCTAACAAGATCGAGATCGCTAAGGCTGTTGAAGAGCTCTTCGGCGTTCAGGTCGCAAGCGTTAACACCATGAACGTGAGAGGCCGTGCTAAGAGAGTCGGCAT